>SKVW01000233.1 GCA_007129255.1 Bacteroidales bacterium
CCGGGGCGTTCAAAATAATCTGTGCCATAATAAATTCCGAAGATAAAAAAGGAAACCAGTGCATCAACTCTCACATGAAAATGGCTGATGTCATCAATCACGGCCGAAACCACCAGGTTGTATTCGTCGTTAAGACTTAGTACTTCACCAATGGGGTTTTCCGTATTAAATAATCTCAGGGCTTCGCTGCGGGTGAGCACGATATTTCCTATGTCGTCAAGTGCAGTGGCTGCTTCTCCGTGAATAATGGTCAGATCAAAAAAATCAAAAACTTCGGGGTCGGCAGCCACAATATTTCTGATGCGTACCATTTCTTTGTCTTTACGCAACGCTGAATTGTGAAATACACTTGTATTAAGTCTTAGGGTTTGCTCAATATCTGCACTGGACTCTTCAATCAATCGTTTGAAGGCCGGGCCAATGATGCCCCATTCTCCATACTCCACACGATAAATCCGCTCATGGTCGGCATACCACCGGTCAAAGCGATGCTGGTCGTGCAGGTAAAGACCGATAAAAATTACCAGAGCCAACCCGACACCCAGTCCCAATATATTGAGGATGCTGTAAAAACGTTGGCTGAAAATGCTGCGCAGGCCAATGAGGAAGTAGTTTTTTAGCATGGTGTTAGGTTGGGGTTGTTGGAAAAATCTTTCAAAAATAATATGTTTCAGCAAAATTCTATGTCCGCAAATTTTACTGCTCCAAATTCAGGCCATTTATATTATGTGGCACATAATCAGCTTCTTAAATGAGTGTGGGGATATGTTTAATCTATTTTATTTGTTCATTCCCGTACAGTTGGTGTAGGGAAACGGACAGGCGTATTGCAGAAAATTCCGGAAGCTGGAAATTGCTGTGAATTTTCCGGTTGCTTATGGTCAGGAACTTCCTGTTTTCTTAAAGGAACCGGAAGGTTCCGGATATTGGCCTTAGCCAATGGAAAATGGGCTTCAAAGACGCCCGGCTTCAGCGCCATAATAGAAACTAGCATACTGTTCAGGAGGCCATTACCCTGACCAAGGTCATCGGGGGCGGGCTGATACCGGTAACCGGCATTTTGCTGAGAGTGAAGAAAATCATGGGTGGGACCATTCGGCACCGGTCTGTAAAGGAAAGTTTGCCCTTGTTCAACAGTGGCATGGAATCCGGGCCGGCATCCCCGGCTTGAATCAATTTGCAAAGCAAGAGCAAACAGAAGGGCCAATTGACCAGTTCCGATTGGGGTTTTTTTGAGGCAATAGCTGTGGAAAAAACCCCACAGGTTCCCAAATGCAACACAGATTTTTTTAAAAAAAGCGAGCGGTTTAGGTTGTATTCAGGCCAAATCAAGGAGTTATCCTGTTTTTTGGAATGAAATTTTCATCGTTTGCTAAACAAACCAAAAAAAGAGAATTGCTATGTTTCATCATGATCCTGGAATACACGGCTGGTATATGGTTTTGGCCTGGGTATTGGCCCTCATTGTACTGATCATCATTATATGGCTGGTAGTAAAAGCCAGAAGACCACGTCAGAAAACAGAATTCCAGACGGAAGGAAAATCCCCTTTGGATATATTGAAAGAGCGCTATGCCAAAGGAGAGATTGACCATGAAGAATATGAACAACGCAAAAAGAACCTTGATTGACCGAATATAAAATCAGGACCTCTATAGACACCCATATTTTTAAATCTTTATACCCGGTAAGCCCTCCTTTGCCTGAAGGGCATCAGGCAAGACCCCATGGGCCAGACTTTTCTGCTCTTTCCCTAAAAATACTCCTTACGAATTGGTTTTTAGAAAATATCCTACCTTTATACCTGTAAAAAAACCAGGGCCAAAATCATATCTTCCACTCCGGGCTGACATTGATGGACAGGTCTAAAGGATTTTTTCAATTGCCCGGGTATTATGTCAAACCAAAAAACCCTGACGAAATGAAAAAACGATCATTAGGAAAAACAGGATTTGAGATTTCAGAGATCGGCCTGGGAACCTGGCAGGTTGGTGGGAAATGGGGCAGTGGCTTTAGCCACAAAAAGGCGGATGCCATATTGAATACGGCAATCGACAATGGTGTCAATTTTATTGATACTGCCGACGTTTATGAGAACGGTGAAAGCGAAAAAGCGGTTGGCCGCCTTGTTCGCTCCCGAAATGAACGAATATTTGTTGCGACCAAGTGCGGTCGCCGGCTCTCGCCACATACGGACGAGACTTATCAAACAAAGGTGTTGCGCCAATTCGTTGAGGACAGTTTAAAGAATATGGGCCTGGAAACCATTGACCTTATTCAGTTGCACTGTCCCCCGTCCCAGACCTACCATCGCCCTGAGATATTTGATTTTTTTGACACCCTGAAAAAAGAAGGGAAAATACGGAACCTTGGTGTTAGTGTCGGGACCATTGATGAAGCGCTCAAAGCCATTGAATATGATAATGTAACCACCATACAGATTATTTTCAACATGCTGAGACAACGGCCTGCTGAACATTTTTTTGGGGAAGCAGCGAAAAAAAATATTGGCATAATCACCAGGGTGCCATTGGCCAGTGGTTTGTTAACCGGAAAGTTTTCAGCTTCGACCACATTCAGCAAAGAAGATCATCGGTCTTTTAAAGGTGACGATGTGCTGGATTATGGTGAAACATTTTCGGGAGTGGATTTTATGAAAGGATTGGAAGCCTTTGAAGAGATTAAAAAACTTTTCCCGGAAAATACCAATTTACCGGCAGTGGCCCTGAAATGGATTCTGATGTTTCCGGAAGTTGGTTGCGTCATCCCCGGTGCATCGGTTCCGGATCAAGTGGTTTCGAATGTCAGGGCATCGGATCTGCCCGGTTTGACTTCAGAGCAAATGAATGGCATAAGGCAGATATATGAAAAGTATATATGGCCGGATATATCCAAAGAAAAATGGTAGTGGCTCTGATGTTAGCAATCCTGTGTAAACTGAACTGTTGGTCTGAGCGTAAGTGCACTTGTTTCTCCTGTCTTCGGGCGGTTGGTTTAAGTCCCGAAAATTAAAAAAGTATCCCGAAACTCAAAACCACAAACACGGGAGAAACATTGGCCTATAACGAAACTTTTTAATTAAACCAGTAAAATGGCAAACATCGATTTTAAGGGAAAGAACATTTTAATTACCGGTGGCTCCCGGGGTATAGGCAAAGCAACAACATTGGCCTTTGCTTCAAAAGGTGCCAATGTGGGGATCAATTATCGCTCCAATGAGCAGGCTGCCCTTGACACACTGAATGAATTGCCGGGCAAAAACCATGGTTTATTCCAGTATGATATCGGAGAAAAAGATTCGCCTGAACACCTGATCCGGGATTTCACCGGCAAATTCGGCCGCATAGATGTGCTTGTCAACAATGCCGGGGTTTCAAGCTTTCACAATATTGATAATGAGTTCGATGAATGGAATGAAGCATGGGAGCACATCCTGAATGTAAACCTGATTACTGCGGCTAATCTTTGTTACTGGGCCTCAAGAGAAATGAAGAGGCAAAATGGGGGCAAAATTATCAATGTTTCTTCAAGAGGGGCGTTCAGGGGAGAGCCTGAGCAACCCGCCTATGCCGCAAGTAAAGCGGGATTGAATGCCATGAGCCAGTCATTAGCCAAGGCTCTGGCAAAACACAGGATCTATGTATATGTTGTGGCACCGGGATTTACGGAAACGGATATGGGGGTAAAGGCGTTGTCTGAGAAAGAAAAAAAGCAACTCATGGATGAATCCCCCTTTCAGCGTATGGCAAATCCCGGAGAG
>SKVW01000147.1 GCA_007129255.1 Bacteroidales bacterium
GTGATCAGCCACAACCTGGAAACCGTGAAAAGGCTGACACCGGAAGTAAGACTTTTTGCCGACTATCAAACCAGCCTCAGGGTGCTGGAATATATTGCCGCATCGGGAATCCGCGCTAAATCAGGCATCATGCTTGGCCTGGGAGAAACTGAAGAAGAAATCTTCGAGACCATGGACGACCTGCTTGGCATTGGTTGCCAGGTGCTCACCCTTGGGCAGTATCTTCAACCCACCCGCCGCCACCTGCCGGTGCAAAAATATGTGCATCCCGATGGTTTTAAGCGTTATGGAGAAATGGCCCGCCGCAAAGGATTCCGTTTTGTGGAAAGTGCCCCCCTGGTGCGTTCCTCCTATCATGCCGAAAAACATCTTTAAATCATCCCGGGAATGAAAAAAATTGCCAGTATATCTTTCTTGGGTATCTTAACCATAGGCCTTATTGTCTTTGGGATCCATCGATTTTTGGGTTCTCCTTCTGTCAGTGCTGCCCCGAAGGATCACCCTCCTGAGGACAATAGGCTGCTTACCGGGGCAGAGCAAACCGAAAAATATTTTCCCCTGCTTCAGGGTAAAAGGGTCGCTGTTGCCGGAAACCACTCCTCCCTGATCGGTGAGACCCATCTAGTAGATTCATTGGTAGCTGCGGGGATAGAGATTGTTAAAGTATTCAGTCCGGAGCATGGCTTCAGGGGTAAGGCTGCCGATGGTGAGCTGGTAGAAAGCGGCACAGACCCTGAAACCGGCCTTAAAGTGGTAAGCCTTTACGGAGCCTCCCGCCGGCCCACAGGGGAACAGCTGCAAGACCTTGATGTGATCCTTTTTGATATCCAGGATGTGGGAACCCGGTTTTACACCTATATTTCCACCATGAGCTACATCATGGAGGAAGCTGCGAAACAGCAGGTTCCCATGATCGTGCTGGACCGGCCGAATCCCAACGGGCATTATGTGGATGGCCCCATACTGCAACCTGAATTTTCTTCTTTTGTAGGCCTGCATCCCATTCCTGTGGTGCACGGAATGACCATCGGAGAATACGCGCGCATGGTGAATGGGGAAGGCTGGCTGGGAGAAAATCTGGAGGTGGACCTGAAGGTAATTCCCATAAAAAATTATACCCGTCAGACCTATTATGAGCTGCCGGTACCTCCTTCGCCCAACCTGCCAAATATGCGGGCGGTTTACCTTTATCCATCGCTCTGTTTTTTTGAGAGAACCCAGGTAAGTGTAGGAAGGGGTACCCCTGACCCGTTTCAGATTTTCGGACATTCATCTTTTAAAGAAAGTAAGTTTAGCTATACATTTACCCCTCAAAGTGTTAGTGCTTCTCCCAACCCTCCCCTGAAAGGTGAAAAATGTTTTGGCCGGGACCTCCGGGAAATTCCAATGGAGGAGCTTCGGGCTAAAGACCGGATCAACCTTGAATACCTGCTGGAGGCTTACCGGCACTTTCCCGACCAGGATAATTTTTTCCTCGATTCGTTTGAAAGGCTGATGGGTAATGCAGAAGTACGCCGGCAAATCATTGCCGGCTGGTCAGAAGAGCAAATCCATGCAGAGTGGCAGGAAGACCTTGTTCAATTCCGAAAAATGCGAAGACCCTATCTTTTGTATCCCGACCTTGAGTAAAAGCTTGAATCATGGCAAAAAAGAAACCTTCAAAACAGGCCCGGGGCTCCGAAGGAAAAACTCCCGAACTTTTGCCTGAAAGCCCGGCCACGCCCCGGATAAAGGTTTTTCCTTACCTCTTGCTTTTTACCATTTCTTTTCTGTTGTATGCCAACACATTAGGCCACCAGTATGCCCTGGACGACCTGATGCTGATCCGGGAAAACACCTTTACACAGAAAGGTATTTCCGGGATGGGGGATATCTTTACCAATGACGCCTTTACCGGCTTTTTTGGAGAGGACCGGCAGTTGCTGGAAGGAGGGAGGTACCGTCCTTTATCTCATGCCACTTTTGCCCTGGAATATGAACTTTTCGGTCTGAATCCCTTCTGGGGCCATTTGTTCAATGTTTTGCTGTATGCATTTCTGGCCTGCCTGATTTTTCATGTTTTGCTCAGATTGCTGCCCGGGTATGTTATGCAAGGAAAATGGTGGATATCCCTTCCTTTCTTGGCGGCCCTTCTTTTTGCCATTCACCCTGTTCATACCGAAGCCGTTGCCAACATCAAAGGACGGGACGAAATCATGAGCCTGCTGTTTTCGCTTTTGACCCTGCATTACTTCATTTCCTGGATTCGCCAGAAAAAGCCCCTCACCGGAATACTGACAGGATTGTTCTTTTTGCTGGCGTTGCTTTCCAAAGAAAACGCCCTTACCTTTTTGGCGGTGATACCTATTGCCGTTTATTTTTTCACGGACATAAACCTGAAGAAAAACTTTAAGTATTTCTCGTTACTTATTGTACCAGTGGTGTTATTTTTTATTTTGAGATATCAGGCACTCGGTTTCTTTTTCGGAGAAGGCCGGGTTTCGGCAGAGTTGCTCAACAACCCCTTTTTGCATGCAGAACCTGCTGAAAAATATGCCACCATTTTCTATACCCTGGGAAGGTATGTTCAGCTGCTGTTTTTCCCTCATCCGCTTACCCACGACTATTATCCCTATCATATCAGCCTTATGGAATGGGGCAACTGGCAGGTTATCCTTTCCTTTCTGCTGTATGGGTTCTTTGGCATTTTTGCCTTGTTTTCACTGAAAAATAAAAATATTGCAGGTTTTGGGGTTTTATTTTTCCTGTTGACGCTTTCTGTAGTTTCCAACCTGGCTGTTCCGGTGGGAACCTTTATGAATGAGCGTTTTGTTTTTATGCCCTCCCTGGGTTTTGCCATTTCGGTGGGCTATCTGCTTTGGTATGGTATACAGAAGTTGCAAAGGCCAATTTATGTGAAATACCTTTCCGTTGGATTGTTGCTGCTTATGATTTTGGGATTTTCCCTGAAAACCGTTACCCGCAACCCGGTATGGAAGGATGACTTTACCCTGTTTACCCATGATGTGCGCATTTCCGAAAACAGTGCCAAGGTAAATGTATCTGCCGGAGGGGCCTTGATTGAGCGGTCCGGGGAGGTTTTTTCCGAAGTACGTGAGCAGGAAAAGCTGCAACAGGCCGTTGTATATCTTCAGCGGGGGCTGGATATCCATCCGCGCTACACTTCAGGCTGGATACTCCTCGGAAATGCCTATACCTATTCAGGTGACTTTCAAAATGCCTACCATGCCTACCTTTCGGCTATGGAGATTTCCCCGGGCCATAATTTGGTTTTGAATAACCTGAAAGCCCTGGGTCAAAAATCCCGAAATGAACAGCAAGCGGAACTGTCAGTGGACATTTTTTCAAAACTTATTGAAATTCAGCCCGATAATCCTGGTTATTTATATGAAAAAGCCAGGGCTTTAGAACAGCTGGAAAAAATTGATGAAGCCCTTTACTTTTTTAAACAATCTGTTGAGAAAGAATCACTTTACTATTTATCTTACAATAAATTAGGTGAGCTGTACGGAAAATTCAGGGGAGACCTGGAGCAATCCATTCATTATCTTGAAAAAGCCCATGGCATAAAACCGGATCATTGGCCTGCCCTTGAAAACCTGGGAGTTGCCCATGCCCTGAAGGGAGAAGTAGAAACTTCCCTTGACTACTTTTTGCAGGCATACGAACTGAAGCCGGATAATGCACAGTTGCTGCATAATATTTCCATGGCATACCGGCAGTTAGGAAAAATGGAAGAAGCCATA
>SKVW01000139.1 GCA_007129255.1 Bacteroidales bacterium
AAAAAACCAGAGGTAAGGGCCTCCTTCTGTCCAGGGATCATAGGCCGACCCGAAAAGGTCATTGACCTCATCGGTAATGGGGCCTTCAAGAGTATTGCCGTTCCTGTCTACCAGGAAAAGGTTGTCCCAGTCACCAACCCAGAAACCGCCGTTTCCCCCATCGGCCAGAGGGTCAAAGCTCAGATGTCGGGAGGTGATGCCCGTCAGGGATATGGTGGATACCAGCACTTCTTCTGCCAGGTCCAGTTTGAAGATAGACTCCCCCCCGGTGGAAGCGTAAAAATATTGCCCGTCAAAGGTAAAATCACGGACATCCGTTACCCCGTCTATGGTGAACTCCTCAAGGAAGTTCCCATCCTTGTCATATTTCCGTAGAAGGTTGTGCGCAAAACTGCCCGTATAAATGTATTCTCCGTCGGTGGTCACAGCCTGTTCTCCTCCAACAGGGGCATGGGCATTAAAATGCAGTAAAACGTCCCAGCCGAGGGAGCGGTAGGTTTCCTGTCCGGAACCTGCAGCGAGTAAAGGGGAGACTTCCGTTTTTTCGGGAAATTCATCAGGCAGCGGCTGGCCGGGCCCGGAAGTACTGGCATGTAAAGAAAGGGCGAATAAACTCAAAAACAGGATGGAGGTAAAGGTTTTCATAAGGGTTGGGTTTTGATGGGGTGTAAAAGAATAAAATATAGCTTTGATAAGGATGCAACGAAAATATTAAATTTTTCAAGGGAAAAAGATAAACAGGCATGGAAAATTTTTCGGTGAGTTGGGTTTGAGCGCTGGGAAATAAATTTTTTACCACAGAAGTTTTCAGCCACGAACGGCACGAATGGTCGCGAATTTTTTCTATTTACGATTATTGGTTTAATCCGTGGCATTTTTCGCCACTAATTTCACGAATGTTCACGAATGTTTTCTATCTGCGTTCATCCGCGTTCCCGGAGGGATCCGTTGCATCCGCGTTCTAATTTGAGAAGGAACGCTGATTAACGCGGATTGCCTTTGGCAAAACGCTGATAGTCGCGGATTTTTTCTATTCACGATTATTGGTTTAATCCGTGGCATTTTTCGCCACTAATTTCACGAATTCTTACGAATGTTTTTCTATCCGCGTTCATCCGCGCTTGCGAAGCATCCGTTGCATCCGCGTTCTGATTAGGATGGAACGCTGACTATCGCGGATTGCCTTTGGCAAAACGCTGATAGTCGCGGATTTTTTTTTTGTGTTTAATTGGTCTAATCCGTGGCATTTTTCACCACTAATTTCACGAATGTTCACGAATGTTTTCTATCTGCGTTCATCCGCGTTCCCGGAGGGATCCGTTGCATCCGCGTTGTGATTTGAATGGAACGCTGATGGTCGCAGATGCCCTTCGGTCGCCGCTGATTGCCGCGGATTTTTTAATCCCTGTCCGTGTTCATGCGTGTAATCCGTGGCAGAAATATTTCACGGGTTTTGCCTCAGCCAGTTGGCCAGCAGGACATCATGCAACAGGTAGCTGTCGTTTTCTTCGATAACCAGTTCTTTTTTGATCAGTGTTTTTAATGCAGTGGCCACCGAGCTGGCCGCCCCAAGCCGGTGGTTTTGCAAAAACTCTTTGGACTGGGGATTGGTGGCGGGTTCGGATAAGGCAATGGCCTTTAACACCTCCCATTGGTTGCGTGTGAGCAGCCTTGCATAATTGGCAAAAACCGGCTTTTCCTGTTCAATGATCTCCGAGAAAACCTGCTGAAGACTCTCCTTTCGAGGGTTGTCGGCCAATCCGAACAATTTATTGCAAACCAGCTGGATGGCATAGGTCTGCCCCCGGCTCCAGGCATAGATCTCATTAAGCAACTCTTCCTCAATGGGTTTTCCTGCTGCAGTAAAGTGCCCGCGGATAAACGGGAAATATTCCTTCTCGGGGATGGAATTAAGTTCCAGTATCTGCACGCTCTTGTAAAACGGCCGGTTTTGTTCGGTAAACATGGCCCGCATCATGTTGCGCTGGCTCCCGCTATATACAAAGCGCAACCCGGGAAAGCCCTGCATCCATGCGCGAAATACCGGTTCGGCTGCCGGGTCGTCAAAGTACCCGATCTGCTGGAATTCATCCATGGCGATCACCAGGCTTTTCTTTCTTTTGGAAAGAAACTCCCCAATGGCATCCAGGGATTGCTCCGGGGGAGGCAGGTGGGTAAGTCCAAAGGAAAATTTTGGGAAACCGCTGTAGGGGTCAAAAGTTACCGTCATCCCAAGCCGGGAAAGCAGTTTTCCAATGTTGCCCGATATTCCCGATGTGCTGTGCCCGTACCTTTGATGTATTGCCTGTGTGATGGCTTTAATGGCTTCTGGCATGCTTTGGGCGCCCATCAGGTCGATGTAAAGGGTTTCCACTCCGTGGTCCTTCTCCAGTATCCGGAAAAAATGCCGGATTAAGGCCGTTTTTCCCATGCGCCTCCAGGAATATAGCAGGGCATTGCGCTCGTTCAGGTAATTGCTCTCAAGCCAGGAAAGTTCCTTTTGCCGGTTGCAGAAATATTCCGGAGAAACATAACCTGTGAGGACGAAAGGATTGTTTGGAGCCTTCATTTATTTAAGTAATGTGCGTAACGTATTTTACGTCATGCAATTTACGTAAAAAATATGTTTTCTGCAAGCCTTTCAGCCACGAACGGAACGAATGGGCACGAATGTTTTTCTATCCGGGTTCATCCGCGCTTGCAAAGCATCCGTTGCATCCGCGTTCTGATTAGGATAGAACGCTGATAGTCGCGGATTGCCTTTGGCAAAACGCTGATGGTCGCGGATTTTTTCTATTCACGATTATTGGTTTAATCCGTGGCATTTTTCGCCACCAATGGCACGAATGTTCACTAATATTTTTCTATCTGCGTTCATCCGCGTTCCCGGAGGGATCCGTTGCATTCGCGTTCTGATCTGAATGGAACGCAATTAGGTGCTGATGTTTAGCCCTCATGGTTGTAACCTTTTTCAGGACGAGACACTTAAAAAATCTATTAATCTGCCCTTTCAGGGCGCAGGGTTGGTTTGGTATTTTGTACCCCCAAGGCGTTGCCGTTGGGTTGAATTAGGCTGCCCCCTCCGGGGCCTCTTTCGGGCTGAAAGCCCGGATTATTTTAGCCCGGCGGCATCGCCCCGGGCAAAAAAGAGATAAGTAAAAAAAGGCGCCCTGTAAGGGCAAATTAAATTACTATCTGCGCTATCTGCGCTTATCCGCGTTTGCGCAGCATCCGTTGCATCCGCGTTCTAATTTGAAATGGAACGCTGATTATCGCTGATTGCCTTTGGCAAAACGCTGATAGTCGCGGATTTTTTCTATTCACGATTATTGGTTTAATCCGTGGCATTTTTCGCCACTAATTTCACGAATGTTCACGAATGTTTTTCTATCCGCGTTCATCCGCGCTTGCGAAGCATCCGTTGCATCCGCGTTCTAATTTGAGAAGGAACGCTGATTATCGCGGTTTGCCTTTTGCAAAACGCTGATGCTCGCGGATTTTTCTAATCTTGATTATTAATGCAATCCGTGGCAAAACTCAATTTATTGCATCATGAAAATCCTCAGGGTTAGCAGCTGTTCGCCGGCCAGTAGCCTGACCATATAGATCCCGTCGGGGAGGTGGCTGCCGTTCTGGCTTCGGCCGTCCCATGCAAAGGTGTGCGAACCCGCAGGCAGGTTTTCATCAGTTAATTTCCTGACTTTGCGTCCCTGCAGATCAAAAATTTCCATCACCACCTGCCCTGATCCTTCAAGGTTAAATTCCAGTTGAACCTGCCGGCTGAAAGGGTTGGGGTAGGCTTTAAACGGAAGCTTCGTACCAGGAGCGATTCCGGCACCCACAAAAATATCCTCCCGCACATAGATCATGATCAAATGCTCGTAGGGCCCGGAATGAATGAACAGGGAATCGGTCATGTACGCTCCGGAACTTTTCAGTCCGTAAGGCTCCACATAAACGGTAAGCTCCAGGTTTTCATCCGGTTCAAGGGTGTAAGGGAAGTTCAGTCCGGGCTCCACGTACCAGGGAAGGCCATAGGTTCCCTCCATCCAGATGGTATCAATGCCCAGGCTGATCTCCTCGGGATTGGACACCAATAACGGAAGCCCCTCAGCCATCTGTTCATAAGTTTCAAACACCAGGGAATCGGGCGAAAAGGCAATGTCCGGAGCAGAAGAAACAGCATCATTCAGAAGGATTTTTACGAAATGTTCGCTGCCATCGGCCAGGATTTGAATGGAATCCGTTAAATAACCGTCGTTTTTTGTAAACCCGAAGGGATCCACATAAACCGAGAGTTCCAGGGTTTCGTCCGGCTCCAGCGTAAAGGGGAATGAAATGGAAGAAGGCTCCACATACCAGGGAATGTCTTCTGTTCCAAGCATTTCAATGTTTTCAATATCAATGGCAGCGGGTGCAGGATTGCTGACCACCAGGGGCTTCCCTTCAACCATATCTACGTAAGTGTTAAATACCAGGGATCCGGGTTCAAAGGCGATGCTTTCGGGGGCGGAGACCCGGAAAGAGCGGGCACCCGGGGCGCCGATCAGGGGCCAGGTTTCCTTGCGGCCAGAAGCATCGGCGGCCGAAAGGTAATAGGAAACCAGGGTGTCGCCGGGTGCCGCCGGAAGCAAGCCGGCATAGGTATGTCCTTCCAAGTGAAACATGGGCACGGTGTCAAACATTTCGGGTTCAAAGATCCCGTCGGGTTGCTGGGCGGTATAAATCAGGAAAAGGGAGTCGCTGTAAACCGTTTCACTGCTGTAAGGGATGATGTCCACCTGTATTTCGAATTCCGGCTGATAATCATGTTCTCCGTGAAGGGGGATATGGCTGATGTGCAGCATGCCGGTGTCGGCCATGTCTTTTACCCGGCAATGCAGGGCGTCAGTGGAGTGCCAGCTGCCATGGAAACCCAGGACCTCATATCCCGGCATGGCATCCTCGTAAGTTGCCAGGGCATCGGCATCCCATGAAGAACCGGTAATGGGCACATACACTTTTTCATTTAAAATCAGGGCATTGGTATAGGGCTGCCCGTCGGGAGTATACACCCGGTAAACCTGGTAAGGGGTGCCATAGGAGCTGATCTCCCCTGCAAAATAATCGGCTACCTGCTCATAAGCCCAATAACGGTAGTGACTTTCGGGCACTTCCCCGATCAGGATCTTGTCCACATCCAGAAATTTGGCCCAGGTATCGATGTGCTGAATGTAATCACCCTGGGCATCAATGGTAACGTGATAGTTTTCAATGCCCAGGAAATCCTCCATTTTATCCAGAACGTAAGTCTGGTTATGGTTGTTCTCGGTAAACACCAGGTCGGTAGAGGCGGCCTGCCCCATTCCATCGCTCATGTAGTTGCCCCCGGTATGCACCACGTCCATGCCATATCGGGTGAGGCCCAGTTGTGTGGCCACCGCTTCGGGGATGGCATCATCATTGGGCCGGGGCCTGTTGTAAGGGAAATCTACCACGGCCACTTCATCGTTGCCATCGGCAATGAACCATGGGCCGTAATCGCGTGTCCAGTAGGAATTGGTGGGGGCGGTGATGAATTCAATATTGTCCATGTTCACTCCGGCATTGGTGTAATCGCTCACGGCCTGGTTCTGCACCGACTGGTCTGCAACGATGGTATACACAATGGCATGCTGCGACATGGCGGCCACAAGGTCCAGGGGAATTCCCAGGGGATAGCGGATCAGCACCCCTTCCAGGCGCTCGAATTCGGCAATGCTGCGCACAGGGGCTGTGGGAGGATCGGTTGGCGTAAAGTTTTTGCCGACTTCGTGGAGGCGAAGCTTCTCCTCCGGGGTCAGCCATTTGGGAAGGCTATGGGGATCGTCCCATTGGGGCCGGTCGGCGTGCGATTCGAAACTCAGGAAAAAACCGGAAAGGAATATCAGAAGAAAGGGGAAGGTTAGTTTAATTGGAGGGGTTTTGGTTCAGGTTATCCTAAAAAATCTCAAATATAAGAAAAATCAAGGTAGACTTGATTGCTGGAAAAAACAAGATGTATTTTTTTTGAAAAAAAATTGCCGTTTAAAAAAATTGCTTTACATTTGCACCCACAAACCGCGAAAATTCCGGGCGATTAGCTCAGTTGGTTTAGAGCACCTGCCTTACAAGCAGGGGGTCACTAGTTCGAATCTAGTATCGCCCACCCACTTTTTATTAAGGTCTTTTGTTTACTAGCAAAAGGCCTTTTTTATGTTTTATATTTACATTTTATAAAGCTCCCTGTTTTCTGGTATCTGTGATTTCTGTTAATAAATGGATAAACCAACCACCCTTCGTTTCAGCAGTCACCTCTTTCGCTTATTCCACTGACCCTCTCCTTCAGATTTTTCCACCAACCCCCTCCGCCCCTTGATAAGTTGAACTGTCGCCCGCTCTGTGGAAATTTGCCGCTATTCTGACAAACTTTTCACACATTTTATTGCTGAAAACTTTAAGCTTGCATTGTCCGGCTCCCCCTATTTAGGTTTGTCCCGGGCTTGTTCCGGGAGGGGATGGGGTCATGATCTGCTCAAACAGCTTGTAATTCCCCGCTCCCCCGCTTAGCCTAACTCAGGGGCCGGATAAATGCAGCAGGTTCAGCCGGCTGATGTATGCCTTCACATTTCAATTAAAAAAAAATGCATATTTTTACCATGCAAACCCCGGGAAGAAGAAAACCCATCCGGACCAACAAAATGTAACACTCCAAATAAAAACACCATGAAAAGGCTTCTTAAGATCTGGCTGCCGGCAATGTTTTTAATTGCCGCTTACTCCTGCGAAAAAAGTGATCCGGAACCTGCCTATTCTTTTGACATTCCCGAGGGATACAAACTGGTTTGGCATGATGAATTTGATGCAGGACAAATTGACCCGCAAAAATGGACCTTCGAGACTGGCGATGGAACAGACTTTGGCTTGCCCGCCGGATGGGGTAATAACGAGCTGCAGATCTACACGACAAATGACGAAAATGCAAGGGTTGGCATGGACGGTGATATTTCTGCACTAAAGATTACCGCATTAAAGCATGGAGAGAATGATTACACTTCTGCAAAACTTACCACAAACGGCCTTTTCAGCATGCGTTTCGGAAGGGTTGATGTAAGGGCTAAATTGCCCGAAGGCCAGGGCTTATGGCCTGCGATATGGATGCTGGGTGATAACCGGGATATTGTTGACTGGCCCGGATGCGGCGAAATAGACATCATGGAAATGCTGGGTCACAACCCCTACAAAATTTACGGCTCCATTCATTATGTCGATGCGGAAAACCGTAAGGGCGAAAGCCAGGGGACATATGAATCCTCCGGCTCAGCTTTTAGTGAAGATTACAATATTTTCACCCTGGTTTGGACACCGGAAACATTAAGCTTTAAGGTAAATGAGGTAAAATTTCATGAAGTGGCTATTGAAGAGGGGATGAAAGAATTTCTCCGTAGCTTCTACCTCATCCTCAATGTTGCCGTAGGCGGTTACTGGCCGGGATATCCTGACGCGACCACCACATTTCCCCAGAGCATGGCTGTTGATTATGTAAGGGTTTTTACCAAAGAGGGCTTTGACCCGCCTCCTCCGCCGGAACTCGATATCGATGAAGAAACCCTGGGCCCACCGGTGGACAGCGGCTTTGTCTATCATGCGATTAAAGAAGGCTTTGAAGATCTGGGTGCCCTGGAGATTATTGCCTATGGAGGTGGGGGTGAGCCTTTTATTGATGCTTCAGAAACCGCCATAGACGGCGAAAAGAGTCTGTTATTGGACTTCCCCGGAGGTGCCTGGGGCGGAGCCTACTTTTTAATGGAAGAACCACAAAACTTAGATTCCTATACGCATCTTGTATTTGCACTCAACAAGCCGGAAAACCTTGTGGATGCAGAAGTTAAGCTGGAAAGCCCAGCAACCAATGCCGCCATTTTCCTGAAAGATTATGAAAGCACGCCACTGACCAACGGGTTTGTGGAATATGCCATCCCTTTAAGCGACTTTCAGGGGCTGGATCTTACTCAGCTTAACATACCTTTTGCCATCTGGAATCCCGTCGATGGCAGCGGCACTTTTCTAGCGGCCACCGTATTGGTCGACAATGTTCATTTTGCAAACCCATAAGCCCTGAAGCCTAGGAAATCAACGGCCTAAAACAGGGCAGCCTGTTTTTTGATAAGACCTGATATTTTTTTGATTCCTGCCAAAATCTATCCCTGCCTGCTTATCATAAGGGTAATCTTCTGTGGGAAAGTAATATCCGGAAGGGAAAATATGCTGTTAAAAAATAAAGTTATTTTTGTTAAGTTAACCTTTCAGTGCTATTGAAAACTTCCAAAATTGTTTGTATATGGTTTCCTGTTTTAAATATTTTATAATTTTTACTTTATTATTTTTCTGTTCTAATATAGTTAATTCCCAGGATATTGCGATAAATGAAATGATGGCATCCAATGCCACCACCTTCACCGATGAGGATGGAGACCATGAAGACTGGATAGAACTTTATAACTATGGTAACGAAGCCATAAACCTTGATGGTTTTGGTTTATCAGATGATTATGAGAATCCGTTCAAATGGGTTTTCCCTTCAGTGGTTATTGAACCCGGCGAATTTCTTTTGGTCTGGGCATCCGGCAAAGACAGGAAGGCTGAGGAAGCCATGGTGAATGGGTTAATCAGGGAAGTATATACAGGTATTGAAGGTGCTGCCATAAGTGATCTTATAAATCATCCCAATTATCCTGACAATCCATGTGAAAGACATGCAGTCACCACCGGCTTTGAAGCTCCTACCAATATAGGAGACCATTACGGCCAGCGTATGCATGGGTATATTAAGCCTCCCGAAACAGGTGATTATATTTTTTGGATAGCCAGTGATGACAATGGCAGTTTAAACCTCAGCACTGACCAAAATCCTGACAACACTGTTGAAATTGCAAGTGTGCCGGAATGGACCCTCCCAAGGGAATGGGATAAATATCCTCAACAGGAATCTTCACCCGTTGCGCTTGAAGAAGGCAACCATTATTATATAAAGGCCCTAATGAAAGAACATGAAGGGGGTGATAATCTTGCCGTAAGATGGCAACTGCCTGATGGGACAATTGAGGAACCAGTTCCAAACGCCCGGCTATTCCGCAAACAGGAAGAATTGCATACCAATTTTAAAATCAGTAGCGAGGGGGAAGAAATAATATTGACCAATCCGGATTCAATAACAATAGATGAACATCCGCCAACGCACATCCCAACGGATATTTCATATGGAAGAAAGCCTGATGGCACAGGAATATGGTACTACTTCGACCAGCCTACACCCGGCAGCAGCAATACAACACAATCATATACAGGTGTATTGTCACCACCATTATTCTCAGCTGCGGGCGGGTTTTTTAATGAAGAATTTGATCTTGAGCTTTTTCATCAGGAAGATAATGTAACAATTGTATATACACTTGACGGCTCAGAACCATGTATAAACAATCTTGAAGGAACAGTTTTTGAATATAAAAATCATTATGCATATCATCCTCATGAACCCTTCGGAGAACTGGAAGAAAAAGAATTTATATCAAAGATGTTTAATGAGTATATAAGCATTATTGACAGATCTGTTGAGCCCAACAGACTGGCAAACTTTTCTTCTACAATCCATGCGCCTTATTATATACCGGATAATCCCATCTATAAAGGCACCATAGTAAGAGCACGTGCATACAAGGAAGGGAAGATTCCAAGCAGTCACACGGCGAATACCTATTTCATAAATCCCGAAAATCGTGAACATTTTGAATTGCCGGTGATCTCTGTGGGTATACAGGAAGATCATTTGTTTGGTTATTATGACGGTATATACACACCCGGTATAGATGCCGATCAATGGCGTCTTGATAACCCCAACAGCTCATTTAGCTGGGTATATCCCGGAAACTTTACCCGCCATGGCATACAATGGGAATATCCCGGCAACATAGAGTTTTTTGACAAGGAATACCATCATCAACAACTCAATCAGAATATCGGGATAAGGATCCATGGTGGTGCTACGCGTTCATTCCCCATGAAATCTCTACGTATATATGCGCGAAATAAATATTCCAATTCGCTTCTTGAACATCCCTTTTTTGACAGCCGTCCTCATTCAGAATATAAACGGCTCATATTGCGAAATTCCGGAAATGATTTCCCCACAGATGTATGGGCTCCAGGACATTCATCACGCACGATGTTTCGCGATGCAGCCATTCAGGCAATTGTGAAACATATGAACTTTACAACCCAGGATTTTACGCCTTCAGTACTTTTTCTGAACGGCGAATACTGGGGCATTCAAAACATAAGGGAAAGATACGACAAACATTTTCTTGAGCGGGTATATGGCGTTGATCCTGAAAATATTGATCTGCTGACTCACAGAAACTCGGTCAAAGAAGGCAATAATATCCACTACAACGAAACGATAGACTTTATTGAAACACATGGATTGGAAGACGATGAAAACTATCAGTATATTCAAACCCGCATAGATACGGAAAACTATATAGACTACCAGATCGCACAAATTTTTTCCAATAATACCGATTGGCCGGGCAATAATATTGACTTTTGGAGAACCAGAACGGAAGAATATACCCCTGATGCACCCTACGGGCATGATGGCAGATGGCGTTGGCTTATGTTTGATGTGGACTTCGGATTTGGCTTATACGACAATTATCAAATGAATACGATCGAATTTGCAACCAGTGAACATCAAACAACATGGGCAAACCCACCCTGGTCTACTTTTTTATTAAGAAGTTTTTTGGAAAACGAACAGTTTACCCGGCAGTTTCTTACCCGCTTCGCAGACCAGTTAAACACTGCCTTTCTCCCCGAAAGGATGATTAATGTTATCATGGAACATAAAGACATGATGGCCCCGGAAATTGAAGAACATTTTGCGCGCTGGGGTTATCCCGATGCGTATAATCAGTGGCAACAGCATGTTGATGTGATGGTCGATTTTTCGAATCAGCGTCTGGAACATCAATGGCAGCACATTATGAATTATTTTAACCTGGATGGTTTCATTAATGTAAGCCTCAACGTATCAGATCAAAGCCAGGGGCATATCAGAATAAACACCGTTGAAATTGAACCAGGCACCCCAGGAGTAGAGGAATCTCCCTATCCATGGACGGGTCAATACTATCAGGATATTCCGGTTGAACTGGAAGCTGTCGCCGCACCCGGATATGCATTTTCTCACTGGGAGGGTGCATCAGATTCTGACTCAACCAGAATTATAATATCCGATAATGAGGATTTTAGCCTTACAGCCCACTTTCATAAAACTGACGACCCGGAATTGATTCATTTCTGGGTTTTTGACACTTCATTGGAAAATAATACACCGCTTGAAGAAATAGAAAACACATACCATGCTTTAAATCCTGCAACGCTCTTTTTTCAATCGGCTTTGGACGGATATCCTTTCTACCCGGACCATCCCAACTGGAGAAAGGCATCCATGGAACGACGAAACCTGCCCACCGGCCTGAATTACCGTCCCGAAGGAAATGACGGTATTGCTTATGAAGACGCAAATATGAGAGGATTGCAGATCAGGGAGCCTTTTACCGGCGATGTAGGCGAAAATACCTTGATCTTTCATCTGCCTTCAAACGGATATGAAAACCTTATCTTCAGATTTGCGGCTGTAGATGAAGGAGCAGCAGATGCAATTGTCGTCGATTACGCTGTAAATGATGATTGGATTTCCTCGGGGCTGGACTCAACAGAATTTGGGCTCGAAGAGGAATACAATCTTATCGAAATCAATTTTAATACTATTGAAGAAGTTAACGACAATGCCGGGTTTAAAATACGATTAAGATTCATAGAAAGCGGGATAAAAGCAGATGAAATAAGCAGGGTTACTTTCAACAATATAAGCCTTGAAGGCAACATGCTTGACAATATAATTGAGCCCCCTCAAATAGTGGATTCTTTATCATTAAAAAAGGCGGTTGAAAACGGTGATATACTAACTATTGACCTGAACGATGTTTTTGAAAGTCCCGGAGGAGAAGCGCTAACCTATAGCGTTGGCAGTTCACGACCCGAATTTGTTGAAGTAAACCTTAATGATAACGTAGTTGAATTGATTCCACTCAAAAAAGGAGATGCTCAAATCACAATCTTTGCCAAAGATGGGATTAACCCTGATGTGGAACATAACTTCCGGGTGTTGGTTTACCCGGAGGCATTCAATCTTGATGAGGGCAATTACGGGTTTTCCTATTGGGATGAGGACAATCCTGAACTTACCTATCCCGATAATATGTTGTTTTTACAATCCGATACCGACGATCCGGGCTTAAGATATCCCTTGCTGTATCCTTATTATATTGAACATGATGATTACCACGCAAATGACAGCGAAACCATTGGATATCCATACAACAATACCGGTCGTTCGAGAATAAACGGTTTGAACGGAGATGGTATTTCTTTTATTAATACCGGCAGAGGAAGAGACCTTGGCGGGGCATTGCTGGCCATTAATACAACCGGCCAGGAGCATATAAACTTAAAATGGACAGGTGGAACCATACTTCAAAACAACAGGGTTTACGGCATTCAATTGCAATATCGCATTGGGAAGGAAGGTGAGTTTAGTGATTTGATATATTATAATCAGATGTCTCAATATATAACCCGCGAAAGTGGCCATAACAAAGTACTTCCTACTGTTAAACTCCCCGAAGCGTTAATGAATCAGGAGTATGTTCAGTTGCTCTGGAGGTATTACCATATTGCAGGCAACGATGGCCCGCGAGCCCAGCTGCGCCTTGATGATATTGTTATCGGAACCAATTTCGCATCAGACGAGGCTTCTATCAAGTCCTTTGATTTTGAAGAAGATGTATTGGAGGTCCTGGTTCTTGACCACGAAGAATATAGAATAACTGCAACAGTTTCTGACCTGGCTGATGTAACTGCACTCACCCCGGTAATTACCATCTCCGAAAGAGCCCTTATAAGACCAAGGCCAGGTGTGGATGGCAGTTATTCACCCATGGATTTCAGCGAACCGGTAGAGTTTAAAGTAATATCAGAAAACGGGCTGGTTGAAAACACCTACACCGTAGTTGTAGAGAATGGTGTAAACATAAACGAACCAAAATCAGTTAGTATAAACATATTTCCAAATCCTGCCAGCAATGCGATAAATATATCTGCTGTGGATATTATAAACAGAGTTGATATTATTGATATAACCGGTAGAGTTATTTACACTCACAATGAAAGAAATAGTGAAATTAAAATTCCGGTTCATAATTTCGATAATGGCATTTTCTTTTTGCGAATATTTATCAAAGAAGATGTTTATAACAAGAAGGTTCTGATTGTAAATTGATTGTTGCGCTTT
>SKVW01000064.1 GCA_007129255.1 Bacteroidales bacterium
AAGCTCCTGCAATACCGGTGGTTTGCTCGGTGATGAAAACCAATGTCACCCTTACGGTATCAAAATCACCTTCATTTTCGCTGAAAAACTCAAACTCAAGAACAGTAGAACCTTCCTGTCCCTGGGGGTAATAATACACATAAAAATCATCTTCTGTGGAAACTTGTCCTGGTGCCAGCGTCATGGGTACTTGTGACACATCCGTTCCCGGGTCATAACAGGAACCAGACCAACAAAAAGTATTAACGGTGCCGGAAAGCAGGTCAATATCAATTCTCCTGGCCATGATATGAATATCTTCGTCGGTATCATTGCGAAGAAATATTATTTTTTGGATAGGGCTCTCATCAGCGTCTCCCGGTATTTCAAGGGTGTCGCCGGTAACTTCGTTTTCATCCGTGTCAAGCAAAACAAGGCCTTGCCCGAAGGTCAGTGAAGTTAAAAGAAAGGTGCTTATAAAAAATAGTATCAGATTTTTCATGTGTGAAAATTACGTTAAACAGAAATCTAAATACAAATTTAACTATAATGTTATTAGCTGCAACAGTGAAACACGGTTTTTCAAACAAATATAACAGGGGCAATCTATTGGAAAAAACCACCGAAATCCTTTTATCTTTAAATTTGCTCCTGGTTTTTTAGTTAATAAAAAGAATGTCCGATTTTGTAAAGGATCAAAATATTTATAAATTTACATTCCTTAATGCCCGTTTTCTTTGATCCGGGTTAAACCATTCAAAAAACGTGCAAATTCTGACACCAAAATCCCAAAAAAACCAAACATTTCTGAAATGAAAAAAAGTTACTTTTCCTTTCTTTTACTGATATTGCCCTTTTTTATTTTAACCCCCAACGGATTGAATGCCGGAACAGATCTGCGGAATGATATTCGCCTGGATCGCTTTTTCGGAGGGCCCCTTGCAATTACCGACTCCGTCTATCCTATAAAAGGAGAACTGGCCTATATCGGTTCGGGTATATTTGAGTCCATTTATCTTCACTATCAGGTAAACGAAGGGCAGGTGGAAACCACCTTTTTTGACGACCTCAACCTGAATCCCCAGATCCCGTTTTTTTATGAGGCAGAAAACCCATGGATGCCCGCAGAGGAAGGTCAGTACCAACTGAGAGTATGGTTTTCAGGACTGAATGGTGCTCCTGAGAATGAACCCGCAAGCGATACCTTGCAGGCACAGGTTAATGTTCATGACACCCTGCCTGCACGACAACTTTCTTTGCTGGAAAGTTTCTCCAGCCAGAATTGCGGAAGCTGTGCCATCGTAAATCCGACCATCAGGGCCATGATAGAAGAAAATGATGAAAAATTTGCCATGATTTTTTACCATCCTTTCGCTTATGAAGGCAGTCCGCTTTACCTTCTTAACCCAAAGGACAACGATATCAGAAGAAATTTTTACCAGGTAACTTATTCCCCTTTTGCCGTGATCGGGTCCCTTTTTCAGGGAAATACACAGGAAGTGAATGAGTCCATCATGGATATGGAATTTTTTAAACCTGCAGGTTTTGAAATAGCGGCTTCTTACCACATCGAAGACGAAATGCTTTATGCCAGTGTGAAAACGGAATCCTTTTCCGATTTTTCGCAGGAAACCTTTAATCTGTATGTGGTGCTTACAGAAGATCATGTGGGCTTCGAACAGCCTCCTGGCAGCAATGGAGAAAAAGACTTTTATCATGTGATGCGGGCTTTCCTCCCAGACGGGCAAGGTATCCGTCTTGACAACCAGTACGAAGGTGCCACTTTTTCCACAGAACTTTCCTATCGCCTCCAGGATACCGGCATTGACAGTACCGGTATCCGCCTGCTGGCTTTTGTCCAGGACCCTGAAAGCCTTGAAATTTATCAGACAACAAAGCTGGTTTACAAGGTACCCGAAGATGACGACGATGATGACAATGGAGATGATGATAACGGGGACGATGATGATTCCACCTCCATTACCGCTAAGCCTGAAGGATCAGGATTAAATGTTTACCCGAATCCCTCTGCCGGCATTTTAAACATAACTTCATCTGAACAGCAAACTGTAATTAAAATCCGTATTTTTGACATCCGGGGGCAGGTGGTTTTGGAACAAAAACCCGGGAAAGCACCGGGTGATGGTGTGCGTCAGGTGGATGCCCGTTCGCTTTTGCCCGGTATTTATGTTTTACACCTGGAAACGCCCCAAGGCATTCATCGAAAAAAAATAACCATAACCCAATAATCCTGATAAGCTTTTTCAAAATGAAAAAAACCATCGCTTTTATCACCTTTTGTTTTGCCTTTACCTTTTACACCGCAGGGCAAAGCCAATCCTCCCTGCCCGAACTGACCATCAAAACTTTGCAGGGCCGGGATGTAAGCACAGCTACCCTTGAAAACCAGGGAAAACCATTTGTTGTGAGTTTCTGGGCAACCTGGTGCAGGCCCTGCCTGAAAGAACTCAATGCCATTGATGATATTTATCATGAATGGCAGGATTACGGCTTTAAACTCATTGCCGTTAGTACCGACGATGCCCGAACCCGAGCCAATGTATTACCAATGGTAATGGGGCGAAGCTGGGATTACGAGTTCTATCTGGATGAAAACGGCGACTTTCGCAGGGCCATGGGCGTTAACAATGTACCTCACACGTTTATCCTTAATGGAAAAGGAGAGATTGTTTACCAGCACACCTCTTTTTCTGACGGAATGGAATGGGATATGTTCGACAAACTGATAGAACTTTTGGAAGATAATGAATAAAGCCGTAAGGAAACTATTCGCAATCGCCTTTGCTTTTGCCTTTTTTTTGACTTCCCCCCCCACCCTCAAATCCCAGGAATTACTTCCGGGGGGACGTATATGGGGTAATTTTCAGCTGGAGGCCCAGTATTATTTTTCCGATTCTTTGATCGGCGCCCCGGAAGTGCCTGAGAAAATCCTGATGAACGGCTTTGGTAACCTGAATTTTTCATACCAGGGGTTTACGGTAGGCATGCGTTATGAAAGCTACCAGAATCCCTTGCTGGGTTACGACCCAAGGTACCAGGGCAGCGGCATTCCCTATCGTTTTGCTTCTTTTTCGCAGGAAAACCTGGAGGTGACTCTCGGAAATTTTTACGAACAGTTTGGCAGTGGTATGGTTTTTCGCACCTATGAAGAAAGGGATCTGGGAGTGGATAACGCCATGGATGGACTAAAGCTGGTATATCGCCCAGTTGACGGAGTTTCCATGAGGGGAATAATTGGACGGCAGCGGCTGTTTTTTGACACCGGTCCCGGGATTGTCCGGGGTTTTGATGCACAGGTTGACCTGAATTCGGTGGTTCCCTCCCTGGTCGAAAGCCAAAACCAATGGTCCTTTGGTGGCAGTGCCGTTAGCAAGTTTCAAAGAGATCAGAATCCCCTTTACAACCTCCCTGAAAACGTGGCGGCTTTTTCCGGTCGTCTTAATTTCTCAAGGGGTGCAGTGAGTATTTCTTCCGAATATGCGCACAAGATCAATGACCCTTCGGCTGAGAACAATTTCATTTACAAAGACGGGCACGCCCTCCTGCTCAACGCCTCTTATGCGGTGAGTGGTGCAGGGCTTTTGCTGTCGGCCAAAAGAATTGACAACATGGGCTTTCGCTCCGACCGCAACGCCACCGGAAACGACCTGAACATCAACTACCTCCCTCCCACAACCCGTCAGCACTTATACAGCCTCAGCGGAATGTATCCTTATGCCACCCAGCCAACCGGCGAAATCGGCTTTATGGGAGAACTCAACTTTAGCCTGCCTAGGGAAACCCCTCTGGGCGGGCCGTTTGGCACCAGCGTTACCATCAATTACAGCCTGGCCAATTCCCTGCATAAAGAAAGGGTGCACGACACCATCCCGGTTGGGCAAAGGGGAACCAAGGGCTATCGCTCCGATTTTTTCCGTCTTGGGGATGAAAAGTTTTTTGAGGATATCAATATTGAGATCAACCGGCGATTCTCACGCACCTTAAGGGCCTTGTTTTCCTACGCCTACATCACTTACAACCAAAACGTAATTGAAGGATACGTTGATAAAGAAATGGTTTATGCCCATATACTGATTGCCGATGTAACCCACCGGCTGCCACAAAGAAGAAGCATCCGATGGGAGCTTCAGCACTTGTCAACCCGGCAGGACAATCAAAACTGGGCCATGGCCATGTTGGAATACAGCATTGCACCAAGGTGGTTTTTTGCCGTCAGCAATCAATACAATTACGGAAACGACGACAGAGACCTCCGCATTCATTATTATACCCTAAGTGGAGGATACTCCAGGGGTGGTAACCGCATCAGCCTTTCATACGGAAAACAGCGGGAAGGCATCATTTGCGTCGGTGGGGTATGCAGGCAGGTTCCCGCCTCAAACGGTTTTACCCTGAACGTTAGCAGTAGTTTTTAATTTATGGAATCATGTTGACTTTAAAAAAAATACGCAATTTTCTTTTGCCCGGTCTTTTCCTGTTTTTATTTTTTGCAGGATGCGACAAAATCGAACCCCCTTATATGACCGACCATACAGGGCATAACGGCGCCGGGGAGGTTACCCGTAAGGTATTGCTGGAAGAATTTACCGGGCATCAATGCCCCAATTGCCCTGCGGGTCATCAAATGGCAAAAGAACTAAAAACCCTTTACGGCGAACGGTTGGTTATTGTCTCGATCCATGCAGGCTGGTTTGCAAGGGTTTCTGAACCCCCTTTTGATTATGATTTTACTTCCCCTGCAGGAGATGAACTGAACACCCATTTTGGGGTGGAGCTTTATCCCATAGGAATGGTTAACAGGAAATCCGAATCCGGCAGCCCCCTGATTGGCCCAACAGCTTGGGCAGAAGTCGTCAGCCAGATCATTGACCTTGACCCGGACTTTCACATTGAACTTTCCCTGAATTACCTTCCCGAGGAAAGGAAGCTGGAAGTAAATGCCGACATCCATGCGCTTACCGCTTCGCCAAACCAATATAGTTTTTCTGCCTTTCTTACAGAGGATGGAATCATCAGCCCCCAAAAAATCAATGACCCGGATTATCCCTCAGGGGTCATTGAAGATTATGAGCACAACCATGTATTAAGAAAAGGGATCAACGGAACATGGGGGGAAACCCTCAATGATATTGCCATCCAGACAGGTGATGTCTTTTCCAGAAGTTATTCCGTCAACCTGGACACAGACTGGATAGCAGAAAACTGCAATGTGGTGGCTTTTGTGTATGATTCCACCACCCGGGAGGTTGTACAGGTCGAAAAAATGGCTTTGCCCTGAAAAAAGCCGTTGGGTATTGTTTCTTTAATAATTTTAAGGAAGGCTGTTTTTAAAGTCCTGGTATCTTTCTGCATGTCTTTCTCCTGCCTCACCACCCAGTTCATCATGATGCTCATAAATCTTGTCGATCCGGTCGTTTGGGTGGGGATGGGTGCTGAAATAGATCATCCAGTCTGAACCTTCTTCCAGTTCCATTTTCTCAAAAAAGTAAGCCACCCCCCTGGCATCCAGCTCTCCCGAATAGACGTATTTTACAGCATATTCGTCTGCTTCATACTCATCTTCCCGGCTAAAAGACAATGCCTGCAGACCCAGGGCAAGATCGGCCGCAATCTGCGCTGCAAGGGAAGGGTTGTCGCCCAGCAGCATAGACAAAACCACCTGATAACCATAAATCTTGGTCAGACGGTTGGTGGTATGCCGGCGATCGCAATGGGCAAACTCATGAGCCATTACCCCGGCAAAAGAAGCTTCGTCATCAAGGTATTTGATCAGGCCCGAATAATAAAAAGTATTTCCCCCGGGCAGGGCAAATGCATTCAATACATCCTGGTCAATAATGTAAACATCCCAGTCAAAGCGATCTTTAAAGCGCAACGCTCCGGAGGCCTCGCCTGAAGCAAGCACCTGGTTGCGGATGCGTCGCAAATGCTGGTAGGCTTCCGGGTATTCCGCTTCATCAAGGACAGGATATTCTTCAGGGTTGGACAAAATTTCGGCTGTAATTTCCCGGCCCATTTGAATGTCTTCGTCTACCGAAAAAATATTCAGGCTCCCGTCATCGCAGGAAGTAAATGCAATAAAAAGTGGTATTAACCAAAGCAATTTAGTATTAATTCCGGAGGCTGGCTTCATAATATTTTCTTTTAGAATAACAGATCATAAGTTTATTCACCTGCAAAAATAATTTATTTTACGCATAAATCATTTTGCGGGTCATCCCTCCATCGGCAAAAAAATTCTGGCCGGTGATAAAGCCCGACTTTTCGGATAACAAATACCAGACGAGTTCGGCAATGTCTTCCGGCTTCCCGATGCAGCCTGCCGAGTGCTGGCTGTGATGCTTTTCATCCCGGGTAATGGTTTTCTTTTTGCTTTTTTTCTGCCAGGGGGTCACATCTATCCAGCCGGGACTGATGCAGTTGACCCGCACGTGCGACTGCAGGCTCATGGCCAGGGCATGGGTAAGGGCAAAAACGCCCCCTTTGGAAGCAGAACAGGCTTCGGTTTGGGCTTTGACATAAAATCCCTGACGAAGCAACCCGAGGTTTTTCTACAGGGACAGCTTTTTCTTCTTTTTTTTGAGCTTTTTTATCGATCCCTTTAAAAAATTTTCTAACTTTAGCTGTTTGAGAGCATGTTTAATTTTCCTCCCGATTTTTCCTCCCAAAAGGAATGCACCTCCGAAGCCGGCGCAATAAACCGGATTTGGCACTTTATGTGATTTTTTCCTCTCCGTGGTCACTTTTCATCTTTTTTTGAAACTGGCTGAACAATGGTTAACCCTTTTTCATCAGGTATTGTCGGTTGTCTTTCTGGTGGCTTTTTGTCTGAAAATAACACCCAAGTCAATTAACCCAATCAACCATCAAATCTAAAAAATCATGAAAAATGAAAAAACTTTACCCCGGGCGGTAAAAAAACGGCTGTTTTTGGTTTTGCTGCTCTCCTTAGGGGCATTAATCAATTTTTCAACCGTTTATGCCCAATCTATCACCAACCCAAACCTTAGTTTGGAGGAAATGGTATTTGATTCCGATGTTATTGTCGTAGGAAAAGTTGTTTCCAAAACAACAGATTGGATCAACGAGCACATGATCGGGACGAACTATGAAATTGCTGTTCAGGATGAGGTTTACGTTCATCCCGGAAGTACTTTCATCAGCAATGGTAAAATATTCCTGAGCATGGCCGGTGGCACGGTAGGACACCAAACTGTGAGGGTTGGTCATGTTCCGGAGTTTCAGCAGGGGGATGAGCTCATTTTGTTTTTGGATCAGGAAAACCATAATGCCATTTCTCCTTTGGTGGGCACATACCAGGGGTTTTTTATTATTGAACCGGATAACGACCGAAAAATCCTGAGCGATTACCGGGGGAATACCATGACAAGGTTTTGGTCGCACCAGGATGAAAGTCATCCCGGGGGAATTACCAAAACGGCGTTTTTACAACTTCTGAAAGACAATTTGGAATCCATAAAAAAGAACTCGGCTTATGACTGGCGAAACCGTGAAAACCCGCAAGAAGGTACCAATGTGGGAAAAAACTCCCAATCCTTGAACTCCGGAAGTCTTTTACCCTCAACCGCCCCTGTTAACGCGGACGGTGCCACCCTTCGCAGCCCCTTAAATGACACCCTGCAAGAGGGTCCTGAACCGGAAGAGGTTTTTTTTATTGAAGAACCGTTTTTTGAAAAAGTTTACGCCCGGGAAATTCCTGCCGATCCGTTTTCTTCAAGGTATCTTTTCTATGCGGATCCTCCCGATGCACCGGTTTCCTGGAATATTCCGCCCATGTATTACGGCACCCCTTCCTGGGGGCTCAATTATGAATATGCCCTAAGCGACTGGAACCGTTATGCTGCGGAAACTTTCTGGGTTCTTACCAACTCTGAGAACACCGTGGGAAAAAATGACCGGTTTGATTTTGCATTCCTTACCCCGGAAAACTATAACAACATTTATGGGTATACCATGGGTGCCACTACTCTGGGCGTGTGCGTTAGCTGGACCTCACCCTGGCCCTGGAGCAACAAGATCATAGAGGCCGATGTAATTTTAAATGCTAATAAGTCCTGGACCGTTGATATGGATGCCGCCTACAATACCAGCAACCTCTATCATTTTCGATCGGTTGCCGCGCATGAGATTGGCCATGCCTTTGGACTGGCTCACCCATGGGATGGATCCCCGACCCCTACCCGTAATACCATCATGAACTATTTTCCGCAAAACGCCCTGCACGCCCTGAGGTTCCGGCCCCATATGGATGATGCCTCAGCAATCAGAAATGCTTATACCAACACCAGTATTAACGATTTGGGAGTTTATATGTACCACACCCTTTCCGGTCAAGGCAATGTGTCCTGGTCGACCTTTACTTCCAATGTTTATAGCGGGGGCAGTTTCACCATTTCAAATATGGCCGTGGAAAACCTTGGCACTCAAACCCGTACTCCCCAGGTAACCTTCTACCTGAGTAACAAAAGAAACACCTGGTCAGGGGCAACCTATTATAATTTAGGTTCGAAAACGTTGAGTTCTTTGTCCATCAACCAGTTTGTCAAGTATTCCGGAAGTATCACTGTTCCCACATCCGTACCTCCCGGAGATTATTATATTGTAGCGGATATCGGATCGGATGGCAACAACACCAACCGTTACTCCTGGACCCATGAGACCATCAGCGTTATAGAGGCTCCATCCCTGATGCTGACACCCGTTTCCTACCCGTTTGGCTCTGTTTGGATAAACGATTGCTCAGATGAAGCAACATTTGTGCTCACCAATAATGGCAGCCAAACCGTTACGGGTAATGTGGTCATCTATGATGGAACCCACTACAGCATTACCTCCGGTGGGGGAAGCTATTCGCTGGGAGCGGGACAGTCCAAAAACATCAAGGTGAAATTCTGTCCATTATCCACAGGTAGTTTTTACGATTACCTTGATGTATACCTTGACGGTGCAGGGTTATACACTTATTCTGTTTTAAGCGGGATCGGGGTCACTCCCCCCGAAATCTCCATCTCCCCGTCCAGCCAAAGTTTTGGAAGCATCTACGAGGGAAATTGTTCGAGCCATTACCCATTTACAATTACCAATAATGGAGGGTCCACTGCCATTGGTTTTGTTGAGATGTATCAGGGAACTCACTTTTGGGTTTCCTCAGGAGGAGGCAATTATACCCTTGATCCGGGCGGATCCAAAACCATCTATGCACAATATTGTCCTATAACAACCGGAAATCACAACGACTGGCTGGATGTCCATGAAACCCAGACCGGAAACCTTATCTGGTCATCCCTCACCGGAACAGGCCTGGAGAGCCCCGGCATTTCGATCAACCCGGAGCAACATCTTTTTGGAACCGGATATGTTGGCTATTGGGCAGGTGAAGCGACCTTTACGCTTCAAAACGATGGATCTTCAACCCAAACGGGCGAGGTGGTATTGTATTACGGGCAGCATTATGAATTTGTTTCCGGAGGGGGAACCTATTCCCTTGCTCCGGGCGAATCCAAAAACATTGTTGTAAGGTACTATCCGCAATCAACAGGCAGTCATACCGAGTTTGTTGACGTATACATCGATGGCATTGGATTCTATACCTATTCCATCTGCTGGGGAGAGGGGGTTATGCCGCCTGAAATCAGCATTGTTCCTTATTACCATAATTTTGGAGAAGTTTATGTGGGCAGTTGTTCGGAAAGCATTGCCTTTACCATTGAAAACACAGGAGGGTCAGCAGCTGAAGGAGATGCATTTGTTTATCTTGGCACCCATTTTACAGGCGTATCGGGAGTCGGAAATTATTACCTTTTGCCGGGAGAGACAAAAACCATTGAAGTGCAGTTTTGCCCTGTTAGCCCGGGAACGAAGGAGGATTATCTGGATGTTTGGGAAACCAATATGGGTAACCTGACTTATGCCACCCTGACCGGAACCGGACTGGCCACTCCCCCGGAAATGACCATTTCCCCTACCTCCCATCATTTTGGGGATGTTTACCAGGGAAATTGCTCCGAGCCCGCTACCTTTGTAATAGAAAATATTGGCGGTACCACAGCCACCGGTTATGCAGAACTTTGGTATGACATCAACTTCAACTTTGTGGAAGGGGGCGGAAACTTTACCCTGGAGCCCGGGCATACCAAATCCATAGTGGTGCAGTTTTGCCCCATCCAGGAAGGGGCAAGAACTGATTACCTGGATATTCATGAAACAGAAACCGGGCAGTTTATTTATTCCGTCTTAGGAGGGAACGGTATCCCCTCAACCGCTCTTAACCTGAGCTTTGGTGCCGGGTTCAATTGGTTCTCGGCAAATGTGGTGCCTGGAACCAGCACCGTAAATTACTATCTCTTTGATCTGGAACCATGCAACAACGACCTGATCATGGGGCAAGCCAGTTTTGCCACTTACAATCTTGGTTTAGATCTATGGATTGGAAGCCTTACCGATATGTATCCCGATCAAATGTACAAGTTATCGCTCTGCAGCGGGCAAAACCTGAGCCTTGTGGGGCAACCTGCTGATTTGCTACCCATTGCTCTGACAACCGGCTACAACTGGCTTGGCTATATTCCACAGGGTTGCCTCGCCACCGAAACAGCATTGGAAAACATTTTTCCTGCTCCCATGGAGAATGACCGCATCATCAGCCAAACGGGCTTTTCCGTTTACAATGCCAGCTTAAACACCTGGATGGGTTCGGTCATCCAGATGTGCCCGGGTGATGGATTTGTTCTCAAAATGTCGCACAACGCTGATTTGAACTACCCGGCTTCCAAAACCCTTTTTGTGGATCGCATCCGGGAGGTAGCCCATTCTCCTTTAGGTATGCACCCGGAAAAATACCAGGAATTTAACATGATGCTTCTGGCCAACCTGGAAGGCCCCGACGGGAAAGTTTCCCGCAACCCTGCCGACGTGGTTTATGCTTACGCAGGCGGCCAGGTCAGGGGTATGGCAAGCCCGAGGCTTCAGGCGGACGGAGCCATCTTTATGACCATTGGTGCCAACAAGGAAAGCGGAGAAACCATTTCTTTCAAAGCTTGGTTTGAAGACTTGAAAGAACTGGTTAATGTAGAACAAACCTTGGTATTCAGCAGCTTCAAAGAAGCCGGAACCCTGCAAAAACCCTATCTGCTTACCACTGAAAAAACCATAAATACAGGCATAGGCGAAGGCCCTGGCCTGGCAACCATAGGAGAGCCTTTCCCGAACCCCTTCGGTTTATACACCACAATACCATGCTTTTTGGATGTTCCCTCCAATCTTACCCTGATAATCTATGACAACCGGGGTGCCATGGTAGCGTTTATCCGGAAAAATGAACTGCCTGAAGGAGAACATGTTTTGAAAATTGAAAAGGGAGCCATGCAACCGGGCATGTATTTCTTTACCATTCAAATTGACAACGAAAGGTCAATGACCCAAAAAACAGGAAAGCTTATTGTAAGATAAGCTGATCTGGTCAACAGTTCCTTAAATTAAAAGGAAAACCATAAAGTGCTTTCAGCCATCGATCTAAAGGTTGAAAGCACTTGCTTTTGAGGGTGGTTATGGTTGTTTACGAATAAATCATTTTGCGGGTCATCCCTCCATCGGCAAAAAAATTCTGGCCGGTGATAAAGCCCGACTTTTCGGATAACAAATACCAGACGAGTTCGGCAATGTCTTCCGGCTTCCCGATACGGCCTGCTGGGTGTTGGCTGTGATGCTTTTCATCCCAATTAATGGTTTTCTTTTTGCTTTTTTTCTGCCAGGGGGTAACATCAATCCAGCCGGGACTGATGCAGTTGACCCGCACATGTGGCTGCAGGCTCATGGCCAGGGCATGGGTAAGGGCAAAAACGCCCCCTTTGGAAGCGGAATAGGCTTCGGTATTGGGCTCCGACATAAAGGCCCGGGTACTGCAAAGGTTTACGACGGCTCCCCCGGAAGCTTTCATTGAAGGTGCCAGGTGTTTGACCGTCAGAAAAAAGGATGTCAGGTTAACGGCCAGCACCCTGTTCCATTCTTCGAAGGTGAGCTTTTCCAGTGGTTTAAAATCCGATACGGCTGCATTGTTTACAAGGTAGTTGATCTCCTTTTGACTTTTCAAAACAGAATCTAAAGCACCATTAAGGTTTTCCTTGTTTCCAACATCACAAAAAACAGTTTGGCAAAGGCCGGGGTCTCCAACCTCATCCGAAAGTTCCGATAAGGCTTCCCGGTCATTGTCTAAAACAATGGTGAAAACGCCTTCCTTAAAAAGCCTCATGCAGATTGCTTTCCCGATTCCCTGGGCTCCTCCGGTTATTATTGCGGTTTTCATAAGATTTCTTTTTAAATTAAGCGGATGTTCTGGGGTTTTACTCAAATGTAAACAAGCCAACCAAAAAAAACAAGCATTCATGCAAAAAGCCTTTTACGGATCCGTCAGGATACTCCAGGGAGAAGCCCCAATTTGCAGAAACAATCATAAATGCTTAACTTTATGCATTGAACCAAAAAACTACTTTATGAAATTACCTGTTTTATTGCTGTTTTTTGCTTTGGCATTTTCTGCCTGTTCAGATAACAACGACCCGATAGAGGGAGAAATCATCGTAACGGAAGAATTGAATTTTACCATCGATACGTTGGCCACCGGCCTTCAAAACCCATGGGGAATGGCTTTTTTGCCTGACGGTCGGATTTTGATTGCTGAACGTCCCGGAAGGTTAAGGATCTTTGAAAACGGTCAGCTTATGGAAGAACCCGTTACGGGCCTTCCGCAAATATGGGCTCATGGCCAGGGAGGATTGCTGGATGTAGTCCTTCATCCTGATTATGAACAAAACCAATGGATTTACCTGGCTTATTCTGCTCCGGGAAATCCCGGTGGAAACACCGCCATATCAAGAGCAAGGCTTGATGGCAATGCCCTTACCGATCTGGAGGAACTTTTTATGGGCTACCCTTCTTCCACCAGCGGGGCACACTTTGGCACCCGCATCGTTTTCGATGATAATAACTATCTGTTTTTTACCATCGGCGACCGCGGCAATATGGAAACCGCCCAGGAACTTTTCAACCATAACGGCACCATCATGAGACTGCATGACGATGGCTCCCTTCCAGCCGACAACCCCTTTATTGACACTACGGATGCCATGCCGGAGATCTGGTCCTACGGCCATCGCAATATCCAGGGAATGCAACGCCACCCCCAGACTGGTGTGTTATGGGCTACCGAGCACGGCCCCAAAGGAGGAGACGAGATTAACCGCATTCACAAAGGAGGTAATTACGGATGGCCCCTGGTTACCCATGGCGTCAATTATGATGGAAGCATCATTACC
>SKVW01000008.1 GCA_007129255.1 Bacteroidales bacterium
AATTCCCCGTTGCGAATATTTAAAAGCCCCATACGGTCTTTTTCAGTCAGGGAGTGTTGTTTTTCCATTCGGGAAACAAATGCGTCAAAATCATCTATATCCCGCATTGCACTCAACTCATCAAGCAACACTTTCTCTACCGGTCCGCATACATAATCTCTCATCACATAATACCTTTCCCCGAATATTTTCCGGCTTCTGTTTAAAGGAAACTCTTTAAAGGGGTTGGCATAGGAAACCCGGTCATAAAGGCTGGAACAGGCATAACTTATATGCAGACCTTCAGATATTCCCTGGAGCAAGGGCCAGTGTTTCAGCCGGAAATAAAGGGCATTTGACCTGGGATGCCAGGCGTATTCGCCCTCAGAAATGCGATTATCAAAAAGTAGCTGCCGGGCTTGCTCAGCCAGGGTTCCCTTCAGAGAAATTTCTCTGATAAAACCCGACGGGGTTATATCTTCCCAGGGCCGGCACATGTCTGCAGCGATCCGCTTCCTGGCGGCAAGATTCTGATGGGTATGCTTAAAAATAAAGCTGCAATAGTTTACATGAACGGAAAGGTTTTCTTCAAGCACTTTTTGCATCACCTTCAGGGCTGTGACTTCCGATCCGGCAACCAGCAGTTTGCCTGCATGAATAAAGTTACTGCCTCGTTTTACCAGTTTTTCTGCATTGTGTGCGGTACATCGCATCTGGTGAAGGTTCAGAAACTTTACCCCTGCGCTGCCTAGCAAGGGAAGCGCTTCCAGCAAGCGGTCAAGGTGGTGGGGCACGGCCGGGATCTCCACCGTGACGTTGGGGATATAACGGGCAGCCAATGCCGGCTTTTCCGCCTTATAACCCAAAGCGGCAATATCAAAGCGTATTTCATCGAGTCCTGCATCCCTGAGTGCAGCTAGTTTTGGCTCATCTGCCAAAAGCCCGTTGGTATAAAGCCAAACATACATCCCTGAACCAAACCGGTTTTTAATACTCCGGACATACCTTAGGGTCTTATCAAAAACCAGGAAAGGTTCTCCTCCACTGATGCTGCAACCTTTGAAATTAAACTTTTCAAGGTAATCAATGTAGTCTACCGGATGGGAAAAGGTAAGGTTGTTGGTGGAAGGCTCGGCATGCTGGTTCTGGGGGGCCGGGCAATAAAAGCAGTCTGCATTGCAGCGGTTGTTAATAAACAGGCAGGACCAGTGCCCTTCCCCGCAAATGCGGCATCCAGGAGACAGGTTGCGGCAATCCAGCTTGGTGTTGCTAAAACCAAATGTAGCACCCAGGTTGCTCAGGCGTTCCAACAAAAAGCGGCGCTGTTGTTCCAGGTTTTTAAGTTCCTTCTCACCGGCAATTGGCAATTGCCCGTAACTTAATCCGTATTCCCTGCGGGTACGTTCCCTGAGCAAAGCCTTTTCAAAAGGGACAACCGGTGATACATATTTCATCGGGGATAAATTAATTTTGTATGGTGAACGTTTTAATTTCCGGGGCCGGTTTAAAACTGGCCCTGAAATTAATTAAATAATTTGTTGGATTTGGGCTAATTTTAGAAAAAATTCCCGGAATCCCTGTTTTCAATAGCTATGGTTATGGTAAAAAAGATCCTAACGTCCCGTGGGGAGTTTTTACTCGAAAGGGTTTTCCATGAAAAGGAAATACAGCAAATTAAGGAGCTTGACGATGCCCTGTTGGCTCCCCATCAGGGCATATCTTATGAAGTCCTTAGGGCCATAGCATTGCAGGGAGGTCTTATTGCCTGCAAGAAAAGAGAAAAACTGGCCGGTGCAGGCATGCTGGTTCTTGAGTCAATCCCTCCGCGTATTTTTCTGGAAAAAACTACGGCATTGTTATACGGCACCATGTTAATGCCAGATTACAGAAGGTTAAAACTGGGCAGCGCCATGGGCCGTGAGCAGGAAAAAACCGCCTTGGAACATAATAAAACCAGGCTGCTGCTTTCGGTCAGACCGGAAAACATGGCCAGCATCATTATGCGGTTGCAATCAGGTTTTGATATTGTGGATTACCGTATGGATTATTTTGGGAATGATCCTGTAAGGGATGCAAGGTTCATTATGGAAAAAAAACTGAATAAAAATCCTTTGAAAAGAAAGTTGCCAAAACCTGAAAATACCCAGACTACAGAAATAATGGCCGGAGAAAAACCTGATTTTAAAGCCAGGGAAAAAATCGCCAGGCTTTTTTCGAATGGATTTTTGGTTAAAGCTTATTTGAAGGTCCCTGGCCAAAAAAAGGCAAGGATTATTTTTTCCAGGCAGGCAGACTAAGAGATATCGCCCTTTGCCATTCCCAGGCTTTTTTTAAAAACCTCTTTCTTTTCTTTAAAACTTACAAAGCGTCGGGCATGGCGCCATATCTGGTCAAACACTTCCCTATGCGGCATACCTGACAGGCGGGCATATTCATCGCTGATCAGGACTGCAATTTCTTCGGTGATGGCTACCCGTGAAAAGTTTTTCAGACGGGTTTTCATATTCATCCCTTTGCGGAATTTCATCCGGTTAAGATCGATCAGGTAAAAATCATAGCGCTTGCCGGGCTCATTAATCTTAATAAGGGTGTTGTGCGGAGAGTGGTCCAGGAGTTCAATTCCATGCTCATGCAAACGAAAAGTCATCCGGGTAAATTCGCGTACAATTCTTTCCCGGTGGGGGTAACCGGGATCGTCAATCAGGTCATTAAAAACCAGATCAGGATAAATATGTTCGCAAATGTAATAACTGGACTTGAAAAGAAATCCTCCCGATTCTTCCACAAAACCGATGGGTGCCGGGGTACTGAATCCGTTTTTCAGCAAAAAGCATGCATATTCATATGAACGCTGTGCTTTGGATTTACGGAAATAACGGTAAGCTATCTGGTTTAAAAAAATAGGAACCTGGAATTTTTTGATATTGATATCCGGATTGGGAGTGCGAAAAACCTTTACGGTATTCCTTTTGCCGGGACCGCACTCCTCACCCTCCTGATCAAATTTCCTGATCAGCTTCAGAATCATGGATTTTTGATCTTTATACTCCGGAGAAAAAATTATCCTCATCTGCTACCAATTATCTTTTCCTGCCCAAAGAATTCGCAAAAATTTCTTCAGGTTTTCAGCTAACAACAAAGACCAATAGCGAAAATAATATAATATTTTGATATGCTTGGTTTTCCGGCTTAAAAAACCCGGAAGTGCTGTTTCAGGGATAATCAACAAAACCCTGGGCAATCCGCATGCCCTGGGCAATCCGGTCGGCCATGCCGATCCCTTCGTGAATGTTCCCGGCAAGAATCAAACCCGGATAAGATTGTTGCAGTTTTAAAATGGTATCGATCCTTTCCTGTGAATCTTTCCCGTATTGGGGAATCGCATGTTTATACCGGAAAACCTCTACAAGAGCAGGATTAAATTCCTGCAGTTCCATCATCTCCAGGAGTTCCTCTTTTACAATCCGAATAATCTCCTGGTCAGAGAGCCCGAAGTAATCTGGGTTTCTCATCCCTCCCAGGAATACATTCAGCAAGGCACCCCCATTCGGGGCGCGCCGGCTTAAAAAGGAAGAGGTAAACAATACACCCAGAATTTTTCTTTTTTCCCGCGATGGCACCAGCCCGCCAAAAGCATTGAGATTGCATCCGGTCCAGTTGTCAAACCCAAGGACCATCTGGACAATCCCTGCATATTTCAACTGCCCGAGGATATTTATATCACGGGGAGGGATGAAAGGGAAAAGTTCAGTCAGGTGGTAGGCTCCCACCGTAGATACAAGAGTTTGGGCATCTATTTCAATTTGTTGGCCGGAGGCAATCGTTTGTACTTTGTAGCCGCCTGGCGCAACCCCTGCCCGGGTTTGGCCGGCACCATAAAATATGTTTTGTTTACCAACCCGGGTTTCCAGTGCTTTTATCAGGTTTTCCAGGCCTCCCTCCACAGAGAAAACCTCCTTGGGCGGCTGGGGTATTTTTTCAACCAGCTTTTTTCTCAATGCTCCCCGGATGAAACTGCCATAGGTTTGCTCCAGGTTGTAAAGTTTTGGCAAGGCATAGCGGGTGATAAGGTAGTCAGGATCTCCGGCATAAATACCGGAAATGAAAGGATCTACGGCATAATCCAGGAAACTTTTGCCCATGCGCCGCTTTACCAGCCCGGCCACACTTTCCAAAGGCTGCTTTCCCCTTGAGCGAAATGGCTCGCCCAGCAAACGCAATTTATCAGAAAAGGTAAACAAAGGGGTTTTCACTGCCTGTGATAATCCTGCAGGTAAGGCATGCCAACTATCTTTTTTCCAGATCAGACGCCGTTTGGCTTCCGGATTGGCAATTTCAAGCCTGCATTTCCCTTCCAAATCCCGGAAGAGTTCCACCGACTCAAAGTTGCTCAGAACTCCGGTATTGGGCCCAGCCTCATAGACAAACCCTTTTTCCTGAAAAGTCCTGATGACTCCCCCGGGTCGCTCTTCTTTCTCTAAAATGATAAAATCTATGTCCTTTTTTTTCAGGTAATAAGCCAGGGTCAGCCCGGTTAGTCCGGCACCTATGATCAATACCCTGGTCTGTCGGTATGTTTCCATCATATGATTGTTTTTCTCTGGATAAAGTTTCATCTTTTCTGGTTATCGTCAATCAGGCTTTATGGACTTTGTTCGTTTTTATTCTCTGAGGAGGTTTTTTGCCCGGGATGTTCATCCTTTCCGAAAAAACGAAACCAGGCCAGCAGAAATGTGAATATCCCCAGTAGGATGCTGAAAAAGAAAAGGCCTTCATAGGAAAAGGTTCCGGCGATTTTACCGCTCAATACGGCCAATGTAAGGCTGCCCAGGTGAACGATCACAATTTGAAGAGTAAAGTCCGTTCCTTCGCGGCAATGCCGCACCCGGTCCATGGCGATGGTAAAAACGAACACCATTCCCATTCCATAAGTTCCCCATAAAAAAGCCACCCCGGCAAACATCAATGGAGGGAGCCAAATAAGGGGGCTCATGATCAGAAAAAATAAACCCGGCAAAATATTCAGGGCGGCAAAAAGCAGGGCGGACCGGCGGCGGTTGATTTTTCTCATGATCCATCCTGCTAACATGGCAAACAGGGCTCCCATGGCGGTGCCAAAGACCCCGGAAATGATCCCGATATCTTTTACGGTATACCCCAGATCGATCATAAAAGGCTTTACCATGGTCATGATGCCAATGAGGCTAGAGTGAAAAACTGCCAGCAAAGCCAACTGCGGCCAGATCCCCGGCTGTGAAAAAAAACTTCCAATATCTTTAAATGACACGGATTTGCTTCGGGGCCGTTTGCGGATAACGGTTTCGGGTCTGAAAAAAACCAGGGGCAGCAAGGCTGCCAGTACCACCAACGATAAACCCAGCAGCAGCCAAAACCAACCCAGGTAATGATAAACCACCAACAGTGCACCGCTGCCAATCATGGATCCAAAAAAAGAACCCATTGACTGCATACTGTTTCCCAGACTGCGTTCTTCTTTTTTGAGGGTGAGAATGGCCCATGCATCGGTGGCAATATCCTGGGTAGCAGATGCAGTAATGGCCAGTACCATCATTACAATGATAACGGTAAACTGATGCTCCAGGCTGAAAAAGGCTATGGCTGCAACCGTGATTGCATAAAATCCCTCCGAAAAGAAAATCCATTTTTTATAACCGCCGGTAGAACTCCCTGTGCGATCTACCAATGGTGCCCATAAAAACTTAAGGACCCAGGGCAATTTCACCAGTTGCATCAACCCGATGGCTTCCAGGGAGTAGTGCTGCTGCCGCATAATTACCGGCACCACTGTAGTAAAAAAGCTCATCGGGATGGCCTGGGCCATATATAAGCTGAGCAGGGTAAAGAGTTTTCCGTTTCGTTGAGAAAGCATCCGTTAAAAATTGTAACGCAGGTTCATACCAAAAGTTGCCTGTCTTCCCTGCTGTACATAATTGTTTCCCAAAGCTGAAAAAGAAAAGGAATGATAATCTTCTGAGGCAATATTTCTGGCCCAAAGGTCAACAAAAAAGTTTCTCATTTCTAATGTGAGCATGGCATTGATCAGTCCGTAAGCAGGTTGATGAAAAGAATTGGCTTCATTCCAGTAATGCCTGCCCACAACCTGGTATCCGCCATTGATCAATAAAGCTTCCAGGATTCGGGCATTTACCGGTAAACGGTATTGCAACCCTCCAAAGAAAGTGAACCTGGGGATATAGGGAATATAATTGCCGGAATAGTCCGCCCCATCATGGGGCTGGTTTTTGCTGAAGGTAGCATGGGTATAGCCATAATTTGCGGTAAGCTTTAACCGGGAAGTCAGCAATGCCCTTGCCTGGACCTCTGCGCCTTTGGAAACAGATGCCCCGGCATTGCTCAGCATAGCGCCCTGTCCGCTTGGAAGCATTTGATAAATCTGTTGGTTTTTCCAGTCAATATAAAACAGGGCCGTTTCCAGGTTCAGGCGGTTGTCTAAGAAAACGCCCCTGATCCCAATCTCATAATTCCAGGAAAACTCCGGATCAAAACTCCGGTCTTGCTCACTTTCAAAAATCACGTTAAATCCGCCCGTTTTATATCCACGGGTAATGGCCGCAAAAAAGTTTGTCTCATCGAAAAGGTCGTATAGCAGGGCAAACCGGGGCAACACCTCATAAAAATCAAGGGCGCTTTCAAAATCAACCGGTGGGGGTGTTTCAAAATCCGCCTCCATATATCCCAGATGATCGAGGGTGGCTTTTTCATAATCCAGCCTGACTCCTGCAGTCAGTGACAGTTTCGGCAGGATTAAACCTTTAAGTGTTGATTGATGAAACACTGCGGCTCCGTGGATCCTGTTGGAGGAATATTGCAGGCGCGACATCTCTGCGGGTACCATACCGAAAGCCACTGCATCTTCTCCAAATTGTATATCCAGATCGTTGTCCAGCTGCTGGTAAAAGCCAAAAACCCCAAAAACCCATTGATAGCGATCGTTGTGATTGCTTCGGGCGGTTATTTCCTGTGAAAGCATGTATTGTGATTGTTCCTGTATCGCAAACACCAGGTCGGCCGGGGTAAAGTCCTGGTCAATAGACTGGTTGTCGCTAAAAAATTGAAAAGCCGAAACCGACTGCATCATGACCCGGGGGGTGGAATAATTAAAAAGCAAGCCATTGGAGTTCATCAGGCGTGAATAGGATGAGGGGTCATTGTAACTTACTTCAGAGGTAACCCCTGTTTGTTTGTCGTGCAATGCATAAGGATATCCTCCCTGATCAAGGTATTCGGAATGGGTGGTGAACTCTGCAAGCCATTCAGGCGATAATTGCCAGGAAAGTCTTACACGGCTGCCGGCAGAAAAGTGCTGATCGGCCATATTGCCTGTATATTCATTTTTAAAAAATCCATCGTGACGGTTTAACCCTGCACTTACCGAAAGGCCGGCATTGTCCGAAAGCAATTGCTGGTGTGATACCCCGGTGTTCAGATAGGCAGGATTCCCTCCGGTCAGGTGCAGGTGGGTGCCCTGGAATTTAAAGGGCGAAGTACTGTAAACGTTGATCAGCCCTCCCATGGTATTTCGACCATAAAGAGTGCCCTGCGGACCCCTTAAAACCTCTATCCTTTCTACATTCAACAGGTTAAATTCAAATACCGACTTTTCAAAATACGGGATGTTGTCAACATACAACCCCACCGAAGGGGCATTGATCCTGGAGCCGATACCGCGAATGTATACCGGAGAAGTAAGCCGGGAACCATAATCGGGCATAAAAAGGTTAGGAATAAAAGTGCCGGTTTCTTTCAGGGAGTTTGTCTGCTGACGATGCAGTTCCTGCATATCCAATACACCCGCGCTCAGGGGAAGGGCACTGATGCGGCCCGACTCCCGCATGGAAGTTATTTCTGTTTCTTCCAGGTATACTTCGGGTAAACGTGTGGTATCGCTTGCTTCGTAAACGATCTGGGCATTTAAGCTGGGAAAAATATGCAACAGTATAATGAACGGTACAAACCATCCGATTTTTTTCATGGTAACTTCTTTTGCCGGAGAAAGTTATGCTCCGGGAATAAAACATTTAATTTTTTGAAGGATAGTGCCCGACAATTTGAATTAAACTGAATTTAACATGTATCCGGCTCATACCGGAAAAAAATCAATCAGCCAGAACAGACTTGCGGGTCACCAGGGCGTATTAAAGAAAGGAAAAAGCAGGCGGAGGCCTGGAAAGAAGAGGGGTTACAAGTTTCCGGGAATTTAAATCCAGGGGTGGATCAATAAGGAGAAAAAAACCTGAAAAAGTCAATATCGAAAGTTGATCTTCAACAATTTCATCCTGAATTTCCGAAAAATAAAATACAGGATTTTCCTCCTTTTCCGGAATTTCAAAGGAAGTATATTCCTGTTGGTTTTCCTGCCGTTCAGGATCATTCTCTACTGCTGATTTACCCTGCAGGTAAACCATGGCATATCCCGACATCGAAAACAACATCAGCAGGATATATGGCAGTGGTGAGGCAAAAAAACCAAACAAAAACATTTATCTTCTATTTTTTTTTTTGACACGCCGGGGATACCAGCCTTTATTAACCCGTTCTTCCTGTTCAATGACTTCGTGTATGCCCCAAAGATTGGCAAAACCAAAAACGGCAAAAATAGCAGAAACCAGCAAATTTCCTATTATCAACGAAAAAAGGACCCCAGCCAAACCAAATAGTAAGAAAACATAACGAAAACTTCTTCTGAAATAATACTCGCCCCTTATGCAGGCATAGCGTGTAAGCCATATGATAAACAGGGTGGCGGCCCCGGCAAGCAGCCCATCCAGATTCATTCCTCCAACAAGCCACGAACTGGTTTCAATCATAATCGTTCCTTTTGGGATTGCGTTTTGCCCTGCCCTTTAATACTCTTTCATGCTGGTAAAACATTTCAAGAGTACTCCAAAAAAAAGAAAAACCCAGGCAACCAAGAAGAATGGAAACCAGGGAAGAAAAAAACAAAGAAGCCATTACGCATAAAACTCCGGGTATGAAAAGTGCCCACCAGCTTTTACGGCCAAAATGGTATTCCATTTTGATCACTACCGGATGAAATACTCCGATCATGAAAAAAGCGGCCAGCCCTATCAAAAAACCCTGCCAGTTGATTGCTTCCATCTCGTTTTGTTTCTTTGCAAAAATAACAGAAAACCTTTACAATTTAAGCCATTCGGTACCTTTTATCGTAAAGCATAGACTGCCAGCGGTTTATTATAACACATGAACGCTAACAATAAATAAATTTGTCATATATTTGTTTCAGGTAAAAGCCCGCTTTCATGCTCAGCATCTGCATTCCTGTATATAATTTTGACATTACCAGGCTGGTAAAGGACCTGCATCGCCAAGCCCTGGAACTGGATAAAGCCATTGAGATCCTTTTGCTGGATGACGGGTCATCTGAAGATTTCAAGATCAGGAACAGGGTACTGAAAAAGCTTCCCCTGGTCAGGTACGAGGAGCTTCCTGAAAATACAGGCCGCAGCAAAATACGTAATCTTCTGGCAGCAATGGCCCGCTATCCCCATCTTATTTTTATGGATTGCGATTCTGCCGTGCCCGACAATCACTACCTTGGCCGATACCTGGATGTTGCTCCTGAAAACCCGGTAGTATGTGGTGGACGGAGTTACCAGCCCGACCCACCAAACGACAATACCTACCTGCGTTGGCTTTTTGGAGTAAATAGGGAAGTAAAAAGCGCTGCCGAGCGAAGTAAAAATCCCAACCATTCCTTCATGACCAATAATTTCCTGATCTCTAAAGAACTGGTGAAAAAATTCCCTTTCAATGAGAACCTGAAAGGTTATGGGCATGAAGACACTTTGTTTGGGTTTGAACTGAAAAAAAATGGTATTGCCATCCATCATATTGAAAACCCCCTGCTTCATATCGGTCTGGAAACCGCAGAAGAGTTTCTGAGAAAAACCAGGGAGGGCATTAAAAACCTGGTAAAGATCTATCACATGATGGATAAAGACCCCGAACTGAGCAATATGGTCAGGGTATTAAAAACCTATGAGAATTTGCGCAGGTTTTACTTTTACAGGGTTTATGGCCTTATTTTCAATTTGATGGAAAAACCCATTGTAAAACACCTCAACGAACCTCCTTCACGTCTTTTCTTTTTTGACCTTTATAAACTGGGCATCATCTGCAGACAGGCAAGCATCCGTTAAACATTCACACATCTTTAGCTGTTTAAAAGTCAAATAAAATAGTTAAACAGATGTATCCAAAAGTCCTTAAATATATGTCTATTTTATCAATGTTTGGCATGATGTTCAGCTGTGGCGTAAAAAAGAAGCCGGAAGCAGCACAGAGCAAAACCTCGTTTTACGAGCTGAAAACCACTTCCCTTTCAGGAGAACCCATACACTTTTCCGACTTTAAAGGCAAAAAGGTAATGGTGGTAAACACCGCTTCTGAATGTGGTTTCACACCGCAATATGAAGGACTGGAAAACCTTCACCAAAAACATGGAGAAGATCTTGTTATTATTGGATTTCCGGCCAATGACTTTTTGGGGCAGGAACCCGGCAACAATGAGGAGATCGCTGCTTTCTGCCAGAAAAATTACGGGGTAAGTTTTTTGATGAGTGAAAAGATGTCGGTAAAAGGAGACAACAAGCACCCGGTTTTTCAATGGCTGACCGATAAAAACCTGAACGGATGGAACAGCAGAGCCCCCAAATGGAACTTTTACAAATACCTGGTGGATGAGTCCGGCGAATTGCTTGCCGTATTTCCATCGCGCACCAAGCCGGAAGATAAAAAAATAACCAGCATGATTGAATAAAAAACTGCATGGCGATTCATCATCTTTTCCGAAAGCAACTTGTACCTATCAGCCCCGAAAAAGCCTGGAAATTTTTCAGCGATCCATATAACCTCCAGAAAATTACCCCGGAAGACATGGGCTTTGTGGTACGCTCATATTCAGGTCCGAAGAGACTGCACCCCGGACAGATCATTGTTTATACTGTGAAACCCCTTTTGGGTATCCCCCTGACCTGGGTCACCGAGATTACCCACGCTCTGGAACCTGAATTTTTTGTGGACGAACAGCGCCTTGGGCCATACATGTTCTGGCATCATAAGCACTACATCCGTAAGGTGGAAGGGGGCGTGGAAATGATCGACAGCATCCACTACAAGGTTTTATACGGCTGGATCGGTTCAGTAATCAACCGCCTGATGGTTGAAAAAAAGCTTAAGAAAATTTTTGATTACCGCGCCCGAAAAATCAAATCCCTGTTCGGAGAATTTCCTGCCTGAAACTGGATAAGTCAAATGATTATAAAAAAAGGGTTAATTTATTTTATATAAGACTCCAGCACCCTGCAGGGTTTATCCGGAATCAGCTCAACGGCTTTTATTTCCGCAGGCAGCACCACAGCTTCACCATTTTTTACCTTTTCACTGCCCCCGGGATAAACGATTCTGAAATCCCCTTCCAGGCAAACGAAAATCACAAAGGAATCCAGGAAAAAATAATCGCTTTGAATTTTACGGTTAAAGTTCAGCAGGTTGGTAGTAAAATAGGGGCAATCAACCAATGGAGCAGATCCGTTGGTTTCTTCCCGGTAAAGGGTTTTGTATTCCGGCAGGCTTTTAAAATCCAGGGCATTTAATGCCTCATCGGTATGCAGTTCACGCAGCTTGCCATCCTGCCCGGGACGATCCCAGTCATACACCCGGAAAGTGATATCGCTGGTTTGCTGAATTTCGCAAAGGGTAATGCCTGAACCAATGGCATGGATCCTTCCGGCCGGAATATAGAACACATCCCCGGGCCGGGCTTCCTCCACATTCAGAATTTCTTTAAGGGTATTATTTTCCAGGTGATGCAAATACGTATCGGGATCCACATCATGCTTGAATCCGGCAATGATCTCTGCCCCGGGATCGGCATGAACCACATACCACATCTCACTTTTCCCTTTGCTTTTATAGCGTTCCCGGGCAAGTTTGTCATCGGGATGCACCTGTATGGAAAGGTAATCGTTGGTGTCAAGGAATTTTACCAGCAAAGGAAAAGTATCACCAAATTGCCCAAAAACTTTTTCACCAACCAGGTCACCCATATATACCTCAATAAGTTCCTGAAGGTTGTTGTCTTCCAGAAAGCCATTTTGTACCAGGGAAACATTGCCTTTAACCCCGGAGATTTCCCATGACTCTCCACAGTTGGGCAAGGGAGAAAAATCCTTACCAAAAAGCTTATGCAGGCGTTGTCCGCCCCATACTTTGTCTTTAAAAATGGGTTTAAATTTAAGGGGATATAATTTTCTCATGAAATGGGTTCTTTCATGGGGTCATTATTGCCTGAAACCATAAAATAAAAACTTTCTACACCACTATTATTACGGCCAAAGCACTTTTTCATTGTCATCCATGGCCACCGCCCAGCTCACCAAAATAAGGTCATCGTTTTCAAATACGAATTGCATGTGGGCATCCGGGAAAAAAATGATCAGTTCTTCGTCTTCTTTTTCTTCCTCTTGAGTTTCATAACCTTGTTCTTTCATTAACCCCACAATCTCTTCTTTTGATAATGAAAAAACTTCTTTGCCAAAAAGGGTGGCGGTTTCATTATCCGTTTCAAAGTTCGAACAGATATCCTTAAGTTCTTTCTCAAAATAAACAGAATGTCCCTGGTCCCAATAGCTCCAGACTTCTACTTGCCCGTCTTCTCCTTCCATATCAAGGGTTTCCACTTCCTGGGGAGAGCCAAAGAATTCCTCTACTTCTTTTTTGGTTGCGCCAAATTTGAGGTCACCAAAACCAATCAACGGCTTAATTGCTAAATTCTCTTTCATGGGAATATAATTTTTGGGTTGGAATTGCTATCATTAATAACAAATATAAATATTTATTCCTTGCCGTCCTTTAATTTATCGGAAAAATGCAGATCACTTCAAAGGCGTATCGGGTTCTTTGGCCAGGTGGTCAAACACCAGTTTGTCCACCCATACGGGAAAAAATTTATTCAGCAAAACGGTAAGTTTTCCCTGGCGGGTAAGCACCAGAGTCTGTTTTTGTTTTTGGATTGCCCTAAGGATATGCCAGGCGGCCAGCGGTGCCGACATCATTCTGCTCTCTTCCCTTGGAGATTCCCCCTGTGGGTTGCCATCGCTACCCAGCGCGGTTTTTCGAATATTGGATGCGGTAAACCCGGGACAGGCAATAAGCACATGCAAGCCATTGTTTCGGTTTTCAATGCGCAGGGATTCCAAAAACCCCTGCAGAGCAAACTTGGAAGCGGAATAACCCGTCCGCGCAGGGAGGCCCTTGTACCCGGCAATGGAGGAAACTCCCACCACGCTGCCTTTAGATTTCAACAACCAGGGTAGGGCAAAATGAGTGCAATATACTGCACCCCAGAAATTTACTGTCATGAGCTTTTCTATCACCGAAAGCCCGGATTCTGAGAACAATGCCCGCATAGAAATCCCGGCATTATTGATCAAAATATCAATACCCCCAAAATGCTCAATGGTTTTTTCAATCAGTGTTTTGCATTCCTGCTTTTGGGAAACATCGGCCTTAACAATCAAATAGTTTTCTGGCAGGAAATTGTTTTCCTCCACCAACTGTTTCATGGCATCAAAATTCCTCGCAGCCATCACCACTCTGGATCCCCGGGAAAGTGCTTCTTCAGCCAGGGCTTTTCCAATTCCCGATGATGCTCCGGTAATGATTATTACCTTGTTTCTGAGGTCCTTCATGGTACTTATATTTTAACACAAACCTACGGAGATTTTTTATATCCTGTAAATTTCCGTGTAAAAAAAACCTTTCCAAAAGATTAAGGAATATTTACATTTGTATAATTCAAATTGTAAATTATGCAATTAAAAGAAGTAAACACCCGGGAAGATGCCAAAGAATTTTTGCAGGTACCCCGCTTCATTTATAAAGCAGATAAAAACTGGATACCTCACCTTGAAAAGGACATTGAGGCCGTATTTGACCCTGCAGAAAACCCCCAGTTTGAGAACGGGGAAGCCATCCGCTGGATTCTGAAAGATGAGCAGGGCCGGCTGATCGGCCGGGTAGCGGCATTTATTATTGGAAAACTTGCCTATACTTTTAAGCAGCCAACCGGCGGCATGGGTTTTTTTGAATGTATCAATGACCAAAAAGCCGCCTTCCTGCTTTTTGACCGCTGCAAGGAATGGCTCTCAGAAAGAGGAATGGAAGCCATGGACGGTCCTGTTAATTTTGGGGAAAAAGAAAGATTCTGGGGTTTGATGGTGGAGGGGCAGGAAAAACGCCCCCCCTACCTGATGAACTATAATCCCCCCTATTACAAAGATCTTTTTGAAGCCTATGGGTTTAAAAATTTTTACAATCAATATATTTACCGGATTAATACAAATGCCGTACTTCCTCCCATTCTTGAAAAAAAATACGAACGCCTGATCAGTACCCAGGGCTATTACTTTGAGCATATGAAGCTCAAAAATATCAACAAGTATGCAGAGGATTTCATGACCATCTATAATCAGGCATGGAGTAACTCTCACAAGCATTTCAAACCCATGACCAGGGAGCAGGCCCTGAAAACCTTTCACAACATGAGGCAGGTGGTGGATGAGGAACTGGTGATCTTCGGTTACCACGAAAACCGTCCGGTTGCATTTTTTGTAAGTATTCCCGAATTGAACCAACTTTTTCGATATGTTAATGGAAAACTTGATTTATGGGGCAAATTAAAATTCCTTTACCACCGCTGGAGGGGTAAATGCCGCACTATCTACGGACTGGTATTTGGTATTGTTCCCGAATACCGCAACAAGGGGCTGGAAAGCGCCCTGATCATGACCTTGAAAAACATTGTGGAGAAAAAACAATTTTACAAAGACCTTTACATTACCTGGATTGGCGATTTCAACCCCAAAATGATCAATATCATTGAGCACATCGGCTCAAAAAAAGCATTCACGCTGGTAACCTACCGTAAGCTATTCAACGAAAAGGCTGAATTTGAGCGACATGAGGTTTTAGAGTAGGTAGGTTATAATCCCTGGTATCAGCCACAATCAGGTGATTAGAAAATTTAATCCCAAAAAAACTTTGCTTTTTTCGGATTAGAAATTACCTTTGCACTCTCAAAAAAACAGGGTACTTTCTTTCGTTCTTATTAAATTCCTGCGACAAAAAATGACTCGGTAGCTCAGCTGGTAGAGCACATCCCTTTTAAGGATGGGGTCCTGGGTTCGAACCCCAGCCGAGTCACTTTTTTATTTTTATCTGTCTTATAACAATCAGGACTCGGTAGCTCAGCTGGTAGAGCACATCCCTTTTAAGGATGGGGTCCTGGGTTCGAACCCCAGCCGAGTCACAAAAAAACATTGCCAATCCGATTTTCGCCGGGTTGGTTTTTTTTTGGAAAAGTTGCTTTAAAAGGCAGCCATCAGCAAGTCAATATCCTGGTAGGGCAGGTTAAAGCATTCCCCGATATATTGATTGGTAAGTATTCCGTTAAAGAGGTAAGCGCCCTGCCTTACTCCCGGATCCCGTTTGAGCATGTTTTCCAGGCCTCCTTCCTCCCCAACGGATAAAAACACAGGAACAAAGAAATTACTGAAAGCATAGGAAGCAGTATGCGGAACCCTGGAGGCTATATTGGGAACGCAATAATGCGTAACATCATACTTTTTAAATACCGGATCTTTGTGATTGGTCACCTGGCTGGTTTCAATGCAACCTCCCTGGTCAATGCTCACATCCACAATCACGCTGCCAAATTTCATCTGGCTGACCATTTCTTCGGTTACCACAATGGGGGTTCGTCCCCTGGAGGAATGCAATGCGCCGATCACCACATCGGCCGTTTTCAGGGCCTTGGAAAGCACCTTGGGCTGTATGATAGAGGTAAAAATGGGCACATTCAAAGAACTTTGCAGCCTGCGAAGCTTGTAAATGGAATTGTCAAAAACCTTGACCATGGCACCCAGCCCCATGGCTGCGCGTACCGCATATTCCCCTACGGTACCGGCACCAAGAATAACCACTTCAGTGGGGGTAATTCCGGAAAATCCGCCAAACATGCGTCCTTTTCCGTATTTTTTATTACTCAGGTATTCAGAGGCAATGAGAATGGAGGTATTACCGGCTATCTCGCTCATGCCTCGCACCAATGGAAAGGCGTTGGTTTTATCACGGATGTATTCGAAGGCAAAGGCAGTAACTTTCTTTTTGATCAGGGCTTTAAAGTAATCTTCCTTTTGCATGGGCAGGGCAACCGTGGAAAAAATAACCTGCCCGGGCCGGATATATTCCAGCTCTTTATCGGTAAGCGGTGCGACTTTCAGAATGATGTTGGATTTAAAGACCTCTTCCGGCGAATGGACAATCCTGGCACCGGCTTCATTGTATTCTTTATCCGGAAAATAGGCAGCATCACCGGCTTTGGATTCAATGCAGATCTTGTGGCCGTTTTGTACCAGAAGAGACACCGCCTGAGGGGCCAGGGCCACCCGCGTTTCCTGGTAGGCCGTTTCGCGGGGAATACCAATTACCAGGTGGTTTTTACGCTTTCTTACTTCCAGCATTTCTTCCTGGGGCATAAACTGCCCTCCCCTGCTGAATAATACATAATCTTTTCCCGAACGTTCCATGGTTTTGTTTTTATCGGGTATTTTGTTTCAAAAAAATATGAGATCAAAATTCAATCACTCTCTCCCCTTCTTTTTCCTGCATATAAACCTTTTTACAGGAATCCGGGAGCAAAGGTTCTACTTTTTCCGGCCATTCAATAAAACAATAGTTTCCGGAATAAAAGTAGTCTTCATATCCAATGTCATAAACTTCCCTGAGGTTTTTGATGCGATAAAAATCAAAATGAAAAATACTTTCCTCCCCCTGCGTAAGGTATTGGTTAACAATAGAAAAGGTGGGGCTGCTAACTATTTCATCACTCCCAAGCACCCGGCACAGGGCTTTAATAAAGGTGGTTTTCCCAACACCCATGGGGCCATAAAAAGCAAAGAGCCTGGTTTCTGGGTGGGTGATCAATAATTTTTCAGCCACTTCCACAAGCTGATCAATATGCTTTACCTGATGAGCTTCCCTGGTTTCCATATTAAAGACTACCTGGCGGTTAAGTGTACAAAAGGAATAAGCATTTCATCCATAGAAACACCCCCGTGTTGAAAAGTATTGCGATAATAATTTACAAAGTAGTTGTAATTATTCGGATAAACAAAATACCGGTTTTCAAGCGCAAAAATAAACCCTGAGCTTACCGATGTTTTTGGGAGGAAGATTTCTGCAGGGTTTTTTACCTCGAACACTTCATCGGGATCGTACTGCAAGTTTCGCCCCACCTTATACCGAAGGTTGGTATTGGTATTCTTGTCGCCTACCACCCTGGTAGGTACATTTACCCTGATAGACCCATGATCGGTGGTTAGTAGGATATTGATCTTTTTTTCGGCAAGAAAACGGATGATCTCTTTGAGCGGGGAATGATCAAACCAGCTCATGGTAAGTGAACGGTAAGCTGCCTCATCATCAGCCAGTTCTTTGATTACTTCCATATCGGTGCGGGCATGGGAAAGCATATCCACAAAATTGTAAACCAATACATTAAGCTTTGCAGTAGTATAGTTGCTCAGGTTTTCCAACAGCCTTTTACCCGCCCCCAGGTTTAATATTTTATGATAATGGAATTTCAGATTCACTCCCAGCCTTTGCAGCTGTTCGCCAAAAAGTTCAGGTTCAAATTGATTGCGCGTACCTTCTTCACCTTCCCCAATCCAGTATTTGGGATACCTCTTGGCAATTTCGCCTGGCAACAAACCTGCAAAAAATGCATTTCGCGCATACTGGGTGGCCGTTGGCAAAATACCGCAATAGATATCCTCTTTGGCCACACGGTAATACTCTTCAAACAAAGGTTGCATAACCTTCCATTGATCATAACGCATATTGTCGATAATGATCAGGAAAGTTTTTTCATCTTCTTTAATAATAGGCAGGAATTTTTCCCTGAAAGCCGTATGGGATAAAACCGGCTTTTCATCTGCACTTCCATCCAGCCAACCCCGGTAATTTTTTCCCACAAAAGAAGAGAACACATTGTTGGCCTCACTTTTCTGACTGCGAAAAATTTCTTTAAGGTTGCTGTCCTGCGATTTTTCAAGTTCCAGTTCCCAGTAAACCAATTTGCGGTAAATGTCCTTCCAATCTTCAAAAGAAAGCCGGCCACCCAAAGACATGCTGATTTCCCTGAATTGCTGCTGGTAGCCCATGGCGGTTTTCTCCCCTACCAGTTTTTTATTTTCCAGGTTCTTTTTTAAAGACAAAAGTATTTGGTTGGGATTGACCGGTTTGATGAGGTAGTCGGAAATACTGCTCCCGATGGCCTCGTTCATAATGGTCTCCTCTTCACTTTTGGTGATCATGACTACGGGAAGCCCCGGCCGGCTGCTTTTCATCTTGGTTAGGGTTTCTAAACCGGGCAGGCCGGGCATGTTTTCATCCAGAAATACAATATCAAAATCTTCTTCATCAACCAGGTCAATGGCTTCGTCGCCGCTTGTTGCGGTAGTAACTTCATACCCCTTTTCTTCCAGGAAAATAATATGGGGCCTTAGCAGATCTATTTCATCATCTACCCACAATATGGATACGCTCATTATACTTGAATATTTTTGGGGGACTTTAAGAATGCCATGGTTTTAAGAACCTTTGCAGCATAGCATTATCAAACATCCCGGATTTATATCAAAAAAAATAGCGGCTGAAAAAACGTTGCTTTGGGATATCTTACCTTACTCCAAAAAGAGAACCGGATCATTACCGGTTCCATTCAGGGAAAAACACCCTGTTTTACTGTGTGCTAATTTTACTCTCAGCCAGAACAAATTTAACTAAAAATACCGATATTTGAGCTTTGTAAGCCTTAAAAAATCCCAAAAGGAATCCCGGCCCAAACCCAATTCTTATGTCCGATAAAACCGTAAACAAGTTAAAAATTTTCAACGACCCGGTTTACGGCTTCATCAATGTACCCAATGAAGCCGTTTTCGACCTGATCGAAAATCCTTTTTTTCAACGGCTGCGGCATATCAAGCAACTTGGTCTCACCCACCTGGTTTACCCGGGAGCTCTGCATACCCGGTTTCATCATGCCATGGGTGCCATGTACCTCACCACACAGGCATTGGAAATCTTACGGTTTAAAGGCCATGAGATAAGCGAAGAAGAAGCCCTGGGGGTCACACAGGCCATATTGCTTCACGATATTGGCCACGGACCCTTTTCTCATGCCCTTGAAAACGCCCTGGTGCATCAAATGAATCATGAAGACCTTTCGGAAATGTTTATGTACCGGCTCAAGGACCAGAACCACGAGGGCATGGATACGGCCATCAGTATTTTTAAAAACAACTATCCTAAGAAATTTCTTCATCAGCTGGTAGCCGGCCAACTGGATATGGACCGGCTTGATTACCTGAACCGGGACAGCTTTTTTACAGGAGTATCGGAAGGGGTGATCAGCTGGGACCGTATTATCAAAATGCTCAATATTGTGAAAGACCAACTGGTAATTGATGAAAAAGGCATTTACAGTATTGAAAAATTTATCATCGCCCGAAGGCTGATGTACTGGCAGGTATACCTGCACAAAACCGTAATTGCCGCCGAAACCCTGCTCACCAGTATCCTTAAGCGGGCAAAAGTGCTTGCCCTTGCCGGTGAAGATCTTTTTTCCACGCCACCCCTGAAAAGACTGCTCCGGAAAAAATACTATAAAGCCGATTTTGAAAAAGACCCTACCCTGCTCGAAGATTTTTCGCTACTGGATGATTATGATGTTTATGCATCCATTAAAGTGTGGGCAGAACATAAAGATCAGGTGCTTAGCCGTTTGTGCAAAAACCTCACCAACCGCACGTTATTTCGCATAGAAATGCAAAGAACCCCTTTTCCGGAAGAATACATAGAAAACATCAGGGTGCATACCAGCAGATTATTTGATATTTCCCATGCTGAAACCGATTATTTTGTAATTCACGGGTCCACCCGCAACAATGCTTATGACCCGGCGGTGGGAAGCATCCGCATCCTTTCCCGTACCGGGGACCTGACCGATATTGCCAGTGCAAGTGACCAGCTCAATATCAGTGTGCTTTCCCACACGGTTGAAAAGTATTTTTTATGCTATCCTAAAGGGGTGCTGCCATAATTAACAACCTAAAAAACCTCCCCATTTGACAAAAATGAGGAAAGCCCCTTTAAAAAAACTTCTTTGTCATACAATCAAATATTGGTAACTTGCACCCGGAAAAACCAACCAAAATCAATGGAATTTTCAGCCAGACAGATAGCAGATTTTCTTCAGGGTGAGGTTGAGGGAAATCCTGAAGAAAAGGTGAGTAAGATTGCCAAAATAGAAGAGGCAACTAAAGGAAGCTTGACATTTCTATCAAACCCGGCATATACTCCTCATATTTACAAAACAGGAGCCAGCATTGCCCTTGTTAGTAAAGAATTCAAGCCTGAGCAACCCCTGAATTGCACCCTTGTCAGGGTAAAAGATCCATACGATGCCCTTGCCAGTCTCCTTGAACTTTACAAAAGCAGTATTCCTGAAAAAAACGGTATTTCAGAACTGGCATTTATTTCCCCAACAGCCTCCATAGAGGGTGCTGCCTATATTGGAGAGTTTGCATACATTGGGGATAACGTATCCATTGGAAAAAATGTAAAAATATATCCCCATTGTTACCTTGGTGACCATGTGACAATAGGTGACAATAGCACTCTTTTCAGTGGTGTTAGAATTTATGAAAATGGCAGCATTGGCCGTGAATGTACCATTCACTCCAATGCGGTAATTGGTGCCGATGGCTTCGGTTTTGCTCCCCAGTCGGATCAGAATTACCGTAAGGTAGCCCAGATTGGCAACGTGATCATTGAAGACCTTGTAGAGATTGGGGCCGGAACCACCATTGACAGAGCCACTATGGGGTCCACCATTATCAAAAGAGGGGTAAAACTGGACAACCTGATCCAGATCGGACACAATGTAGTGATTGGCGAAAATACGGTCATGGCTGCGCAATGCGGTGTAGCCGGCTCCTCAAAAGTTGGAAAAAACTGTATGATCGGCGGACAGGTTGGTTTGAGCGGCCACATTACCATTGGTGACAACGTAAAAATGGCTGCTCAAACGGGCGTCCCCTCCAACGTTAAAGACGGGGAAATCATAATGGGCTCTCCGGCCATGGAAGCCTCCAAATATCGAAAAGCTTTTATTTACTTCCGCAATTTTGAAAAACTCGCCAAAAGAATTGATGAACTTGAAAAGGAGATAAAAAAACTTAAATACCTATAAATCAAACAGAACACACAGGTCTTTTTTTCTTATAAAAAATATATTCTATATTTGCCTGTTTTTTCCGGTGCTTTTTACAAGGATTGGCTTTTTTTTAGCAGTTAACAGACAATTATTCTTTTTTTAGGTATGAATGAAAAACAAAAAACCATAAAACAGCCGGCAAAAGTAAAAGGAGTTGGCTTACATACTGGTAATACCGTTACCCTTACTTTCAGGCCTGCGGAAGAAAATACCGGTATCCGGTTTTTACGAAGTGATATTGGAGAAGATGCCTACCTCGAGGCTGATGCAAATTTTGTAGTGGATACCGCAAGGGGTACCACGCTTGAAAAAGACGGGATCAGGGTGGCAACGGTAGAGCACGCCCTGGCAGCCCTTACCGGTATGGGAATCGATAATGCCATTATAGACGTAGACTGCCCGGAAACGCCCATTCTGGATGGCAGCAGCCGGTTTTATGTAGAAGCCATTGAAGAGGCCGGAATCGTGGAACAAAATGCCCTGAAAGAATATTTCGAGATAAAGGAGCCCATTCGCTTCTATCATAAAGAAAAGGACTGTGAACTGATCGCCCTTCCCGATGATCAATACCGCATCACCTGCCTGATCGATTACCAATCAAGAGTTTTGGGACATCAGCATTCCAGCCTCAATCACATCAATGAATTTAAAGATCAAATAGCACCCTGTCGCACTTTTGTATTCCTGCATGAGCTGGAATACCTCCTTTCCAAAGATCTGATCAAAGGAGGCGACCTGAGCAATGCCATCGTATTTGTTGACCGCCAGGTTTCACAGGAAGAACTTGACCGCCTGGCCACTTTGTTTAACAGGCCATCGGTTGCCGTGCGCGATGAAGGCATCCTGAACAACCTGGAACCTTATTTCGTAAACGAACCTGCCCGCCACAAACTCCTGGATGTTATCGGAGATCTTACTTTGGCGGGCAAACCCATAAAAGGACATATCATTGCCAGCAAACCCGGGCATGCGTCCAATGTACTTTTTGCCAAAGAGCTGAAAAAACACATCAAAGCCTCACTGGAGCAGGAAAGCATTCCGAAATACAACCCAGATGCCCAGCCCGTTTACGACATCAACCAGATTAAGAAGTTCCTGCCTCACCGCCCACCTTTCCTGCTTGTGGATAAGATTACGGAAATGGGAGATTCCTATGTGGTGGGAATGAAAAACGTCACCATGAATGAGGCCTTCTTTGTTGGGCACTTCCCCAAAGAACCCATAATGCCCGGGGTCCTCATCATTGAAGCCATGGCCCAGGCCGGAGGCATCCTGATATTGTCAACTGTGGAAGATCCGGAAAATTACAACACTTACTTTCTGAAAATAGATAAAGTTCGCTTTAAACAAAAAGTGGTTCCCGGTGACACCCTGGTGTTTAAAATGAGTCTTATTGCTCCGGTCAGAAGGGGCATCTGTCACATGCGCGCTGTGGCCTATGTGGGAAGCAAATTAGTTACAGAGGCCGAACTAATGGCCCAAATCAGCAAAAAATAATTTTTTAGTATAATGAATCAACCTTTAGCATACGTTCATCCACAGGCAAAGATTGCCCGAAATGTAGTTATTGAACCCTTTGTTACCATCCATAAAAATGTGGAAATTGGTGAAGGCACCTGGGTGGGGTCTAACGTCACCATTATGGAAGGAGCCCGTATTGGTAAAAACTGCAGGATCTTTCCGGGAGCCGTTATCAGTGCCATTCCCCAGGACCTGAAGTTCGACGGGGAAGAAACTACTGTTGAGATTGGCGACAATACTACCATCAGGGAGTTTGTGACCGTGAACCGGGGTACCAAAGCCAATAACAAAACCGTGGTCGGAAAAAACTGCCTGCTGATGGCATACGTGCATATTGCCCACGACTGCGTGATCGGGAACAACTGTATCCTGGCCAATGCCGCCAACCTTGCCGGCCATATCAACATTGACGATTTTGCCATTTTGGGAGGGCTTTCTGCTGTTCACCAGTTTGTGAATATCGGCTCCCATGTGATGATATCAGGTGGTTCACTGGTGAGAAAGGACGTTCCTCCTTTTACCAAAGCCGCACGCAACCCCCTGTCTTTTGTCGGAATAAACTCTATCGGGCTTAGAAGAAGAGGATTTTCCAGCGAAAAAATCAATGAGATCCAGGATATTTACCGGGTGATCTACCTGAAAAACCTTAACGTGTCCCAGGCCATCACCTACATTGAAACCGAATTGCCCGCCTCAAGCGAACGGGATGAGATTCTCAGTTTTATTTCCCAGTCCAGCCGGGGAATTATGAAGGGATACGCATATAATGAAAAATAAACCTGCCTGAAATCATGCAGGTAAAATTGACCAACATTGGCAAGAAATTCCATGATAAATGGGTTTTCAAAAATCTGAACATGGATTTTGAACCCGGATTGCATCATGTTATTCTCGGAAAAAACGGTTCCGGAAAATCAACTCTCATTAAGATCATTGCAGGTTATCTGTCTGCAACCCGTGGCGAAGTTACCTGGCAATTGAGCCACCATCCTGTGCCTCCGGAAAAGGTGTTCAGGCAAATATCCATAGCTTCTCCTTACCTTGAGCTGATCCAGGAATTTAATTTAAGGGAAGCCATCAGGTTTCAGAAAAAATTCAAACCTTTTTTGGAAGGATATTCCGAAAAAGACCTGGAAGAACTTTCCGGATTAAAAGTCCATTATAACAAACCACTCAAACACTTTTCTTCCGGTATGCGACAACGGGTTTCCCTCCTGCTTGCCATCATGTCTTCAGCAAAACTTCTTTTGCTTGACGAGCCCTGCGCCAATCTCGACAGCGATGCCACCGGGTGGTACAAAGATCTTGTAAAGGAATTTTGCCGCAACCGTACCCTGATTATCGCTTCTAACCATTATCCTGCAGAATATACCTCCTTTAGTAAAATCCATTCACTGGCATAAAAATTACGCCCACAGCTTACTAAAATCCAAGGTGCCAATTATTTTTATTAATTTTGTGCCCGAAAATTTAAAAATAACCTGACGCGTAACTTTTTATGGCAACAACTTCAGATTTCCGAAACGGACTATGTCTTGAACTTAATAACGAATTATACACCATTGTTGATTTTCAGCACGTGAAACCCGGAAAGGGAGGGGCATTTGTTCGCACCAAGCTGAAAAACCTGAAAACCGGTAAAGTGCTCCCCCACACTTTCAATGCAGGGATGAAGGTAAATATCGCAAGGGTTGAAAAACGTCCTTACCAGTTTTTGTATAAAGACGATATAGGCTATCATTTTATGCACACTTCCACTTTTGAGCAGATCATGATTCCTGAAGAGATCATCAATGCCCCTCAATTGCTCAAAGAAGGCCAGGAAGTTGATATCACTTTTCATGCCGACACCGAAACTCCTTTGAGTTGTGATTTACCCGCCTTCGTTGAGCTGGAAGTTACTTATACTGAACCCGGTGTTAAAGGCGATACCGCAACCAATACCCTGAAGCCGGCCACTATGGAAACCGGTGCCGTGGTTAATGTTCCCCTGTTTATTGAAATTGGAGAAAAAATAAAAGTTGATACCCGCGACAATTCTTATTCCGAAAGAGTAAAATAAACCCATAACTCATGCAATTATCCCCTGCCCTTACCCTGAAAAAGGTTGCCGGTATTATCAATGCTGAATTTGACGGAGATCCGGATTTTGAAATCAGCGGGATCAATGAGATCCATAAAGTGGAAAACGGAGACCTCACATTTGTGGATCATCCCAAATATTATAACAAGGCGCTGTCTTCAGCAGCTTCCACCATTATTATAAACAAAAAGGTTGCTCCACCCAATGGAAAGGCACTCCTGTTTTCCGATGACCCTTTCCGGGATTTTGTTTCCCTGATCAAAAAATTCAGGCCCTTCGAACATGCCAGCGGCATGATCAGTCCTACGGCCTACATTGGGGAAGGAACGGTTATTCAACCGGGTGTCTTTATCGGCAACCATGTTACCATTGGAAAAAACTGCCTGATTCATCCCAATGTTTCCATATACGATCATTCGGTAATTGGCGACAATGTGATCATTCATTCGGGCACGGTGATCGGGGCAGATGCTTTTTATTTCAAGCGCCGGGAAAAATTCTATGACAAGCTGGAAAGCGGAGGAAGGGCCGTTATTGAAGACAATGTGGAAATTGGAGCCTGCTGCACCATTGACAAGGGAGCATCCGGAGATACCATTGTAGGATGGGGCTCCAAACTGGACAATCACATCATGGTAGGGCATGATACGGTGATCGGAAAAAACTGTCTTTTTGCCGCGCAGGTTGGAATTGCAGGCTGCGTGAATATTGAAGATGACGTTATTTTGTGGGGACAGGTGGGCGTTCAGAAAGACCTTACCATTGGCAAGGGGGCCGTGGTGCTGGGTCAGTCTGGTCTGTCCAAATCTATTGAAGGGGGAAAAACCTATTTTGGAAGCCCGGTGCAGGAAGCCCGGGAAAAAATGAAGGAACTGGCCATGGTGAAAAAACTTCCGGAAATTATTGAGAAGCTCAGATCATAAAAAATTTCTATAAGCTACAAAGGCATGATCAGGTAATGGTCATGCCTTTTTTTATTGTGCTGCAAATTCTGTAGTTCCTTCCCCTTCGGGATTGTATTTGGAAGGGCATTTCAGCAGCAAACTGGATGCGATAAAAACATCCTTTTCAAAACGACCAATCATTACTACCTGGTCTATCTTTTCAAAATCCTGGGGTTTGGGGCCGAAATAGGTCACCTGGTTTTCCTCACCCTGGTTATCGGTAAGAAAAAAAGTCAACAACAGGGTATTGTCAACTACCTTTTCCTCGATGGGTTTATCCCTCACAAGCTCACCAATGATCTGAAACTCACGCCCCGGATGCTCCCTGGCTTCCGAAAAATTGGAATAGGTGTCGGCATTGTAAACGGTGCTGATGATGGCGCCAATGGCAATAACCACAAACAATAAGCCTGCTATATGTGATTTTTTCATTCTGTAATTTTTATTAAAAAAACCAAAACCCTTTTTCAATGTCTTGAAGGCTGCGGTTCTTTATTTTGATCCGGTTGATCCATTGATTCTTCCAATTCCCGGAGTTTTTTTTCAGCTCTTTTTAAGCGATACTCAAGGAAAAACAAAAACGCGGCAATACCAATAAAAATTATGGCCATAACCAAAGCCACCACCCATATTTTACCGTCCTGTTCTAGCATAATTATTTAATTTTCTGACAATTCCTTTATCTTTTCCTCCACCTGCCCGATTCGAAAGTAAACCGAAAACACCCACCATGCAAAAATAAACCATCCTGCCATGGCAGGGAAAAACACCATTCGCATCCGGGGGTCAAGATCGCCGGTGGCCAGGGCAGGGTTGCCGTCTAATCCCGGATGGATTGAAGCGGTAGCCATCCTCGGGAGGATCATAATAAAAACAAAAAACAACACAAAGGCAAATACATTGTAAACGGCGGCAAGCCTTGCCCTTTTGTCCTGATCTTCCACCGATCCCCTGAGCAAAAGATAGGCAAGATAGGTGAGCATCCCCACCGCGGCCCCATTTAACTTTGGATCGTTTACCCAGAAAACACCCCAGGTAGCTTTAGCCCAGATCATACCGGTTACCAACCCAAATACACCAAATACCAATCCTGTTTTTACCGCTGCAAGGGCTTTTTGATCATCTATTGGCCGAAACCGGCGAAGGTAACGAATGCTATAGACCAGTGCAACAAATAAAATAAACATCATGGCAAACCACATCCCTACATGGAAATAAATGTTTCTAATGGTTTGCTGAACTACCGGCAAAGCAGGTACTTCAAATAACAACCCCCCAAAAATGACATAGATCAAAAGGAGAATCCCAAGTAATTTCCACCAGTTATGTTTCAAAAATTGCATCAGTAAAAAGCTATTCCTTCCAAATATAAGGAAATAATAAATTAGATAAAACCAGGGTAATGCCTGTCAACAGCAAAATGATCAAAAGGTCGGAGAAGTGTTCCGAAATAACTGCTCCCTGCATGGCCGCACCACTCACCCGGATAAGTACCAGCAACAAAGGCAAAACCAAAGGGAAGCTTAATACGGCCATCAGCGTGAAATTATTCATGGCTTTGGAAGCAATGGCAGAAACCATGCTCAGCACCGCCGAAAACCCTATAACCCCCAAAATCATATTCAGGAAAAATAAAGCCTTGTTTTGTACCACATCTCCCATAAAAACAGCAAACACAAAAAAACCGACCAGGGAAAGCACCGCCATCAGCACAGCATTGTATATGATCTTTGCATTGATCACCCCATGCGGACTGGACAAGGTATAGTAATAAAGCATGCGCCCCTCCCCTTCCATCAAAAAGCTTTTTAGTATGGCATTAATGGAGGCAAACAATAAAATAATCCAGAATAAGGCATTCCAGGCACGTGTGCCTATGGTTCCTTCAAAAGCCAGGTATCCGACAAACACTGTGGAAATGATATACAGCAATACCCCGTTGAAAGCAAATTTTTGCTGCCATTCCAGGAATATCTCTTTGTATATTAACGCCTTAATTTCGGAAACCATTCCAGAATTTTTTTTGTATTCAGGCAAAAATAAACCAAATTACCCGAAAAAGCATCCCTGCCCAAAAAAAACAGGCTGCCTTTTGCAAAGCAGCCTGCAAAACAAATCTGTTTAGAGATTACCGTTTGATAATTTTATGGTTGATCATTAAGCCTGTTCCTGATATATTAAGAACGTATACTCCCGGATTCAGCCCACTGAGGAATAAGGTCATCTGTTCTCCGGCTGCAAAATTACGTGACCCCATATTCCTGATGGGCTTCCCGTTTATATCCAGCAGGGAAACGGATAGCTTCCCGCTGCCGGGATTTTCAAACCTGATGTGCAAATGGTCATCCACAGGATTGGGATAAATGGTAATATCAGGTCGGGCGGAGAGGTCATCCATGTTTGTCGTGCCAAGATTAAAGGTCTTTACCACGGTGCATCCCGAATCATCGGTAACCATTACCGTGTAATCTCCCACCGGCAAATTGTAAATCGCAGGGTTGTTAGATCCATTGCTCCAGGTGTAGGTATAGCCGCCGGTTCCTCCTGAAACTTCAAGTTCAATGCTTCCATTGCTTTGCCCGGGATCGGGTATTACCACCTCCGCGTCCACCACGATCATATCGGGTTCAAGCACTTCAAAAGCGCGATCATAGGTGCAATAATGGTAATCGGTAACCATAACCGAATAATTTCCGGCCGTAAGGCTGTCGATAACCGGGCCTACCTTTCCGCTGGTCCAGTAAAAACTGAATGGACTGGTACCGCCGGTTGCCTGCAGTGCAATTTTTCCATCATCTTTGCCATAACAGGAAACGTGGGTTACCACATAATCCACTCCAAGCAGGTCGGGTTCGATGACCTCGTATGTTTCTGCAGCAACGCAATCCCCATCGGTTACTGTTAAGGTGTACCATCCGGCAGGCAGATCATCAATTGAAGGGGTATTATCTCCGGTGTTCCAATTAAACTGGGGATCGTTTGCATCCTCATCCATGGTGATCTGAATGGCACCATCAGTTTCTCCATGGCAGGAGATATGTGTGATGTGAGAATTAATACCGGGTGAACCATCATCATTGACATAAAAAGTTTTTTCCAGCAAACACTGGTACTGGGGTTCAGTAATCTCAGCAACATAGGTACCGGCAGGCAGATTTTCAATGGCCGGGGTTTGCTCTCCACCCGACCACAAATAATCGTAACCGGCTTCGGGATCAACAGGGGTTAAGTTTATGGAACCCCCGCTTTGACCGCATCCGGGAGAATGGGTTACCTGTGCTTCTACCTGCGGCTGCTCGCCCTGGTTGGTAATTTCAAAAGAAGCTTCCCGGTAGCAACCATAAATATCTGTTACAGTAACTTCATAGGTGCCTGCTCCCACGTTTTCCAGAACAGGTCCCTCATGCCCGGTATTCCAGAAGAAGTTTAACGGTTCTTCTCCACCCGTAACATTCAGATCGATCATGGCATTTTCTTCCTGGCAGGTTTCATTGGTAACGGCCGGCTGCAATTCCAATCCGGTATCTTCCGTTTCCAGGGTAATTTCCATCTGGGATTCGCAATTTAACTGATCATAAACCATAACCGAATAGGTGCCGGCTGGAATATTTTCTAGGTAGCCGGTATCCACCCCCGGGAAATCATCCCATTCAAAAACAAAGGGCGGATTACCTCCCACCGGTTCAAGCAAAATACTTCCGTTTGTAGCAGTGCAATAGGGATTTTGTGAAGTGATGTCCACAAGCAGGTAATCATTTTCTTCCACGGTAACCTCTGCAGTTCCCTCACAACCCGAACTGTCCGTAACCAATACCGAGTAGGTTCCAGGCAAAAGTCCTTCCGCGGTCTGGGTAGTTTGTGGAGGATCCGTATCCCACAAATAAGTATAGGGTTCCATCCCTTCCACCGGTATTACGGTGGCTTGCCCGTTGGGAGCTCCGCACCCGGAAGGTATGCTTTCGGTTTCCAGCATCAGCTCCTGGTTGCCAATTTCAACAACAATAATATCCTGGCAACCGGTAGCATCGGTAATTTCCACTTCATAAAAACCTGCAGAAAGGCCAGTAGCAGTGGGTCCGTTTTGGGGGGGATCGGTCTGCCAGGAAAAGGTATAGGGGGAAAAACCGGTAAGCGGGTAAATGGTGGCTTCCCCATCTTCGGCTCCGCAATAGGCATCGGTTACCTCCGCCTCAAAAAGGATCTGACATTCGCCCATATTTTCGCCGAAGTTCATGCGAATGAGCGGGGTTTTGGGTTCAGATTGCCAAAAACCTTCCAAACGAGTAAAAGCCCCGTTAGAGATTTTACCACCCGGCATTTCAGCTGCAACCACGGCAGGGTAATCTCCTCCTGCAAACTCAATGGCTGCAAGGTATTCCGATCCTTCTTCCAAAAGCAGGTCATTCCCGGTAAAGGAAAAAGTAACCCAAACTGCTTCCTGATCAGGTGCATTGGAAATATCCCCGGGTTGCAGAAGGTAATATTCCGATTGGGCAATTGCAGAAAAGTTGCCTCCCTGCTTTTTATAAAGCCTTGCCCTTACCGGTGCATCTGCCGCGGAGTTTTCATGAAAAGCCGCTGCAACCGATGTCAGCTGCACATTCTGGGAAATTCCAAAACGGTTACCGGTAATATAGGTTGCATCTTCACCTCCCCATATGCCTTCACCTGAATAAATTCCCCGGTCGCGGGCATAAATTGTGTCGGTAACCTGAAGGTTTATGGCCAAAAGGTTATTGGAAGGATTTTGGTCTTCCTGGTCTTGTTTTACAACATACTCTATTTCATACAATCCTTTGAAAGGAAGAGTAAAAGTAGTTCCTACCTTCAGCACTTCTGATGCCCCGGATGGCAGAGAAGCAATGGGGCCGCCAATTTCCTGGAAAAGAAATTCATTTATTTTTACTTCAAGTTTTACATTGGTCTGGGGATTAGCGCCGAGGTTTCTTACCCCTGCACCCGGAATAAAAGCCTGTTGCTGTCCTCCGGGGATCATGGTATACCCGCCATAATCCGGTTGAAAAACTTCCAGGTCATTTTCCAGGGAAGCAGAAATTTTTACATCATCAATCATCCAGAAATAATGCGATGCCCCAACCTTGCGAAACCGTATCCAAACCTCAGACTGCCCACCGGCCACTTCGGTAATGTTTACATACTGGTGAAGGGGATTGGGGCTGAGGTTGTTGGGCAAAATACCGTTTTTAACGTCAAAGGAGGTCCAGTTTTCGCCGTCGTTACTTACCTGAACTTCCATGATGGTATTCTCAAAACTGCAACAGTACCTGAAAAAATGTTGAAAAGACAACATTACGCTTGAATGGGCCGAAAGATCAATGGGCGGACTTTGCAGGTAAGCATCGGTTAACCCATCGGGGTTGTTGTCCCAGCAAACATCGCTGTCAAGTATCATAAATCCATTGTGGGCAGAAACAGAGTTGATGGGCGGCACACCCTGGGAAAAAGGCCCTTGGGGTCCATCGTAGGTATGCTCAAAGGCACAGAAGTCATTCTCATCAACACTGAGCCATCCATCCGGCAAACCCCCGTCAAAATCTTCATACCAAATAACTTCCTTTTGCTCCAGGGATTTTTCCCCGGAAATTCCGGCATGAGAATTTACAAAAGCAGGCCGGGGATAATAAATAGATTGGGCAGAAGTGAAATTAACCAGCAAGGCCCCAAAAAAAATGGTTAAAAACACATGGCGGAAAGAAATATTCGTTTTCATATAAAACGGTTTTTTTTGATATTCGCATAAATCTTGATAGGATTATGTTTTTTCAAATTGCTGTAAATATCTAAAAAAAAGATACTTACAAAAATTTGATTCATCCCTCCGAAAAACGGAAATGGAGTATAATCCGGATTTAAAACTAATTAATTCTCATACCCTGATTATACGTAAAATACGGAAAGTAAAGTTTCTTTTTAAGGGAGGAATTCACCTGTTTTCGGCAGATACATATTCCGGGAGAATACTTAAGGGAGATAAAAATGTGACGATAATAAACGGGAAAGAAGAATTACCCAGTCCTTAAAATTTTTCCGTAAAACCGAACACGGGAAATCCTTCCCGAATCTAAAGAATTTGGATTTTAAGGTTTATACCAGGCAAAAGAAGAAATCAGGGAAAACAACTTATTTTTTAAGGGTTTTGCCTATTTGGTAGGCATCTCCGACTTTTTCACCTACTTTTCGGTACTCCCTTACCCCGCCAATATAAATTAGCGGGTTAAAGGCATCAATATCTATGGATCCATAATTTTCAGGATCCTTCAATTTATCGGTATCAATGTGAACTTCCAGTATTTCACCCACAAAATGATTGGTTCGGCCAACAATGCCGGAGTCCACCAGCTTGCATTCAAAGTTCAGTGGGCATTCTTTAATAATTGGTGACTGAATATGCTTGGAGGGCATTTTGGTTAGACCGCTTTCTTTAAACTTGTCTATATCCTTACCCGAAGTGATCCCACAAAAATCGGCTTGCTTCATGATCTCTATCGTGGCAATGTTAACGGTAAATTCTTTATTCTTTTTGATGGCCTCTCCGGAGAAACCCTTTTGCCCGACAGAAATACCAAGAGTTGGCGGCTGGCTGGTAAGCAGGCTTACCCAGGCGATGGTCACAATGTTTGCATTTTCCATATTACCGGTTACCACCAGGGAGGTGGGACAGGGAAACATGATCTTTTTGGGGCCAAAAGTTGTTTTCATATCAAAAAATTTTTGAATTATTGCCTTAAAACACAAAAATATAAAACCCATTGCAAAATGCCACTCCATTTAAGGTATTTTATGACCGGTTGTAGTAGAGAAGCCGGAATGTATCAACCGGCGGAATTTATCCGTTTTAGCCTCCGGGAGGCCAGAATACAGGAAGAAGCAACAGGGCCATGATCATGGCCACCAGGGAGAGGGGCACGCCAATCTTGATGTAATCGGTAAACCGGTATCCTCCGGGCCCCATTACCAGCAGATTGGCCGGGTGTGAAACCGGGCTCATAAAGCTGGAAGCCGCAGCAATGGCAATGGCCATCATGATGGTATAAGGGGAAATGTCAAAACCTGCCGCAGCCTGCAGTGCCACCGGGGACATTACAACTACCAGAGCAGGAGGAGGAATGGCAAGGGTCCCTAAACTGGTAATAAGGTATAATCCGATGATAATGCCCCACGGCCCGAATCCTCCCAGCAGATCTACCATTCCTTCGGCAATGTAGCTGGCAGCCCCCGATTGCTGCATAGCAGTGCCAAGTGGCAGCATGCCGGCAATAAGAAAAACGGCGCGCCATTCTATGGCACGATAGGCTTCTTCCATGCGCAGACAGCCGGTGAGCACCATCAGGGCAATGCCCACCACCGCCGAAATGACCAGTGGAATCAAGCCAAGGAGAACAGGAAGGATCACCACTGCCATGACCAGAAAAGCAGAAAGGGCCTTATTGGTTCTCAGGGGTTTTTCAAGGGTTTCGGATAAGAGGATAAAATCGGCGTCTTCCTGTAATATTTCCAGTTTTTCCCTTTTTCCGTATAACAGCAGTGCTTCACCTGGGCGTAAAGGCACATTATGCAAATTGGTGCGGTAGGCTCTGCCTTCACGCCAGATGGCCAAAACCGTAAGGCCGTATTTTTTACGAAAGTTGATCTCTCTTAAGGTTTTTCCTGCCAACAGGGAACGCGGGGCAAGCACCACTTCGGCAAGCTGCACCTGATCCGTTTCCAGCACATGGGGCTCCGGTGTTTCCTCACTGGTCAATTCCAGGTCTTTCAACCCTTTAATTAATGGAAGATCGTTGATATTGCCCTTGACCAAAAGCCGGCTTCCAGGCTTTAACTTTTCTTTGGGTGAAGCCGCCACCAATTTTTTGCCGGGTTGAATCACGCCCAGAATACTCAAGCCAAAGGCACTGCCCAGCTGGCTCTCCTCAATGGTTTTTTCAGAGAGCCCGGAGTCTTTCCCAATATCCATCAGGAATAAAACCTCATGAAGACGATAAACCCTGATCAGTTCATTGGGTGAAACCGGTTGAACATTTTCCAGCCCCCCACCCCGGAACTCCCCTCCCGGCCGCTGAAACAAAACCACGTCCCCGCTTTCCAAAACAACATCCTGCAGCATGCTCCTTTTCACCTCATCTCCTTTCCGAACAGCCAATAAATGAGCATCGTGTTTTCTGAAAAAGTCTATTTCTCTTAATGGTTTTCCTGAAAGGGATGCGTTTTCCCCGATTATTGCCTCAAAAAACTCTAATTCGTAGGTAAGAAATTCCCGGGTATTAAAATCTGACTCCCCGGGTAAAAGGATTTTGCAATCTTTAAGGTTCTGCAGGGCTTCCCAGCGGCCCTGAACAAAAAGTTTATCATTTCCCCTGATGACCAGGTCGGGGCCGGGATCCAAAAGGATTCCACCCCCCTCCCGTTTTACCGAAAGTACATTGATGCTCAGGGCTGCTCTTAATCTGCTTTCGGAAAGTGTTTTCCCGACCAGGTGGGAGGAGGGATGAACAATCAGGGTAAATGTTCGTTCACGAAGAGAGTAAGAATCGGGAAGTTGCTGGTTTTTCCTGGGGTCTGAAGATTTGAGGGTTTTATGGGTGGGCAAAAGGTGCCTGCCCACCAGGGCAATAAAACCTATCCCACCGATCATTACCCCAAGGCCCACCGGTGTGTAATCAAATAGCCGAAAAGCTTCGAACCCTCCATCCTGTAGTGCAAAGCTGATGAGCAGATTGGGCGGGGTGCCAATCAGGGTGGTCAGGCCCCCGAGCAGACATCCGTAAGCCAGGGGCATAAGCAATCGGGAAGGGCTTCGCCCGGTAGAACGGGCGATATCCATCACCACAGGCAGCATCAGGGCTGCGACCCCAATATTGTTCATAAATGCCGACATGACCCCTGAGGAAATCATGATCACCACCACCATCCCGAATTCAGTTTTCCCGGCAAGCTTAAGCACCTGCTTACCAATAATGCGGGCCACACCCGTCTGGTATAAGCCCGCACTAAGGATAAACATGGCCCAAACCGTAATCACTGCAGGGTTGCTGAAACCTGCAATAGCCTCTGCAGGCGTAATTAAGCCGGTAATCGACAGGGTAGCCAGCACCAGCAAGGCGGTGATATCCATACGGATCCAGCCCGAAAAAAACAGCACAAGGGCGGAAAGCAAAATAAAAAGTACCAGACCAATCTCAAAGGTCATCTCCCAGAATTTTTAATTAAAGGTAATGACATCAAACTTTAATGCACTTTTAAACCAAAAATACAACTATAAAAAAAAAGCGGAAAATCCTCTGGTGTAAAAAAAAGAAAAAATTGACCGGAATCCTGCTATTCCACCAATTTTAATTTTTGCAGGATCATTTTAAAATCTTTTTCCCTGACCGGTTTGGTAAGATATTCATCCATGCCCATAGACATATATTTTTCACGGTCGCCCTCAAAAGCATTGGCACTAAGGCCAACAATGGG
>SKVW01000209.1 GCA_007129255.1 Bacteroidales bacterium
AAGAAACCGCTTTGGGTTACCGCTCTTTTCTTGGTCCAAAATTTTTCCTTTCGGCAGGGTATGATCTGAGTCCAAAGCATAAACTGGGGTTGCTTGGCCGGGCCGATTTTTACCAGGGAGAAATGTACCCCTCATTTACAGCCTCCTATAACTTTAAACCCGTTCATGCCATTGGTTTTACACTGGCTTACTCAGTCATGCATTGGAATTATAACAACATTGGCGTGGGGTTGAATCTCAACCTGGGGCCCTTGCAGATCTATGCCGTAGCCGATAATGTTTTCTGGGCACTGCAACCCCACACTTTACAAACGGCCAATATACACCTTGGCGTTAACTGGGTCTTTGGTTACCGACCCCGGGCTACCGCCCGCCCCTTGTTTTCATGGTAATCCTTTTTCTCTAAGTAACAAGTTTTTTAGAATCCTCATTTAGGGCTGCTGTTTGCCAGCCGGTATTTTTTGCCGGCGGGTTCTTTGTAACCCTAATAAAGAGGCTTTCTTCCCTGGTTTTTGGTGAAAAGGTTTTGCAGAAAAGCAAAATATTATTATATTCAGGCTTTAAACATAAAAAACTTTCTTATGAAAACTTTTGGTACGTTTTTTTGGTCAATGATGGGTATGCTGGTATTTGTTTTTTCTGCATGCCAAAGTGGTCGTGACATCCCGGCATGGGTTGAAGAAGCGCCTTTAGAGGCAGATTATTATGTGGGCATTGGATGGGCTGAAAAAACTGCCGGGGAGGATGGCTGCCGGCAGCAAGCCGAAAACATGGCATTGGATCAGATCACCGAAGATATAGTGGCAGCCAGTTCCGGAGCAGTCTCCGATGAGGTATTGGATCAGGCAGGCATTGACCGGGTAACCTTTTTTGAGCATTTTACCTTAAAAACCCGGGAAAGGATAGAAGACTTTGAATATGAAAAAGTTGAAGAATATGAAAGCGAAGGTGAATTTTGGGCTTTTTACCGGCTTTCCATGGAGGAATACGGAAACAAACTTGATGAAATGATACAAGCGGCAAGGGATAACAGCTGGGAATACTACCAGCATAGCGAGGAGCTTATGTTTGAAGGGGATCTTTCCATGTCACTGGCCTATGCTTTGAGGGCAGCCGGTGAAATTGCCCCTTACTGGGGTATGGGAATCTCTGCTCCCGATGAGGAGCGTAGGGAAAAGCTGGATGCTCTGGTACGGGATCATCTGCACAACCTGCTCAGGGGTATGCGCTTGCGCGCCATTCCAAACACCCTGGAACTGCACGTTGAAGAAGCCCCGGAAGTTCCAATAGGAATAGAGGTGCAATATTCGGGCATTGCCACCGAAATTAGACCGGTGAAAGAACTTCCCCTGGCTGTGGAGGTTGAGGAAAATGTTATGGAATATTCACCTCCTCAGCCAACCAACTTACAGGGAGAATCCCGCCTTGAAATCGGGGTCGTCCTGAAGGAAGGATACCATGAGGTCAACATCCTTCCCGATGTAAAAAGAATGGGAGACCTGCACCAGGAAACCCTTTCGGCTCCTCTGTTTCAAAGTGTAACAATACCCTATGCCAGATTAATGTTGCGGGTTTCGGGGTATTAAAATAATTGAACCTGAATTTTTCACCAGTTTTATCTGACGGGCCCTGATGGCTTTAAGAAGTTGTCAGGGCCCGGTATTTTATCAATCCGGATTTTTCCCAGGAGATAATATAATACTTCGAAGGTTTTAACGAAATATGTACTTTTGCTCTTCAATCATTTTTCGAAACTATGGAAATCCAATATATTGGTGAGCAACTCCTTCCCGGCTACCTTGGCCGGTTTGCACTGATCCTTGCTTTTATTTCTGCTTTGTTTGCTGCCTTTTCCTACTGGCAGGCCTCCAATGAAAAGCGACCTGATTTCAGGCATTGGCGGTATTGGGGGCGCAATGCCTACCGGGTGCACAGCTTTATGATCATTCTGGCTTCGGCGGCCCTGTTTTATATTTTGCTGAACCGTTTATATGAATATCGTTATGCCTGGATCCATACCGAAAACGACCTGGGTCTGGGTTATCTCATTTCCAGTTTCTGGGCAGGGCAGGAGGGAAGCTTTCTTTTCTGGACACTTTGCCAGGTGATATTTGGGCTGTTGCTGATCCGCTTCGCCCGAAACTGGGAACCCCCTGTAATGACCATTATGGCGGTTTCCCAGGTATTTATGGTTTCCATGATGCTGGGGTTCCGCTTTGGGGACCTTACCATTGGTATGAACCCTTTTATTTTGCTTCGGGAGGCCTCTGAAAATATTGACAATCACTTTTTCCACAATCCCAATTACCTGGCCATGATCACCGATGGCAACGGTTTGAACCCGCTTTTGCGCAATTTCTGGATGCTTTCCCATCCCCCGGTTACCTTTATCGGTTATGCCGCGGTATTGGTTCCGTTTTGTTATGCCCTGGCAGGCTTGTGGAAAAAGAAATATCATGAATGGATCCGGGCGGCCCTGCCATGGACTTCATTCGGTTTGCTTTCTCTTGGTGCAGGGATCCTGCTTGGTGGGGTATGGGCCTATGAATCCCTTACCTTTGGAGGGTTCTGGGCGTGGGATCCCATTGAGAATGCCTCCCTGGTGCCCTGGCTGGTATTGGTGGCTGCCCTTCACCTGATGCTGGTTTCAAGAAAAAAAAGAAACACTTATTTCCCGACCTTTCTTTTTACCATCCTGGCCTTTGTGCTGGTGATCTATGCCACTTACCTGACCCGTAGCGGGGTGCTTTCCGATACTTCCGTGCATTCCTTCGGCAGCGATGGCATGGGACGCCATATTCTTGTTTATTTGTATGCTTTTCTGATCACCGGGTTGGTTTTGCTGGGAATTAATTATAAACATCTTCCCTCAAAAGATACGGAAGAACCTTTTACCAGGGAGTTCTGGTTGTTCATTGGCGCTTTGGTACTGGTGCTTTCTGCTTTCCAGGTCATTTTTTCCACCTCCATGCCTGTGATGAACAAAATGTTTGGGACGGACTTTGCCCCACCCCTTAACGTGGTGGAATATTACAACAACTGGCAGCTGCCTTTTGCAGTGGTAATTGGTTTGCTTATTGGTTTTACCCATTTTATCAAATGGGGGCGTAACGATCTGAAACGGTTTTTCGGAAGCGTTGGATTATCGCTGATACTGGCTTTGGCAGCCGTGGTATTGGTTACTGTTTTCTCTGATATCCAGGCACCCGCGCACCTGCTTATGGCTTTTGCTTCCCTGTTTGCCCTGTTTTCTTCGTTAGACCTGGTATTCCGTTTTAAAGGGCAGTATGCCAAAAACGGAGCCATTGTCAGCCATCTGGGGATTGGTTTGTTTATGTTTGCCGTGGTGCTGACTTTTTCACAAAAAGAGACCATTTCCAAAAACACCTCCGGATACTTCCTGGGTGAGAATTTTTCGGAAACCGAGAACCTGCTTTTGATCAAAGGAGAGATCCTTCCCATGGGAGAATTTTATGTTTCCTACGTTGGCCATCAAAAGGAAGGGGATCGTTTGCATTACCAGGTGGACTTTCTCAAAAAAAACCGGGAGGGAGATTATTACAAGGTCTTTACTTCTTATCCGTCCATTTTGCTCAACGAGCGCATGGGCAATGTATATGAACCTTATGCAAAGGTGTATCCGGGCAGGGATATCTTTACTTACATCACCTTTGCCGACCTGGAAAGACCCGATGACCTGGAAGATTATACCCTGATAGAAACCCTGGAAATTGCCGTGAATGACACCCTGGAGATCGGAAACAACCAACTGGTGTTGAATAACCTGCAAACCCCATCCAGACAGGGTGAGGTCGATCCTGACGATATCCGGATTACCGCCCGCATGGAAGTCATCACCCATTTTGGCAGATCGTATGAGGTAAATCCTTCCTTTATCCTCAAAGACGGTTATGTGTCTTACGAAGATGATGCGGCCCGGGACCTTGATCTGAGGTTTCGCTTTAGCGACGTTACCGATAAACCCTTCACCATTGAACTGGAAGTTTTTGAGGAGCGTACCGATTTCATCATTATCAAAACCATCATCTTTCCCTTTATAAACTTGCTTTGGCTGAGCATCATCGTGATGATGGCCGGATTCTGGATTACTTTTCGTTACCGGTGGAAAAGAAGAGAAAGAGAACCTGAATAAAATCCTTACCATGGAAAAAGGTATAGAAAAAGTGGTGATGATTGGGGCGGGCAATGTGGGAACCCGCCTGGCCCTGGCATTAAAAAACTGCGGCCTGGAAATAATACAGGTTTACAGCCGCAGCTTAGATTCGGCCGGGATGTTGGCCCGAAAATTGGATTGTGATCCGGCCACAGATTTAAAAGACCTGAAAGCCCATGCAGACCTTTACATTGTAGCGATTTCTGATGATGCCATTCCGGAAGTAGCCGAACGCTTCCCTTATCCCGAAAAACTGCTGGTGCATACTTCGGGCAGTACCTCCATGGATGTATTGGAAGACGCAGGCGCCCGGCATGGTGTTTTTTATCCCCTGCAAACCTTTTCCAAAGAGGTGGAAGTGGATTTTTCCCAGATCCCCGTATGTATAGAAGCAGCCCATGAGGAAGATATGGCCATATTAAAACAACTTGCCTCCAGGCTTACTTCCAGGGTTTACCTTGTTTCTTCTGAGGAGCGTCTTTTACTGCATGTGGCGGCAGTATTTGCCTGCAACTTTACCAATCATATGTATGCCATTGCCGAAGACATCCTTACCCGTTACAACCTGGATTTCGAAATGCTGCGCCCCCTGATCCGGGAAACCGCCCGCAAGGCAATGCATGAAAGCCCGGCCGGGGTTCAGACCGGGCCTGCCGTGAGAAAAAATGAAAAGGTGATGAAAAAGCATCTCGAGATCCTCTCTGCCTTGGGGGGTTATCAAAAAATTTATAATTTTATCTCAGAAAGCATCATTGACAAATCCAAACCTGAAAAATCCTGAGTTTTTCCATGACGAATTACAAGCAACTTCTTTCTTCTGTTCAAACCTTTATTTTTGATGTAGACGGGGTGATGACCAATGGCATTGTATTGCTTACCCCCGATGGGGAATTGCTGCGCAGCATGAATGTAAAGGATGGATATGCCATTCAGCTGGCAGTAAAAAAAGGATATCGCATTGCCATCATTTCGGGGGGCAACTCTGAAGCGGTATGGAAAAGGTTTTCAACTCTTGGTGTAAAGGATATTTACCTGGGAATAGGCAACAAGCTCGAGGTTTACCAGCAGTTTATTGAAGAAAACAACATTGATCCCAAAGGAATTTTATATATGGGTGATGACATACCCGACTATGAGGTCATGGCACAGGTTGGGGTTCCTGCCTGTCCTTCGAATGCTGCCGAAGAGATCAAAAGCATTTCAAGATATATTTCTTCTTTTAAGGGCGGCTATGGATGTGCAAGGGATGTTATTGAACAGGTGATGAAGGTGCACGGCACCTGGTTTAACGAAGACGGTTTTCACTGGTAATTTTCAAACAAAACAAGGCAAAAGCATGGGAAAAGTGGGCGCATACCTTCGGCTGTTCAGGTGGCCCAACCTGTTGATCATTGCCCTGACCCAATACCTTTTCCGGTATGGGATCCTTTTGCCCCTTTTTCCGGATGCCGGACTTTCCCATTTCCGTTTTTTTCTGCTGGTACTGGCCACCCTGATGCTGAGTGCTGCCGGATATGCCATCAACGATTATTTCGACCTGCGCATTGACCGTATCAATAAACCCCAGAAGATCATTCTCGGTAAAAAATTAAGCCGGCGGCATGCCATTTTTTCCCATACCCTTTTAAATGTATTTGCCGTTCTCATTGGCGGTTACCTTTCCTACAAGCTTTGGCACTGGCCGCTATTTATTGTTTTCCTGGTGGTTCCAGCCCTTCTTTGGTTTTACAGCATCCGCTACAAACGCATGTTTTTGGTGGGAAACCTGCTGGTGGCTGTTATGACTGCCCTGGTGGTGGTTATCGTATGGTTGGTTGAGATCCATGCCCTGGATGAGGCCACTGTGATTGAGCCCCTGCACAGGCTCTTTGCAGGAAGATTTTTGATCGCTTACGTGGTTTTTGCATTTTTTACCACCCTCATCCGCGAACTCATCAAAGACATCGAAGACATTAAAGGAGATGCCAAAGCCGGATGTAAAACGGTTCCCGTAGTTTTGGGGGTGCGTTCCACCAAAAAAATGATCGTGGTGCTGATTGTTTTGGTCATGCTTTTTGCCGGTTATCTCCAGGTTGCCATGATGAACCGTGGAATTGAGCTGTTGTTTGTCTATATCCTGTTTTTTGTGCAGATACCCTTCCTTCTGCTGATTCACCGCTTGTGGAAAGCCTCCATGAAGCAGGATTATACAAAGTTGAACCGTTTTGTGAAACTGATCCTGCTGGCCGGGGTGCTTTCAATGGTTCTGATACATTTCTATTTAACTTATTGATGGATTTTTTCGAGAAAGTAAAAAAACAATACGATATCATCCTTGCCTCCCAGTCGCCCCGGCGCAAAATGCTGATGGAGCAAACAGGCATCCCCTTCCGGGTTTTGTCCCGACCTACCCCGGAGTCCTTTCCAAACGATTTGCCTCCCGAAAAAGTGGTTTTGTTCCTTTGCCACGAAAAATCCCGTAGTTTTGAGCCGGAGCTGAATCAAAAGGGGCTGGTAGTTATTACTGCCGATACCATTGTTGTTGACAGGGGAAATATCCTTAACAAACCTTCCGGTGCAGGGGAGGCTCTCGCCATGCTAACCCAGCTATCGGGCAAAGGACACGATGTGCTGACCGGGGTTTGCATACGCCACCAACAACAAACAATTTTGTTTTTTGAAAGGACCAGGGTTTATTTCCGTCCTTTGGAAAAAGAAGAGATCCTTCATTACATCAGGCATTATAAGCCTTTTGACAAGGCCGGTGCCTATGGCATACAGGAATGGATCGGGCAGGTGGGCATCCGGAAGATTGAGGGCTCTTATCTTAACGTGGTGGGCTTGCCGGTAGAGCGGGTTTACCGGGAGTTGCGAAAATTGCTTGGTTAAACGCCAGGGAATTATAACCCCTAAATAGATAAAAAAAACAGGCTGCCATTTGACAGCTTGTTTTGGTTTTACTTCGGGGAAGTTTAATTCCTTCTTCCTAAAAAGATCATGATGTAATAGGCCAGGGTTGCCAGGGAAGCCAAAGCTGCGACTACGTAAGTGAGTGCAGCCCACTTAAGGGCATCTTTGGCGTTGCTGTATTCCTCACCAACGGTCATGCCGGTATCGGTAAGCCAGTTCAGGGCTCTTTTGGTAGCATCAAACTCCACGGGCAAGGTAACAAAACTGAAAAGGGTGGTCAAGGCAAACATAACGATCCCTGCCAGGAGGATGCCGGGGAAGGCTTCTACCGTAAAGATACCGGCGAGCAGGATCCACTGCATGTAGCGTGAGCTGATGCTGACCACCGGCACCAGGGCCGAGCGCAATTTTAAAAAAGCATAAGCTTTTGCATGTTGCACGGCATGTCCGCATTCGTGGGCAGCAACTGCCGCTGCGGCAATGCTTCGTCCGTTATAAACTTCAGGGCTCAGGTTGACGGTGCGATCCAGGGGGTTGTAATGGTCGGTAAGCCGGCCGGGGGTGGAAATGACCCTTACCCCGTCAATGCCATGCTCTCTGAGCATTTTTTCGGCAATGTCCCTTCCGGAAAGCCCGGAACGTAACTGCATGCGCGAATACTTTGCAAAGCGCGATTTTAGCTGGGAAGATACCAGCCAGCTTAGCAACACGAATACTCCGAAAATGATGAAAATTTCCATAGTTCTTGTGTGTTAGAATGGGCAAAAAAAAATGCCCGCAAATATAGTCAAAAAACGCGCCGTAGCATAAATGCTGACACTTTGTCGGGAGTTAAAAAAAGTTAAGTCCCAGGGCCCCCTTACTGCTTTGATATATATCCATAACTTTGCGTAAAATCAATTTGCCATGAACAGAAAAAATATTCTTTACCGACGCCTGACGCGTAAGCTTATCAATTACTTTTTTCAGGGACTGTTGTTTATTGCTCCCATCTCCATTACCATCTTTATCCTTTACCGGGTCTTTATCATTGTTGACAGCCTGATCCCGGTCAACATTCCGGGCCTGGGGTTATTGATCGTGCTTATTACCATAACAATTTTCGGGGTGGTGGGTTCATTGCTCATCCGCACACCTTTTACTTTGTTGCTTAACCGTTTGCTGGAAAACATTCCCCTGGTCAAAATTTTGTATTCTGCCCTGAATGACCTGATGTCGGCTTTTGTGGGGCAAAAGAAAAAATTTACCAAGCCGGTAATGGTGCAAATGAGCCGTGACAGCAACATCCACAAACTGGGGTTTGTTACCGGGGAAGACCTAAGTGCCATTGGTCTGGAAGGAGAGATGGTAGCCGTTTACCTGCCACACTCTTACAACTTTTCGGGAAATCTTTTTGTGGTACCAGCTTCCAATGTGGTACCCCTTAAAGCCCCTGCAGCCGAGGTGATGAAATTTATCGTTTCCGGAGGCATTACCCGGGTTTAATTTCCTGCCGGCTGTTATCGGTTGAAGGCAGGCAGTTTTTCCGGAACAAAAACATTCTCTCTTCCCTGGAGTTTAATTAATGTTGCCAGTAAATAATTTGTAAAAAGGCATATTCTTAATAGCTTTGTTACAGAAAAAAATGATATATGGAAAAGCCGATTATATTGGTTACCAATGATGATGGGGTGATGGCACCGGGAATACGCCATCTGGTTCAGTTTATGCTTGAGCTAGGCGAAGTGGTAGTGGTAGCTCCGGATAAGCCGCAGAGTGGGATGGGGCATGCGGTTACAATTGTAAACCCATTGCGTTTGGAAAAAATCACCGTAGATGGTGGGCATGAAGAATACAAATGCAGCGGAACCCCTGTGGATTGCGTTAAGCTGGCCGTAAACAAGGTAGTGAAACGTAAGCCCGACCTGCTGGTTTCCGGTATCAACCACGGATCCAATTCCTCCATCAATGTTATCTACAGCGGTACCATGTCCGCGGCCATCGAAGGAGCCATGGAAGACATCCCCTCCATTGGCTTTTCATTGCTGGATTATCGCTTTGATGCCGACTTTATGTCATCCAAAAAATTTGTTCAGACTATTGCCTCCAATGTTTTGAAGAACGGCCTTCCAAAAGGCATCTGTTTGAATGTGAACATCCCTGCGGTAAAAGAAAAGGATATTAAGGGTATCCAGGTCTGCCGTCAGGCCAGGGCCAACTGGGAAGAGGAATTCGATCACCGCAACGATCCAAGAGGAAAAGATTACTACTGGCTCACGGGCCGTTTCCGCTTGCATGAAAACAGCCAGGAAACCGATGAGTATGCCCTGGAAAACAATTACGTTTCGGTGGTGCCGGTGCAATTCGACTTTACCGCCCATGGACTGATTCCGGAAATTCAAAAATGGAAATTTGATGCTTAAAAAAGATTCCTGGGGCTTGGGTATTTTAATCGGCCTTTTGGTGCCGGTTTTGGTATATGGGTTGTTGTTGCTCATTCTCTCTCCATGGGGATATGTTGAAAACTGGATTTATCAGCTGAATCCCGAAATGCCTTTCCTGGTGGCAATTTTTTCAAACCTGTTACCGCTCAGGTATTTTATGGTTAGTTTAAAATACGACAAGACAGGCCGTGGTATTCTGCTGGTCACCTTTCTTATGGCCATTGCCTTTTTCTATTTCAAATAATTCTTGCACCATTATCCCATTAGGTTTACTTTTGGGTTTTGTTTTCTCTGAAGTTGAATAAACCCTGTTTCATTAACTTAGTATTAAACCCATGCAAGGATGAAGTATTATATCATAGCCGGGGAAGCTTCCGGTGATTTGCATGCATCCAACCTGATGAAGCAGCTAAAGGAAAAGGACCCTGAAGCAGAGTTTCGCTGCTGGGGAGGCGAGCGGATGAAAAAGCAGGGTGCCCACCTGGTTAAGCATATCAACGAACTGGCGTTCATGGGTTTCTGGGAGGTGTTCATCAACTTGAAAACCATCCTGAAAAATATTAAACTTTGTAAACAGGATATCCTTGCTTACCGCCCCGATGTGCTGATCCTGATCGATTACCCGGGCTTTAATTTGCGAATGGCCGAATTTGCAAACAAAAACAGGATAAAGACGGCCTATTATATCTCGCCCCAGGTGTGGGCCTGGAAACAATCAAGGGTAAAGAAGATCCGGCGGTATGTGGACAGGATGCTGGTGATCCTTCCTTTTGAAAAAGCATTTTATGGCCGCTTTAACTATGCTGTGGAGTTTACCGGTCACCCATTGCTGGATGCCGTTTCAAGCGAAAAAAAAGCCCTGGATCCCGGGCAGTTCAAAAAAGTGAACAATCTGCCGGACAAGCCTTTGGTGGCCATATTGCCTGGAAGCCGCCGACAGGAGATCACCAAAATGCTGAAAGTGATGATTGCCGCAGCCGGGCGTTTCCCGGAATACCAGTTTGTGATCGCCGGCATGGAAGGACTTCCTCATGATTTCTACAGGGACTTTATCCAAACGGAGAACATTTCCATAGTTTATGGGCAAACCTATCCCTTACTGGCTTCTTCCTTTGCTGCCATGGTGGCCTCCGGAACGGCTACCCTTGAAACGGCATTGTTTGACGTGCCACAGGTGGTTTGCTATAAGGCCGGAAAAGTTTCATTTCATATTGCCAAACGCCTGGTTAAAGTTAAATACATTTCCCTGGTGAATCTGATCATGGATAAAGAGGTGGTGAAGGAGCTGATCCAGCATGAGTTCAATGAATCCCGGCTGGCTGGTGAGCTGGATCTTTTGCTTCACGATAAAGCTTACCGCAAAGGCATCAAAAATCAATACCTGGAACTTAAAGAAAAGCTTGGGGGAGAAGGAGCCAGCGAGAAAGCCGCCGGGATCATTTATAATTTTTTGAAAAATGAAGCATAACTTCATTGTTTGGGGAATTTTTCTTTTTGTCCTTTGGACCAGTATTTTCAGGGCCCATGGCCAGATGCACATGCCCGAAACTATTGATGCCCGGATTTTTTCAGGCATCAGCCTTACTTCCTTTTCCTTTACGCCCGCCTCGGGTTCCTATGTGCTCAGGGATGAAAAAGGACAAACTTTAATGCGCCTTGAAAAATTCCAGCAATTGAGTGTTCAGTTGAACCCCCGGGGCATTTATGTATCCGCTAAAGACTCCATTTTTTTTGTTGAGGGAAGCCTTTCCCTTGAGGGCAAGCGCCTGGAAAACTTTTTCTTTGTCCGTCCGCATCAATCTGCCGAATCCTACCGGGTTTATGACGATTTCCTGCTGGTCTATCCGGGAGAAGAAGAGTTGATCCTGGTAAACAGGGTAGGCTACGACAATTACCTGGCCGGTGTTGTGGAATCGGAATCGGGCTTCAACCGTCATCCCGAGTTTTATAAGGTACAGACCATCCTGGCCCGCACCTATGCCCTGGAGAATTCCCGGCGGCAGGTGCACAGCGGTTATGATGTCTGCGACCAGGTGCACTGCCAGGCCTATTACGGGCGATCGCGCTATCCGGCCATCATGCAGGCTGTTTTCCACACATATGGAGATGTGGTGGCCGACCCCCACAACCGGCTGATCAGCGCCGTATATCATGCCAATTGCGGGGGTGAAACGGTAGCTTCTGGCGACCTATGGCCCAATCACCTTCCTTACCTGCAGCGCGTAGAGGATCCTTATTGCCTGGAAAGCCCGGGGGCCAGATGGGAAGCCACCATCGCAAAAGATTCCCTGCTTTCCTTCCTCAATGATCAATACGGTATCAATCCTCCGCCAGCACAGACAAAAGCCCTTCAGCGTTTTTCCCAGCCGGCCAGGTTGCTCTCCCTCGACCAGGAAGGCCTGATTACCCTGAGAAGCATTCGGGAGCATTTCAGGCTCAGAAGTACCTTTTTCTCTTATGAAACCCGCAACGACTCCCTTCATATTTCGGGCAGGGGATACGGGCACGGAGTAGGCCTCTGCCAGGAAGGCGCCATGCAAATGGCCATGCAAGGCTATTCCAAAGATCAGATCATAGGGTTTTATTACAAGGGTGTGCGCATCATTAACCTTGAGGTCATTCCTTTTGAATTCATGCCCTGGTAATTTTTTAACACAAAAACAACCTTTTCAAACCATTATTTGCTTAAATTTAAAGCAAGATATGCTGGTTGATGAAAAGGTATGCCCACATCCCGCTTCCCCGGCTATTGCTGCCGACGATCACCGGAATTGTATTGTTCCTGGTGTTTGCGTACCGCTTCCCTTTGTGGTGGTTTGCGGCATATTATGCCCTGGTTTTTGCAGGATGGCTGGTTTTTAAAAAGTATTTTCTTGGGCATTTTTCCCGTCGATGGGTTTTCGGGGCTACTGCAGGGGTGTTGTTGCTTGGCATCGGTTACCAACTGGGGCAGGTCCACCATCAGCTTTACCGTTCGGATCATTTCAGCCGGTATCATGGCCAAAACGGTTACCTGCAGCTTAGGGTGATTGAACCGGTTTCTGAAAAAACGAATTCCTACCAGGTTATTTCCCGGGTAGAGCGGTTTTTTGGAGACACCCTTAAAAAGCGGGTTTCCGGGAAACTGATGGTTTACCTGGAAAAGGATTCGGCTGCTGTATCTGTCCGTTACGGGGATATTCTTTTGATCCGCAATGAGTACCAGCCTGTAAGGGCCCCGCAGAACCCCGGAGAGTTTAATTACCGGCGGTTTCTATCCTTCAGCAATATATACCATTCTACCTATCGCAGGGGCGATCACTGGCAATATACCGGTGAGAACCAAGGTTTTTTTCTGGTGGCCTGGTCGTTAGCCTTGCGCGAAAAAGCCCTGCGCACCCTGGAAGAACACCACCTTAGCGGAAGGGAATACGCGGTGGTTTCGGCCCTTCTGCTGGGATACAGGGAATACCTTGACGAAGACCTGAGAAGGGAATTTGCCGGGGCCGGGGCCATGCACATCCTTTGTGTTTCGGGGCTGCATGTGGGCATCATTTACCTGGTGCTGAAATTCATGTTTTCTTTCCTGAAAAAAATGCCTTATGGAAAGTTCATGCAAACCACCATGATCATTTTGCTGATCTGGCTGTATGCAGCCATTACCGGTTTTTCGCCTTCGGTGCTGCGGGCTTCCACCATGTTTTCCTTTGTGGCCATTGGGCAGAGCTTCCACCGCACCACCAACAT
>SKVW01000116.1 GCA_007129255.1 Bacteroidales bacterium
AGGCCGTATTTGGTGCTTAACAGCCAGCTTAAAGCCGCAATCTGCACTGCAAGTCCAAAGCCCATGGCCGTTGCGGGCAAGCTTAATAAAGCATAAAATGTGTTGGTCAGTTTTTTTTGAAAAGGTAGCATCCTGTCCGTTTTTTCAATAAAACAATTTGTTTAATTACCTGTCTTGCCTTTTATTCCGGGGCTTAAATGATTTTTTTGGGCCGCCTTTGCCCCGCCCTTTTCCAAAACGCCCTTGATGCCTGCTGAAAACCGGACTGTCTGACGGCTTATATTCAGGAGTTTTTCCAAGTTTTTCGGGCACTTCCATTTTGGGAATTACTTTTTCAAGCATCTTCTCTATACTGGCAAAACGTCTTTGCTCCTTATACCCGATCAGGGTACAGGCTTTTCCTACCGATTCGGCACGGGCCGTGCGGCCTATACGGTGTACGTAATCCTCTGCATCCCCGGGAACGTTGTAATTGATCACCATTTCAATATCTTCTACATCTATACCCCGGGAAATAATGTCGGTGGCCACCAGCACCCTGATTTTTCGGCTTTTAAAACGGTTCATCACCGCTTCACGCTCTTTCTGGTCAAGGTCCGAATGGATCTCTTCCACGCCAAGGCCGGTTTTTTTTAAATCACGGCTCAATTGTTTTACCGCCGTTTTGGTTTCGCAAAAAATCAGGATGCTGTTCAGGCGCTCGTCCTTCACCAGTTGCTTTACCAGCGGGTTTTTCTGATCATCATAAACCACATAGGCTTCCTGTCGTATTTTTTCGGGAGGTTTGGCAATGGCAATATTAATATCCAAAGGATCCTGAAGAATTTTGCGGGCAAGTTGGCGGATCTTATCGGGCATGGTTGCAGAAAACAACAGACTTTGCCGTTTTTTGGGCAGGTAAGAAATAATTTTCAGAATGTCTTCATGAAACCCCATGTCAAGCATCCTGTCTGCTTCATCCAATACCAGGTATTTTAGTTTATCCAGTTTTACATAACCCAAATTAAGATGGCTGATCATTCTGCCGGGGGTGCAAACCACCACGTCTACTCCCTGGGTTAGGGCGTTTTTTTCCTGTGAATAATCAGCCCCTCCTCCCCCTCCGTATATAGCCAGAGAACTCACATTGGTAAAGTATGCAAACCCTTCTATATGTTGCGAAATCTGTATTGCCAACTCCCGGGTGGGCACAATGATCATGGCTTTGATGTGATCTTCACGGGGAGCATTGATAATCTGGTGTAAAAGGGGGAGCAAAAAAGCAGCGGTTTTTCCGGTTCCGGTCTGCGCGCAGGCTATTAAATCATGGCCTTTAAGGATCTCAGGAATCACTCGTTGCTGAACCGGGGTGGCTGCCTGATAATTCATGGCTTCAATCCCCTCCATGATGCGCTCGTCAAGGCCAAATGCTGTAAAATCCAATGTCGAAAATATTTTTATGAGTAAATTAAATTTCCGGGAATTTGCTAATGAATTGACATTTATGTTAAAATACCAGCAAAGATATACAAAAATTATCTCAAGTAAACCTTACCCAATCAAAACCTCCGGGGTGATTTTGCGGCTTTTTTTGTATTCGGCAGAAAAAATATTTTGTTTTTCCTGCTTCCCATTCAAATGTTTTAGTCCAGACATTTTTTAAAAACTGCATACAAAATCCTATTTTTACAAAAAAAGGCATGGTTCTTCAGTTTATTCTTCATTCCCCCCTTGAAAGTAAAGCCTCTGCCAGGCAAAGGTGGGGCCCGGTTTTAAAAGAACTTTTTATTCAAAAAAATCTTCAGATATGTGATGCAGGTAGTTTTGCAGAGAAAGAAAATCTTGAAAAAACCCTGGGATCAACCCCTGATAAACCCCTGGCCATCATCTTGGTGATGGCTTCAGGAGGTACCGAGCGTTTTGCCCAAACAGCTGCTAAACATACGCAATGCCCTGTTCTTCTGATATGTGATGATCGCAAAAACTCACTTGCCGCCTCCATAGAGACCCATGCAGCCATAAAAAAACTTCAGCCGGTTAAGCTCATTTATATTAAAGATTGGGAAAAAGCCCGGGTGGAAGCCATTTCATTTTTGCAGGCCGTAAAAGCCCTGCAACAGATCAATAAAGCCCGCATCGGGCTTATTGGAGATCCCTCACCATGGTTACTCTCATCAGATGGTTTGGATGGCTTCGGAAGATTTGATACCCCTTTGGTAAAAATTCCCATAGCGGAACTGCTGGAAGGATATAAAACGATTAAAGAAGCAGATACTACCAAAACTATTGATGAGATAAGAAAAGCTTATGGAAAAGTCAGCGTTTCCGAAAAGTCCCTGGCAGACTCCATAAAAGCCTTTCTGGCCATAAAAAAAATCATTAAAAAGTATGGGCTGAGCGGGGTTTCGATAAAATGCTTCGATTTGCTGGAACATGGTTTTACGGCCTGTATGGCCATGAGTTATTTGAATGATGAAAAAATAACCGCAGGCTGCGAAGGCGACCTTCACGCAGTTTTCAGTATGCTGGTCGGGCAGCATCTAAGCGGAGGCCCTGTATGGATGGCGAATCCTTCTTCCATTGACCAACAGGAAAATACCCTGATTTTGGCCCATTGCACCATCTCATCGTCTATGCTTGAATCCCTGCGGCAGGCCACCCTTACCACCCATATGGAGTCGGGGTTGAGCACAGCCATCAGTGGGCCACTGAAAAAAAAGGAGGTAACCGTTTTCCGCACCGGAGGAAAATTTGAAGAGATCTGCGCCATCAAAGGCAGGATTATCCAAACCAACATGAACGATCCACAGTTGTGCCGCACACAGGTTTTGATAAAGTCAGAATCTCCGGTTAACGAATGGTTGAAACAAACCCCGGGCAATCACCAGGTACTGGTTTACGGAGACATTTCACCCATGCTGAAAAGTTTCTGCCAGTTTTCAGGGATAAAATATACGGAACCCGGGTGATTATGCTTAAAACCAACTCCTTTAATCAGAGCATTTGCAGTACCATCTGGATGATCAAACCTGTTAGGAAGAAACTTCCAAACCTTCTGTTATGAACAAAAGCGTGGGATGAATACCATAACGGCCATGCATCTTTTGGATAATTCCGCGGACACTCCCTTGGGGTTGGCCTGCGAAATACCGGAAGCACCTTGATAAAAAAATAAAATAAGGCCACAAAAACCAGCAGCAAAGGCCAGGAAAAGAATCCGGTGAGGATGAGGTAGAGTAAAATAAGATATTGGAGGATCAACAAAATAAGGGTGGTAGCCCTGGCTGCTTTGTGCCCGATTAAAACCGGAAGCGTACGCACTCCTTTGGGCTTATCCCACGGTATTTTGTCGATATGTTTCCCAAACAGCACCGCTGTAGGTCCCAAAGCATAAGGAAGGCTGGCAATGGCCACATCCCATGACCAGTATCCGGTGATGGCATAAAACCCTCCCCCTATCATCAAGGGCCCCCAGACAACGATCACTGATGGTTCTCCCAGGCCGATATGCTTTAAAGGCCAATTATAGGCAAATAAAAAAAAGATACCCGCCAGGAAAAAATACAGCACCTCTATTCCGGTTGAATAGACCAGGAAAACGCCTGCTGCAGCAGCCAAAAGTCCGGTAACCACTGCCATGCGCATGGACTGACCCCGGCTCATAAAACCTTCTTCTACCGGCTGGGTTCCATACTGCGTGCGAAAAGCATTGTCTTTATCCACCCCCCGGCGATGATCGGTCAGATCATTGAGAATATTGTTTGTGGCATGGGCCAGAACCAAACCAAATGTCATGACCAGGAAAAGATCCCAGCGAAAAGCCGATTCAATCTGTGCATAGATCCCCGCAATAATGGCTGCAAACAAAGTCATCAGCAATACCGCGGCACGTGTGGAGATCAGCCATCGGCTCAAAGGATCCAGTGCGTCCCACTGCTTTTTATTCTTTATGCGGGGAATCCCGCTCAGGGCCTTTCTCCACATGCCCCGGTCAGGGCGAAAAAGATGGTAATTTCTCTGCATAACTAAGGGTTTAGGGTTAAAAAAGGATCCAACATGGAAATGCTGTATTGATCAAAAAAACTTCAGGTTTGAAAAGACCTGATTCTTTTACCCAAAAAACATTGTAAATATAAAAATGTTTACAATTACCTTAGCGTTTATTGTGAAAAAATTAATCCTTTACACAACGAACCGAAAGTCCTGTCGGTTTTTCGAGATTAAGCAGCTGAAGGTCTTCCGAATTGGTGTTTAACATCTTCAGGTAGGCCATATCCGTTTCAATTTCCCTGCTTGATTCTGAGGCAGGGTTTTGGGGGGTTTGGGGCTTTTCAGCTTTTGAGGCCTGGACAGGCGAACCAGGATCAGGCAATCCGGTACTTTCTGAAGCCGACCAGAAAAATCCACTGGATTCTCTGAACCTGAATTCTCCATTCATTCTTCTGAACCCTCCCGGAATACCATTAAAACCTGTGGTATTGGTAGCGCCGGTATTTGGCGGAACCCAGCGGGGATGTTCGTCTTCCGGAAAACCCCGGGTGCTTTTTAAGCTTCCTCCTGTTAAACTTTGGGCCTCAATATGATCTTTTAATTCTGTCCAGTCATCGTTTGAAGGAAGCCTCCAGCCGGGTGGGCAAATACCCTGTATTACAGGATTGGCCTTCCCCCCATCTACCTCTCCATTGGTTGCCGCATCCCAGGTATAGATCCTACCGTATTCATTTATCAACGACTCTTCATCATCATAGGAATAAACTCCTTCAATGGGTGTGCCGTCATGATAGTGAAGTGAGCGAAGGTTTTCAGCCATCCAGGTCTGCTGCCCAATTTCTACGATCTGGTAAACATTTCCATCATAATCCGATATGGTTAAAGTCCCATTATCTTCTTCCAATACCTCAACCGTTGCCTCAACTTTCAGGGGCACTTCCGGGTCAGGTTGACCAACTCCATAAGGCAGGGAAAAACTACCTGTGGCCTGGTAGCTTCCTGCTTGCTGTTCGTTATAATGATTAAAACTCCAATGAAGATTAACAGTATGTATAACCCCATCACTGTCTTCTATTGTGGTATTTTCATCAAGACTTTCCTTGGCGGACTGCTCCGAGGTTCCGTAAGGTACTTCAATATCATTCACAGGCGAAATATTAACCAGGTAAGGAATTTCATCGCAGGGGCCCCAGTTGGGAAAACCATCGCAAAATGTAAGTGTTTGGTTTTGTTCTCCCTGCGGAATAACCTGCCACTCCGAACCGTTGAAATACATCATTTCCCCGGGGTTTTCAGGTTCCGGAAGTAAACTGGTCGGGTCATCAGGAAAGGATATTTCAGGGGAAGTATAACTACTACCATCTGTCAAATAGATGGTTACGGTCGCATCTTCATTAAAGCGAACATCTTCTATTCCAACACCGGGAGGACCATCACCACTCTGGGCAGCATACATTGCATAGGGTACGCTCATTAGTTGGCTGGTTCCCATTTCAATCCCGTTCATGAATACCCTGATAAAATAGGGCCCGTTGTGCCAGTTTATCTCTGCAAAGGTCTCAGGATTTTCCTGTCCAATGATAAGATTCACCAAACCATGCTCATTGGTAACCTTATGGTGGATTTCCGTAAAAACAGCTTTCCCTTTAAGGTCTCCCCTTAGCAGGTTAATCTCAATGGCCACCTGCTCATTCGAAAGAACCTGCCCTGATGCATCCCTGGCTACGGCTTGATAATTGAATCCTTCGGGTGCATCTGAAAAAACAGCGGTGGATAAAAGCAAAAAAATAAAAACAATAACTGGTCCGGCCAGTTTTTTTGGAGTAGTATTTTCTATATTCATGTGTTTATAATTTGATTAATATGATCAAATGCCTGTCCGCCTTGTGCGGGGGAACTTCACCATTAATTTTTCTCTGCCTGATAATCTCCTGTTTTCCGAATAATCATCCTCTTGTGTGCTAAAATTAATGATGGATGGCTCCTATTATATTTTTTAGATTTAACTATTGGTATTTCAAAAAAACTAACCAATGGAAATAATGATCTCGTGCACTTCACAATGCACTGATAATAAAAAAACCCCCGGTTGAGTTTCAGGATTTTTTCGAATAAGCAAAAAATAATTAATTAAAAAGAAAAGATAAAAATAACTGATTATTAGGTATTTTTAAATTTTTTATTCATAAAAAAACTTAAAGATAATACACTTTTTTTTATAAATATCATATAATCAGCTTGTCACGAATAAGAATTTCCATTTGTATTTTATATAAACCTGCTTGTTGCCTTGCTTTTTTATCAAAGTCCTTTCCGGAGGAGGCATAAATTATTTTCCTGGAAACATTGATAATAAGGCCGCATTCTTTGGTCATGGCTTTTTCGGCCACCTCGCGCAGGCTGCCGCCCTGGGTTCCCACCCCGGGAACCAGGAAAAAATGATGAGGAGCGATTTCTCTCAGGCGGGTCAATAACTCAGTGCGGGTCGCACCCACTACAAACATGGTATTGTTTTCATTACCCCACTGCATACAACGCTCCATAACCTGCTCAAAAAGGTTTTTTTTGTTTTGAGGTATGGATCCGGCCGGCTCAGCAAATACAGGCTCTTGAAGTTGAAAATCACGGCTACCGGAATTGGAGGTAAGCGCAAGAATGATCGCCCATTTCCCGTTGTTCGCTAAAAAGGGTTTAACTGAGTCCTCTCCCATATAGGGATTGACGGTAACAGAATCGAAGCCCATTCGGTCATAAAAAGCCCTGGCATAGTGAATGGCTGAATTGCCGATATCTCCCCTTTTGGCATCTGCAATGGTAAAAACCGCCTGGTCCTTAAGTGAATGGAGATAATCCATTGTTTTTTCAAGGCTTCGCCAGCCGCTACTTCCCTGACTTTCGTAGAAGGCAAGATTAGGTTTGTAAGCCACAACCAAATCAATGGTGGCGTCTATAATGCGACGGTTAAACTCAAAAACCGGGTCTTCAAATTCCTGCTTAAGCCAGGATGGAATCTTTTCCGGATCGGTATCCAGACCAACGCATAAAAAGGAGCGCTTGCTGCGGATAAGTTCAATGAGCTGGCCTTTTTCCATGATCAACGTTTTTAGGCAACGCCTTCTTTGAGCTTTTCAGAATTTTCGGCAACCTGGAGGGAATCGATTATTTCCTGGATGTCACCGTCCATAATTGCGGAAAGGTTATAAAGGGTAAGCCCTATGCGGTGGTCGGTTACCCTGCCCTGGGAAAAGTTGTAAGTGCGGATCTTTGCGGAACGATCGCCGGTTGATACCATAGTTTTGCGTTTGGAAGCAATTTCGTCCAGGTATTTTTTATATTCCATATCGAAGATGCGCGAACGCAATACCTTCATGGCCTTTTCAAAATTCTTGATCTGTGATTTCTGATCCTGGCAGGAAACCACGATGCCGGTGGGTTCATGGGTTAACCTTACGGCGGAGTAAGTGGTATTTACAGACTGACCGCCCGGGCCCGATGAGCAAAAGGTTTCTTTGCGGATGTCGTTCATCTTCAAATCGATATCAAACTCATCGGCTTCGGGCAAAACGGCCACGGTAGCTGCCGAAGTGTGCACCCTTCCCTGGGTTTCTGTCTGGGGTACCCTTTGCACCCGGTGAACGCCCGATTCATATTTCAGGACTCCATAAACCCCATCCCCCACAACGTTAAATATCACTTCCTTAAACCCACCGGAGGTGCCCTCATTCATTTCTACCAATTCGGTTTTCCAGCGGCGGCTCTCGCAGAATTTCTGGTACATGCGGTAAAGATCGCCGGCAAAAATGGCGGCTTCATCTCCTCCGGTTCCGGCACGGATCTCCACAATGGCATTTTTGCCATCCTGGGGATCGGTGGGGATTAACAAAATCCTGATCTCCTCTTCCAGCTTTTCCTGACGCTCCAACAACTCATCAAGTTCAGTTTTGGCCATCTCACGGAATTCAGGGTCTTTCTCATTGTTGAGGATCTCCCGGGCAGAAGCAATGTTGTCAAGGATGTTTTTATATTCTTTGTAGGCTTCAATGATCGGCTCAAGGTCTTTGTATTCCTTGTTCAGCTGAATATACCTTTTCATATCCGAAATAATTTCCGGATCGGTGATCAGCTGTCCGACCTCTTCAAACCGCTCATTAATTGCCTGAAGCTTTTCCAGTAACATTTTATTGTTTTTTTAGAATGCAAAAGTACAAAAAAACAACGGGATAAGGGTCAATGATATTCAAAGGATCCTGAAGGAGTGCTGATGGTAAGCTTTTTTCCCGTGTATTTTTCGCAGTGCCCAATAATGCGGGCATCCAGTTCAAAACGCTCACAGATGGAAATGATTTCGCCGGCAATTTCTTCTTTTACATAAAGTTCCATGCGGTGTCCCATATTGAATACCTGGTACATTTCTTTCCAGTGGGTGGAGGACTGGCCTTGAATAAGTTTAAAGAGCGGGGGAACCGCAAACAGGTTGTCTTTGATCACGTGAAGGTTGTCAATAAAGTGAAGCACTTTGGTTTGTCCTCCACCGCTGCAATGTACCATGCCATGGATATGTTCCCTGGGAATGGTTTTCAAAAGGTGCTTTATTACCGGCGCATAGGTGCGTGTGGGCGAAAGCACCAGCCGGCCGGCATTCAGGGGGCTGCCTTCCACCTTGTCCTGCAGCTTGCTGCTGCCGGAATAAACCACTGCGGGGTCAAGAGAGGCATCAAAACTTTCAGGATACTTTTGGGCATACTCACCGGAAAACACATCATGCCGGGCAGAGGTAAGTCCATTGCTTCCCATGCCCCCGTTATAACTATCTTCATATAAGGTTTGTCCGAAAGAGGCCAGCCCTACAATTACATCTCCGGGGCTTATTTGCTCATTGGAGATCACATCCTTTCGGGGCATACGGGCCGTAACCGTAGAATCCACAATAACGGTCTGCACCAGGTCGCCCACATCGGCGGTTTCTCCCCCGGTGAGCACCATATTGATACCATGATCTCGCATCTTCTCAAGAAACTCTTCCGTACCGTTAATGATGGCTGCAATGACCTCTCCGGGAATCCGGTTTTTGTGGCGCCCTATGGTTGAAGAAACCAAAAGATTATCGGTCGCACCGACACATAACAGGTCATCCAGGTTCATTACCACTGCATCCTGTGCTATTCCTTTCCAGACCGAAATATCTCCGGTTTCTTTCCAGTAAATATATGCCAGGGAAGATTTGGTACCGGCCCCGTCGGCATGCATGATGTTGCAAAATTCCGGATCTCCCCCAAGAAAATCCGGGGTGATCTTACAAAAGGCTTTTGGGAACAAGCCGGCATCAAGGTTTTTTATAGCTTGGTGTACGTCTTCTTTCGATGCGGAAACGCCCCTGAGGTTATACCTTGACTTGCTGTTGCTCATATAAAAAACACTTCATTAAAAGGAAAGACTCATTCCCTTTGATTGGGCGGTCTTCTCCTGTCATCATCCATAATCTCCACATCCCTAGCCGGGCGGTCTTCTTCCTCACCGGGTTCAAAATCATCCCTGATCACTCTGAACTCGGTGCGGCGGTTAAGCTGGTGAGCCACGTCCTGGTGTTCTTCTGAAGGCAGGCCGTTGATATACTGCTCGGTAAGTTCTGCTCCGGCTTCAAAAACAAAGCCTTCTCTTTCCATATCTTTTTCGATAACCCTGGGAATTCTTTTACCATACCCCTTAGCTTCCATCCTGGCGGGGTTGATGCCCTGCTCTATCAGGTATTCCACCACAGAGTTGGCCCTTCGCTGGGAAAGGGTGTCATTGTATTCGTGTCCTCCGCGGCTATCGGTATGGGAGGCAAGCTCAATAACAATATTCGGGTTGTCTTGCATGGTTTGCACCAAGCCGTTCAGGGAGTCCTTAAACTGTGGTTGCAGTTCCCATCGGGCAAATTCATAAAGAATTTCAGGAAGCTCGATTGGCGTTTCGGGAATGGGTTCCAGGTAAAAATCCACAACAAAATCCCTGCTGCGTTCAATGTTCTGTGTGCTTTCCTGGGCCCTGGCAGAAAAATAACCATCTTTGTTTACCAGGAGCTCATACCGGGTATTTTCTTTTACAAAATTTTTATCAAACCGGTAGTTCCCCTCCAGATTGGTTTGCATCTGTCTTAATGAACCGTCGGATCCAACCAGCTGCACGGCTGCACCTGCAATAACCTGCTTGGTACTGTCGTCTCTAACAGTGCCCTGAATGCTGAATTCCAGGGGTGCAAGGTAGAAGGAGTAAATATCAAAGCTCCCGATTCTTGAGCGGTTGGAAGTAAAAAAACCTTGTTCCCGGTTAGGTTTAAACACAATGCCAAAATCGTCGGAAGGGCTGTTGATTGGATAGCCCAGGTTAACCGGCTCACCCCATCCTTCGGGTGTGGGCTCACTCATGAAAATATCCAGTCCGCCCATACCGGGGTGACCATCGGAAGCAAAAAACAAAGTTCCGTCTTCACGAACATAGGGAAACATTTCATTGCCGGGTGTATTGATCACCGGGCCCAGGTTTTCAGCCGGTCCAAATTCGTCACCAGGCCCCCTTCTTCTCACCACCCATATATCTCTTCCACCGTGTCCACCAGGTTTGTCAGAAACAAAATACAGGGACATTTCGTCGGGACTGATGGCCGGATGGCCAACGGTTACCGTGCTATCATTGGTCAGGGGTACTTCCCTGGGTTCGGTCCAATTATTTCCTTCCCGCCGGGTTTTATAGATCCTGCAACCCATGTCCACGTCGGGTGATCGCTGGCAACGGGTAAAATACATTTCGGTGGCTCCGGAATTCATGGAAGGGGCACCTTCATTGTATTCGGTATTTACCGGGCCCTCATCCAGCAATACCGGCCGATCCCAGTTGCCTGCACGATCCTGGTAAGAAATAAAAAAGGAGGTGTGTTTTTGCCCTGTCCAGGGGTCTTTGTCTCTGCCTACGGCATCATCGCGACCGGAAGCAAAGATCAGGCTGCTTGCCCGGTGATCAGCAAAAGCTGGCGTAAGATCGTCATCCCGGGAGTTGAAAACCCTTATGGCTTCCACATCATAAAGAGTGGGGTTTTCCTGTAGCTCCAGGGCCAGTTTTACCGATTCAATGCCTTTTTGGGCACGCCAGTCGTCGGGCGCCTTTTCTGCAAACTTTTTATATTGCTCCAGGGCCTCTTCAAATTTTTCATTTTTCATTAAGGCATCGGCATAATATAAAATGGCAATGCTGTCAGGATAATTTCTTCGTATGGCCATGTTAAAGCGGGCTTCCGCCCGGCGATAGTCATTGGTGTACATATAGCAAAGACCCTGTTTGAACAAAAGACGGGTTGCTTCATCGCGGTCGCGGCGGCGCATCCGGTCGTATGCCCGTTGATATAAATCGATGGCCTCATGGTATTGCTTGAGTTCAAAGGCCTGATCTGCCCTTTCCACTCTTCGGTCCTGACCCATCGCATCCCCCTGAAAAACAGCATAAGAGAAGATGAAAAAAAGTATAAGAATTTTTAATCCTGAATGCATTGCTCTGTTTCCTGTTTCTAAAATGATTTCCTTAAAGTTTTTATCTATTATTTAACGACACAGGATGGGAATAATTGTTTAGCTCATTACCTGGTTTTGCAGGTTTTTATCAGGAATCGCGGGATTTCTGGTTGTAGGGGTAAGGAAGATCGCTTTCATCGTCATCTTCTTCTTGATTTCCTTCAACTTTTGGCTGGTTGTCTTTATTTTCCGGGGTATCCTTTTCCCGGGTATGCTCTTCATCGGTATATCCGGCCTTTTGTTCTTTTTCCAGTTCCCTGATATCCGAGCGGATCTCCGCATCCATATCCCTGGCTTCTTTTTCTATATCTCCGGAATACCTGTGGATTTCTGAATTGATCTCCCTTTGTACCTTTTTTACCTCGTTGATGCCTTTTCCAAGCATGCGGGCAATTTCGGGTATTTTGGAAGGCCCAAACAACAGCAACACCAGCAAAAGCAAGATAAGGATCTCTCCCCCGCTGATACCAAATAATATAACCATTGCATGCATCATACCCATTCGTTTTCAGGGAACAAATTTAAGCTATTATTCAGGATTTTCCAGTACCGCCATTTTTTTAATTTAAACCAAAAAAAAGCCGCTGAAGTCAGCGGCTTTTGGAGTTCAAAGATATTCCTTTTTACCTTTTTCCTTTTTTCTTTTCTCCATTGCGGGTCAACAGGTCGTATGCCACCGGGGCGGAGTTGAACAGGGAGGAGTAGGTACCTACGGCAACTCCGATCATCAATGCAAAAGCGAATCCGCGGATCACTTCACCTCCGAACAGGAAGATGATGAGCAACACCAGCACGGTGGTTCCTGAGGTATTGAAGGTACGGGAAAGCGTGGAGTTCAAAGCAGTATTGATGTTGGTTTTCAATTCCCGTTTGGGGAAAAGACTGATGTTTTCACGGATACGGTCAAAAATGACCACGGTATCGTTCACCGAATAACCGATGATGGTCAAAATGGCGGCAATAAAGGCCTGATCGATCTCCATGGTCCAGGGCACCACATTGTAAAAGAGGGAGTAAAGCGATATCACAATAATGGAATCATGGAAAAGCGTGGTCAAACTTCCTACCCCAAATTGCCACTTTTTAAATCTTACGGCAATGTAGAAGAAAATAAAGATCAGGGCAATGATCACGCTAATCACCGCAGCCCTTTGTATATCGGCCGCAACAGCCGGCCCGACCTTCTGGGAGCTTAAGCGTCCCACCACTTTATCGTCATCGTCTCCGGTATATTCCGCAAAAGAAATGGGTACCCCGAAAAAGTCTTTTATGCCTTCAAAAACATGCCTTTCAGCAATGGAATCAGCCTCGGCAGTATCATCTTCAATCAGGTAACTGGTGGTGATCCGCACCTGGTTGGTGGGTCCGAAAGTAATAACCTCGGCAGCTTCTCCAAGCTCTTCGATCAGGGAGGTGCGCATATCAACTGTATTGATATCCTGATCAAAACGAACCACATAGGATCGCCCACCCGAAAAGTCGATTCCATAATTAAAGCCCCTTATCATAAATGAACTGATTCCAAGCAGGATCACCA
>SKVW01000231.1 GCA_007129255.1 Bacteroidales bacterium
CAACGACAACCACTACGGCACCGACGACTATGGATTTAACGCCCCTCCGGGAGGCTTCCGCAGGGACGACGGCCTTTTCCTGGGTATCGGCAATAACGGCTACTGGTGGACATCCACCGAATCGACCGAGTTCGCCGGCAACGGATGGTACCGAGCTCTGCGCAATTACCAGGGAACCCTGGCAAGGGGAGACTTCAACAAATCCACAGGCTTTCTGGTCAGGTGCGTGAAAGAATAGAAATCAAAAGATTTTTACCCAAAGCAGGTCAACCCATGGACCCTGACTTGTTCTGAAAAACGATTGTAAAAAAGCCCAAACGCAGAAAAGCCATAGCAGGCAATGCGTTTGGGCTTTTAATAAAAAATAGTTTCACAATATTTCTTTATGAAAAACCTTGGACCATCAGGTATCAAATGGCTGAAGATCATTCACCTGTTATTTGTGGGTTTATGGATCGGCAGCAGCTTCTCTATCTTATTCCTTATCATTTTCCTGCAATTCTCCGGCTTAAAGGAAGTATATGGTTTTTACCTTGGCATCAAGCTGGTTGACGATTTTGCCATCATTCCGGGTGCGGTCGGTGCCATGCTTACAGGTATGGTATATGGCATCTGGACCAAATGGGGTTTTTTCAGGCACAACTGGCTTACGGTTAAATGGATACTCAATATTGCCCTGATGATCACCGGTATTTTTCTGCTGGGTCCGGCCGTCAATGCCAATACTGCCCTGGCCGAATCCAAAAGATTGGCAGCATTGGCATCAGATCAGTTTATGAGCAACCAGCAAATGCTCATTATCCTGGGGTCGGTGCAATTCATTCTGCTGTTGTTCATGCTCTATGTTTCCACTTTCAAACCCTGGAAAAAAAGGAAAAGCAAAACTTTACCGAGCTGAAAAAATTACCCCGGCAACCGGCGGATAACATCCAGCAACCAACAACGGGCTTTTGCCTGAAAGGGCTATTTCCTGAGGATCAAAAAAATGAAAAAAAGTAAAAATAAAAGGGTTTTTTACTTCGTTGCTCTAATAAAGATTTTAGGTAGTAAAATGTTTAAATACTTAATCGTTTGTTGCTTTATATTTTTCTCTTTCTCAGGGCTAAGCCTGTCCAAAGATCTTCAAAAAGATTCGCCTGATTTTGCCATCCCTTCAAAAGAGTATATTGCAAAAAGCCTTTCCGACCTGGAAGCTGAAACCATCGGAGATTCTCTTCTGCATAAAGGGATCAGGTTAAGGGATGCAAGAAAACTCACCTTAGCCCTGGATTACTTTGCAGAAGTTTTAAAAATCGGGAAAGAAGAAAAAAACCATCGCCTGCAGTTTCTGGCCATCAATAACATTGGTCTTTGTTATTATGTATCTGCCGAATACGCCAAAGCACTTGATCATTACCTGGAAGCCTATGAAATTGCAAAGGATGAGCTCCCAACCAATTATGAGCTAACGATTTTGAACAATATTGCACTGGTTTACAAAAGAGACCGAAAACTGGATCAGGCCCTGGCGTTTTTTTTAAAAGCTTATGAAAGTGCCGTAAAGCTTGGACTGAATAAAAAAGCGGCAGAATATGGTATTAACCTGGGAACTCTTTACAATCGAATGGAAGAATTTGATAAGGCCAAAACCAAACTTGAAAATGCCACCAATTTTATCAATCCTGATGCAGAGAATTATCATTTTGCAAGGATCAGCCTGGCCGAAACTTATGAATTAAAAAATGAGCTTCACCAGGCAGAAAAGATCCTTTCAGAAATCGCGAAAACCGGATCCGGAGTCAGCGAATCGGTAAAGGTATTCGCACATAACCGCCTGGCAAGAGTACAAATCGCTTCGGGCAAATATGATGAAGCCAGGACAAATGCCCTGAAAGCAGCCGAAATTGCAAAAAACTTAGACCTTATTCACTCTGAATATGATGCTTACAATTATTTAAGTGAAATAGGAGAAAAGAAAAACAACTATCAAATGGCCTATGAATACCTGCAAAAAAATAAAACCGTATTAAACACCTTACAACAACTTAGAAACCAGGAAAAATTTTCTGAATTGCAGGCAAAGTTTGAACTGTCAAAATACGAATATGAACTGCAAGCTGCAGAAGAAAGATATGATTCTTTGCAAAAATTTTACACCATCATAGTCACTGGATTAATCCTTATTGGTGTGTTGGTAACTTATGCGGCCCGGATAAGGTGGCTGAATATGCGCCAGAAAAACAACCTGCTTCAAAAAAAGGAAGAAATTGCCGCTTTGGAACTGGAAAAAAGCCAGGCACAGCATATGGCCCTGGAGCAGGAAATAAAACGAAAAGAAGAACAAGCCACCATGAGCGAACAATTATTGCGGGAAGAGATTGAGTTAAAGAATAAGGAGATCTCTTCAAGAGCATTGGTGAGCGCAACCAAAAACGACATATTACACCAGGTGATCACCCGCATAGAGAAAGCAAACGGCTCAGCACCCAATGGGCTTAATTCTCTTAAAAATGAATTAAAAAACACCATTGACATAGATAAGGACTGGAAAGATTTCGTGGTTCATTTTGAGCAAACCCATGAAGGGTTTTTTCAACAACTGATGAAAAAACACAAATCATTAAATAACAATGACTTACGCTTTATAGCCTATTTGAAAATAAACCTGGGAAGTAAGGAAATTGCCCGCCTTCTCAATATTACCCCGGCCTCTTTCAGGAAAAGAAAAATGCGGCTTAGGGATAAGCTCGGGCTGGAACGCCACGAAAATCTGGAAACATACATCTATAATCTATAAACTAGGGGGTTATAAAAATCACTTGTCACACTTTGTCTTTCCGGATGTCACGTTTTGTCCCTGTCGAAAATTAGCCCCGGGGAAGAAATTTGATTTCCTTTGCCGGTGTTAAGATTTTGTTTCATTAAAAACCTTTTATTTATGAAATCCCAAAACAAACTATTACTGTTACTGGCAATGCTGATCTTTGCCATTTATCCTCAAATACCGCTTGAAGCACAAGTTAAATTCAGTGAAGAGGAAGAGGTAAAAAGCTCATTAATCCCCAAAAATCTTCTTGATCAAAATGAAAGCATAACCTACGAAGGAAGAGTCGGGCCGGGATACGGACGCTTTCGTTCCATCGCCTTTGATCCTGCAAACGAAGGCGTTGCTTACGCATCCAATCGCGACCGGCAGCTTTTTAAATCTACCGATCATGGTCAGACCTGGTCTTATCTTTATTCTGCACCAAGAGTTCCGGGCTTTCCGGTGCGCATTACCGATCTAAGGTTTGCAAACCCCCAGGAGCCTACCCATCTTTATTTTGTAGTTGGTGACGGCAGCAGCTCAGATGTTGACACCAGAGGCATTTATATTATGGATGTCACCACAGGGGAAATTATTGATACCATCTCCACTTTCTATATCCACCATCTGAATTTTGCAGATTATGATGTTGACCCTCTGAACCCGGATAACATTGTTGTGCTTGGAGCAATGGGCATTTGGTTTGACGGAAGCCGCAGAACCGTATGGAAATCTACCAATGGTGGAGAGGATTTTGACCTGATCTTTGATTATATCAATTTTAATGAACTTTCGCCCAGAACGGTAACCATAGATCCGGGCAACCCAAACGGTATCCTTCTTGGTATGGGCGGCAGTCCCGGGGATGATGAAGGTGGTTTTTACGGAACCATTGACGGAGGGGATAACTGGAACCGCATCACTGCGGGAGATATCATTAACGAAGTTGTCATGGATCCTGCAAACTCTGACAGACTTTTTGCCATTACCGGATTTGGAGCAGAGGAGAACAAAATCCTCCATTCAACAAATGGCGGATTTACATGGAATTCCCTGGATTATGGCATTGATGAAGATTTGATTGGGAATTTTATAGCCCTTCGCCTCGATCATAACGATCCTGATAAAGTATGGGTTACCAGCACCGAAAGAATTCATGTTTCCACTGACGGAGGCCAAAACTGGGAAAGCACCCTGTTTGATGAAGATACTTATCATACCTACCGATACGGTGCTTCGATAGATGTCAATCCATTCAACAGCCAACACGTTATTGTGGGCAGCGATCATCGGGTAGTACAAACCATGGATGGGGGCGATGAATGGAGTGTAATGCCTATCTACATGATGAACCTAAGGAATGTAGACCCGGTTAAACTTCCCGATGGAAGTGAATACCTGTATTATACGGCAAATGGAAGTTATCTCGCTCACAATCTGGAAACCCATGAAGTAAATGGGCACCTTGGATTAAATATGGTCAACCAAAGCTTCCAGATATATGGCGACCAATACAGCCAGGATCGTGCATTTATCGGAGTGCCAATGTTTATGGGAGGAGTCAAGATTTTTAAGTCCGACAGGCACCTGGAAGCCGATCCCGTTGAAGTTTTTGACGGATCCGGCAGGGTTTTATCCCAAATTATTCGCTGCCCTGAGGATACCGAAACCTATTGGTTTATAATCCCTCAAACCCCAAACTGGCAAGGCCCCGCTAAGTTGTATCGCACCACCGACGATTTTGAAACAATAGAAGAATTATCCATTACTAAAGAACAGGAAGTGATAACCGACATTGAAGTAGTGGAAGGTCAACCCGGTGTTATCTGGGCTTATGCGGCAAGTAATAATGATACCGGAGTCTTTAAATCCACCGACTATGGCGACACCTGGATTTCTTATTCCACCGGTTTGCCGGAGGATATCGGAATCTGGAACCTGTCTGTCAACCAGAATAATCCGGACAACATACTGGCAACTGTGAGTATGAACCAGGGGCTTTACGTAACCTTTGACGGAGGAGAAAACTGGGTATCCAGCTTTTATGAATTTGAGTGTACAGATGTTGTTTTTAGTAAAGCCCATGAAAATATTGCATTTGCCAGGCGTTTTGGCGTTGCAGGAGGAGTTTTCTCAGAAGATGGTGGAGCATCCTGGTCGGTTGTACCTGAGGAAGTAGGCCTGGATGCCAACTACAATAGAATGGGAATCATCGACCAGGATGAAACCATTGACATTTACATGAGCGGAAGCGGTGTCAGTATCGTCAAATATACCTATACTGTTCCTGAACAATTCGACCTTGCATTTAACATTCAGGATGAGGAAGGACAGGAGATCACAGATGCAACGATCACTTTGGATGGTGTTGAATATGAAGCCGGTATTTACGTTTTTGAAGACCTGGATCCCGGAACCTATTCATACATGGTCAACCGTGAAGGTTACCAGACTTTTGAAGACGAGGTTACCATAACGGATGCAGATGTGGTTGTAAACGTCACACTGCTGGAAGAGGAAGAACCGGTATTTACCGTTACATTTTACATTGAGGATGAAGAAGGCGATGTTATCACCGAAGCAATGGTCACTTTCGATGGTACACAGTATGGCCCCGGGGTTTATGTTTTTGAGGAAATCGAAGCAGGAACCTATGACTACCTGGTAACCAAAGAAGGCTATCACGAAGAATCCGGGGAAGTAAGTGTAACCGATGAGGATGTGGTGGTTGAAGTAACCCTGGAGCGCGACGATGTGTCCCTGAGCGATCCCGATCTGGTTGAGCTTTCCATCTTTCCGAATCCGGCAAGTACAGAAATAAACGTACGTTCAGAGGATAAAATTCAGGAGATCAGGATATTTGACATGCTCGGTCAACAGGTGTATGCCGCCGAGGTACAAAGCAATACCTACCAGGTAAATGTTGCTATGCTGGACAAAGGAATTTATTTTCTGAGAATAAACACATTAAAAGGATTTGCAACTGAAAAGCTGCAGATAATCAAGTAATTTTCTTCATAATTAGTAGTTTTGTTGAGGCAGGGCTGCCCCGGGTAATTCCAGGGTGGCCCTTCTTACTTGGGCAACCGGCCAAATACGTTCAGTATCCAGCGATGGGCTTTGTGGATGCCCGCGGGCTGGGCATGCAGCAAGATGCAATGGCCGTAAACCTGTTCAACCGGGCTGGCATCCAGCATCTCTTTTACTTCCTTATTTCCGGTCATTTGCTGTATCCAGATGTGGGTGATCCCCTTTTCCAGGGCTTGCTTTACCAGGCCGGGAGCCACATCGGGTTTGGTGACCACCAGAAGGGCCTTTACCTTTTCGGGTAAAGCCATTACATCAGGATAAACCGTTTGCCCTTGCGGGGTTTCCCCCCCGGCAGGGTTTACGGCATATACATCATGACCTTTCTCTTTCAGGATACGGAATACCATGGAGCCGAACTTTTTCGGACTGCGTGAGTACCCTGCCACCGCAATGTGGGGGCTGGAAAGAAAGGCGTCAATTTGTGCTTTGGTAGCCATAGTGAGGAAATTTAAAAGGATGCCGTTAATGATACAAAGTAAAGAAAAAAGCCATTACATCGATCGAAAAAAAACGCTTCCCTGCCGGGAACCTTTAACATTTAGACCCTTCCCTTGTTCTGAAAAGGCGGTTGTTCAGGGAAAATTGCCCGAATTTGGTTACCTTTGCTTTCTTTAAAATACCGCTTTAATTCACGGCTGATCATGGAAAATTTAGGCCTTCCTTTGCAGGTTTTCATTCTCGGGCTGCTAACGGTTTTTATCGTGCTGCTCATTGTAGTGCTTACCGGCAAGGGCATCATCTGGGCTGTTAACCGGTTTTTTCCGTTGGCAAAGCCCCCCGAAAAAAAAGGACCAGAAAAAGGCGGCCCAACCGGCCGCAAACACCTGGCCGCCATTGCCGCCGCAGTTCAAGCCGTCACAGAAGGCCACGGCAAAGTGGTAAATATCCGAAAAACTTAGTTTTGGTTTTTCCTGTGTTTTTTATCTCCGGAAAAAATTTCCGGAAGGGTTAACAGTATCAATTTTCAGGCTTTATCTATCATGCGAAAAATAAAATTTTCATTGGTCTATCGCGATATGTGGCAATCCTCAGGGAAGTATCTGCCCCGGGTGGACCAGCTCAAGAAAACCGCACCCCATATTATTGAAATGGGTTGTTTTGACCGTATTGAAACCAATGGAGGGGGGTTTGAGCAGATCAACCTGCTGTTTGGTGAAAACCCCAATAAGGCCCTTCGCGAATGGACCCGCCCCTTCAACAAAGCGGGTATACAAACCCATATGCTCGACCGTTCCCTCAATGGCTTGCGCATGGAGCCGGTACCGGCCGATGTGCGCAAGCTCATGTACAAGGTCAAAAAAGCCCAGGGCACGGACATCACACGCATCTTTTGCGGCATGAACGATCCCCGCAACATCATCGACTCTATCCACTATGCACAGGATGCCGGGATGATCGCACAGGCAGCCATGAGCATTACGTTCTCCGAAGTTCATACCATAGAATATTATATCAACCTGGCCGATGAGTTGATCAATGGGGGGGCCGACGAGCTTTGCCTTAAAGACATGGCCGGCATCGGACGTCCGGTATGGCTCGGAAAGATCGTTTCGGGTATCCGCGAAAAACATCCCGACATTCCCATACAATATCACTCCCACTCGGGACCGGGTTTTGCCATGGCCTCCATCCTGGAAGTGGTCCGGGCAGGAGCAGATTATATCGATGTAGGCATGGAACCCCTCTCATGGGGTACCGGCCATGTGGACTTACTGGCCGTGCAGGCCATGCTGAAAGATGCCGGCTTTGATGTGCCTGAGGTAGATATGGATGCCTACATGAAAACCCGAAGGGTTAACCAGGAATTTATGGAGGACTTCCTGGGCTATTTCATCAATCCCCAGAACCGCACCATGAACTCCCTGCTGATATCTTCAGGATTGCCGGGGGGTATGATGGGCTCCCTGATGGACGACCTGAAGAAAAACCTGAAATTCCTCAACAAATGGCTTAAAAAGCACAACAAGCGCAAAATGACCCAGGATGAATTCCTGGTAAAACTTTTCCGGGAAGTGGAATACATCTGGCCCAAGGTAGGCTATCCGCCCCTTGTGACCCCATTCAGCCAGTATGTGAAAAACCTGGCCGTGATGAATGTTACACAGATGGAAAAAGGAGGGGAGCGCTGGACCATGATCCCCGACAATGTATGGGACATGCTTACCGGTAAGCTTGGCCGACTGCCAGGAGAGCTGGCTCCTGAACTGAAAGAACTGGCCGAAAAAGAAGGAAAAGAATTCTTTAAGGGCAATCCACAGGAGCTTTATCCCGATGAGCTCGAAGGGTTTAAAAAAGAAATGGATGAAAAGGGATGGGATTATGGAGAAGATGATGAAGAACTCTTTGAGCTGGCCATGCATCCCGAACAATACCGCCGCTATAAATCAGGTGAAGCCAAAAGGGCCTTTGAAGAAGAAATGGAGCGCCTGCGGGAAGAAGGGGGCGGCATGTATCCCAAAACGGAAAAAAGGGTGATTGAAAAATCCTCCAAACAACCGGCTGGCCCCACCCAAATGACCGTGGAAGTGGAAGGCGAAAAATACAGCGTTACCGTTTCCTATAATGACAATCCCTTGCAAACCCATGAAAAGGAGGCAAGCGACAGTAAGGAGGGGAAAGCCGGCCAAAAAGAAGATCAGGTAAGGGACATCATCTCACCCCTTTCGGGTAATTTTTACCTGACCAAAGAAATGGGGCAAAAGCCGGTTAAAGTGGGCGACAACATAAAAAAAGGAGATGCCCTGGGCTATATCGAGGCCATGAAAACCTACAACACCATCCGTTCCAATGTGGCTGGCAAACTGGAAGATATCGTGGCTGAAAACGGCACCGAGGTGTTTGAAGACGACCTGCTTTTTCGCATAAAAGAGGAGAATTGATCGGGTGCAGGAAACTTACTTTTCCTGCTGTAAATTAACGGAAAATTGCAAAAATGGGTGCACTGGAAAAATTAGTGGATATGACCTCCCTGCCGGAGCTGTTTACCAGCCCGGGAGTGATCATCATGCTGGCGGTAGGGGTCTTTTTATTGATTTTAGGGATCCGGAAAAAATATGAACCCCTGTTGCTGGTGCCTATTGGCTTTGGGGTGATCCTGGCCAATTTGCCCGGGGCAGGCATGGGCATTGTGCCCGAAGCGGAAGTGATGCTGGAAGAAGGCCGGTATAAAAACCTCATAGAGATCGCCGCCGATCACGGCATCATGAACTACCTGTATTACTCCCTGATCAAAACCGGCTTTTTGCCGCCCATTATTTTTCTTGGCGTGGGTGCCCTGACAGACTTCGGACCCATGCTGCGCAACCTTCGCCTGGCACTTTTTGGGGCTGCTGCCCAGCTAGGGATATTCACTGTATTTTTTGCGGCCATTGCCGTGGGCTTTACCCCCCAGGAAGCCGGTTCCCTGGGTATTATCGGGGGCGGAGACGGGCCAACGGCTATTTTTATTTCCATTGTGCTGGCCCCCCACCTGCTGGGGCCCATCGCCATTGCTGCCTATTCTTACATGGCCCTGGTACCGGTTATCATCCCCCCGGTGGTACGCCTGCTTTGCTCCAAAAACGAATTGCAGATCAACATGAAGGCCATGGACAAAAAATACCCCTCAAAAAGGGAAATTAAGAACATGCCGGCGGTCAAGATCGCTTTTCCCATTGTGCTAGGCATCATTGTCGCCTTTTTTGTGCCTACCGCCGTGCCTTTGATTGGAATGCTCATGTTCGGCAACCTGATACGGGAAATTGGGGTGGCCACCGGCCGGCTATCGGATGCCGCCACCGGTCCCATCCTCAATACAGCAACCATCTTTTTAGGCCTGGCTGTTGGTGCCACCATGACATCCGGCACTTTCCTGGATATCCGCACCATGGGAATCATAGTTGGAGGGCTTATCGCTTTCTCCATTTCGGTGGCAGGCGGCATCCTGGCCGTTAAGGGATACAACCTGTTTGCAAAGAAAAAGATCAACCCCCTGATTGGGGCCACCGGGCTCAGCGCCGTTCCCATGGCTTCGAGGGTGGCCAACGAAATTGCCGTAAAAAACGACAGTTCCAATCACCTGCTACAGTATTGTATGGCCAGCAATATTTCGGGAGTCATCGGTTCGGCTGTGGCAGCGGGCGTGCTGATCTCCTTCCTTGCAGGATAAGGCTTTACTTGTCAGCTTGTCGATCTAATCGTACATTCTTACATACTCATAGGAGTTTCCGCAATGCTCCAAAAAACGGATAAAATCCCTGTAGGCTATCACCAGAGAGGCTGTATTGATGCAGGGGTGAAAACTGATGCTTTCCGACTCCCTGAGCTTTTCATCCAGGAAAAGATGCACATGGGTTCCGGTATCATTGATAAGCCCAAACGGGGTTACTGAACCCGGGTTCAGCCCCAGGTACTTTTTTAACCTTTTGGGAGAGGCAAAAGTAAGTTTGCCCTGCTTTAAACGCTGCTCCAGATCCCGGATGTTGAGCTCGCGGGTATGTTCCAGAATTACCAGGTAATGCCGGTTTCCCTTGTGATTCCTGAAAAAAAGATTTTTGCAGTGGGTAGCGTCCAGGTCTTTCCAGTATTTGGCGGCTTCCTCCACCGTGGGGGCCGGGGGATGGCCATAATAATCATATGAAATTTTCAGTTCTTCCAGTAATTGATACAAACGGGGATCTCCGTTGCGCTTTTCTTCACTCATAATTTTTTTATCCGTGTTTGGAAATCAATTCCAGGCGTTTGCGGTCCAGTATCTCCAGGTTTTTCCCGGATACCCTGATGATCCCTTCTTTCTGCAGGCCCGAAAGGGAATTGATCACACTCTCCTTTGAATATCCTATGGTATCGGCCAGTTCTATCCTGGTAAAAGGCATCTGGAATTGGCCACTTCCAAAAATCCCGGACAATTCCAGTAAAATGGTGGAAAGGGCGCCGTCCACATTTTTATGGCTCAGGTAGATCAGGTCGTGAACAATTTTATTGGTCATCAGGGACATGAGACTTACCATCTGCACCGCAAAATCTCCGTTGGTGCGGATCAGTTCTTCAAAAACATTACGGTCGATCAGCCTAACGCGGGAAGGTTTGATGGCTGTTGCCGAAAAATCAAAGTTCTTTTTAACAAATGAGCACATGATCCCGATAAAAGAACGGCTGCCAATGATCTTGAAGGTGGTGGTGCGCTCCTGATCACTAACACTGAGTTTCGCCATTCCTTCTTCCAGATAAAGAATGTGGTTGGCCGAAAAGCCTTGTTTAATGATCGGTTCATTGGGCCGGAATTCAAGGGTATAGGAATTATCCTCCACCAGCTTTTTCTGGGCCGGGCTCAGCCGGGAATTCCATTCAGGATGTTTTTCATTTGTTTTCATGATTAACGATTGACTGAACATAAAAATGCAATATTACTTTTTTTTTAGAGAAAAACTAAATGGTTGGAAACGGCTTTTGCCATATCAAAAATAACACCCAAATAAAAACAAATGATTAGCTTTGTTAAAAATTTAACAATTATTCATCTTAAAAAATAAAACCATGTCCGACTTAACATTTAAAATAAACGCCAGCAGCCAAAGCCCTGCAAAAACAAGTGTAAAAGCCCGCAACTTTGAGATCATTGTGGACGAGCCTGAGGGACTGGGCGGAACCGATCTGGCCCCAAACCCGGTTGAGTATGTGCTGGCCGCCTTTGCCGGCTGCCTGAACGTGATGGGCCACCTGGTCGCCAAGGAAATGGGGTTTGAACTGCGTCACCTGGAAATAGACATCAAGGGCGAGCTGAACCCTGCAAAATTATTCGGAAAAAGTGACGAGCAAAGGGCCGGTTATAAGTACATTTCCATTACACTTAAGCCTGATTGCAACGCAGACCACGAAACCCTTGAAAAGTGGATCCATGCCGTAGAGGAACGCTGCCCGGTAAGCGACAACCTGCAAAACCGCACCCCGGTGAAAGTGGAAGTTGCCCGGCAAGAATTTGCCAACTAACAATAGTTTTTTTCTTCATGTTTTTAGTTAACCCGGTCATTTAAATTGGTGGCCGGGTTTTTTAAAAAAATATTAACCCCTACCACAGTGGTTTTAAACACAACCCCCAAATTTTTTCCGTTAAAATAATTCAGGTGATTAATTGCCTGTTTTACTTCTTTATCTGAATGGGTTTTTATAATTTTGCCCCATCTTATATCCCTTATGCATAGGATAAAACAATATCTTTTTCTATTGCTCCTGCTGCCGGTTTGTTGGCTGTTTCACAACTCCAATGCCAACTGGCACTATCATCAGTTACCCAATGGTCAACTGGTAAAACACGCCCACCCTTTTCAGTCCCAAGCCGAAAACAATCCTGAAAGGGAAACCGGCTTTCCTTTTGAAAACCACCACCATAGCGAAAAAGAAATCTTTTTCCTGGGAACGATTTCGGATTTTCATACCATCGTGGTGGCCGAATGCTGCACAACCATACCATTGGTTCCGGAAAATTCTATTACCCTTGCTTTAAATGTCCTGGACCCCCAGCCGGGAATCCCCATGCGATTCCCCTTTCTCCGGGCACCCCCTCTGGTAATGCACGGAGCTTAATTTCTTTCCGTCCACTCCCCCTTTTTCCTGATGTTAACAGAGAACATGACTCTTCATAGTGTCAGATTGCTGCAATTGCCTGTTTGATATCGGGGTGATCACCCAATTAATAACTACAATGCATTATCTAATTTTCATAATTTCACCTACAATGAAATCCAACATAAAATCTGTTTTTTCTGCGATCATGGGTTTTACTATGATTCTGGGTTTTTCGGCTTCCATGTCCGGGCAACCCAATAATACTTCCGGCCTCGAAGGCCGGGTCATTTCCATCGAGGAAGAACAACCCGTTCCTTTTATCAACCTCATGATTGAAGGGACAAGTATTGGAACAGCCACTGATGCCGATGGTTTTTTCCGGCTTCATAACCTCCCCTCCGAAAAACTAACCTTAAAGGTCAGCGGTATCGGGTATCAAACCAAAGCCCTTGAACTGGATCTGGAACCGGGAGAAACCCTGCAACTGGAAGTTGAGGTCAGTTACCGGGCTGTAGACCTTGGCGGAGTAGTCATTACCGCAAACCCCACGGCCAGTGGGTTTCGCTATCAGTCCGACATGAGTTTTGTCGGGGAAGCATTGCAAAAACGCAGCGAAGTCTCTTTTGGAGAAATGCTTGACGGAGAGCCTGGACTGGCCATGCGCTCCATGGGTTCGGCCCCGGCACGCCCGGTAATTCGCGGCATGGATGGCGACCGCATCCTGATCCTGGAACACGGTGAGCGTATGGGCGATGTGTCTGAATCCGGTGCCGGTCATTCCCTGACCATGGATCCACTTTCTGCCAGCCGCGTTGAGGTGGTAAAAGGACCCGCCAGCCTGATGTACGGATCCAGTGCGCTGGGCGGTGTTATCAACCTGATGACCAGCGATATCCCCGAAGACTGGGATCCCGGCTCCTCAGGAGTTGTTTCTGCTCAGGGAGCTACCATGAACAATATGGGCGCCGGCTTTGCCCGGTACACCCACGGAAACAGCAACTGGGCTGTAACTGCCAGAACGGCCTACCGCAAATCAGGCGACATCACCACCCCCGAAGGCAAAATGCCCGGAACCTACATGAACCATTACGACGGTGCCTTCGGCTTTGGACTGCAACGCTCCAATCTCAACGGAGGAATGAGCATTTCTTTTAATGACCAGACTTACGGCCTGCCTGAACATCTGGATGACCCCTATGAAAGCATAGAAGTGCGCCAGCAAAGGATTGGCATGCAGGGAAGGTTCAATTACCAACGGCAAGGTTTTTTTGACAAAGCACAGTGGCGGTTTAATGTAACCCATCTTGGTCAGAAAGAAGTAGAAATTGAATTCGAGGATGGCGCCTGGGAAGAGGATGTGGAGCTTTCGCACGACAAAATTGCATTCAGCAGTACCCTGACGCTTCAACACCGTCCCCATCGCATTTTCGAACGGGGGGCATTTGGGCTGAACATTCATGGCCACAACCTGGATATTGGTGGAGATGAAGCGTATACTCCCGGCGAGCGGCGGTTTAATGTAGGAGCCTTCACCTACCAGGAGATACCCCTCTCCCCTGTGCTGAGGATGCAGGCCGGCGCCAGGATTGACTTTCAGCATACCGGGGCATTGCCAAACCATGTTTTTCCGGATGCCGACCAAGCAAGAAGCAGAGCAAACTTTACTGGTTCTGCAGGCCTTAATTACCGCCCCATTCAGCATGTTGAGATCGGAGGGCAATTTGCCCGCTCTCACCGCAATCCAATGGTGGAAGAATTGTTTGCCAATGGTCCTCACTTATGTTCAGGTGTTTATGAAGTGGGAAGCACCGACCTGAAAGACGAAACAGGACATGGTACCGATCTGTTTATCAATTGGACCAACCGGCTTTTCAAAATGGAAATCTCTGGATTTGCCAACTGGTTCAGCAATTACATCATTTTCGAACCTACCGGTGTAACCGATGAAGACTCTGGGCTCCCCATTTTTGAATACATGGGTGATGATGCCAGGTTTTTCGGGGGTGAGTTTGTTCTGGGCATCGCTCCTTTTAGCGGCCTTACTCTTAATATGGGAATGGATTACGTGAATGCCCGCCGAAACAGCGAAAGCAGGGAGTATCTTCCTTTTATCCCCCCTTTCCGCTTTAGCGGAGTAGCCGAATATGACTTTGGAAGCGGTTGGATCGGCAGCCGCATCAGGGCTGTAAATAAACAAAGCAGGGTGGCACCCGAAGAAAGCATGACCGATGGCTATGCCCTGATGGGCATTACCATGGGCTATCGCCTGGACTTCAACGGCCGGCATGTCCTCATTTTCAGGGCCGATAATATTTTCAACACCAAATACAGGGATCATCTGTCCAGAGTGGAAGACCGCCATTTTCCCATGCCGGGAAGAAATTTCAATTTGGCATACCGTTTGTATTTTAATTAAAAGAATTACCATTCCCCTTTTAGAAAAAACCCCGGGTTGCTATAATCTCCCGGGGTTTTTTCTTTTGAGCTTCCGAAACGGTGGCAATTATCGGCATTCTGAAAAAGAAGAAAGTTATCGGCTGAAGACTTCTGCACCTCCTACAATTTCCATGATCTCACGGGTGATCATCGATTGCCGTACCTTGTTGTAGCTTAGTGTAAGGCTTTTGAGAAGCTCTGTAGCGTTGTCGGTGGCTTGGTGCATGGCCGTCATACGGGCTCCATGTTCTGATGCTGAGGCATCCAGCAATATTTGGTAGAAATACAGGGAAACATACTGGGGAACTAAGGTGTCCAGCATTTCTTTTGGGCTTGGCTCAAGAATGTATGAAAATTCTTGCTGCATTTCTTCCGCTTTTGGGGAAGCATTTTTTTGTTCCTCTCCGGGAATTTCCGCAGAGACAGGAAGAAGCTGATCAATTACCAACTCCTGCATTACAGCATTTTTAAAGCGGTTATAAACCACATCCACCCGGTCATAAGTTTCGGAAGCGTACATTTCCATTAATTCCCTGGCAAGGGTTTCTGTTTTTTCATAACTGATTCCTTCCAGGACTTCGTGGGCCGTTTTCAATATCTCAAATTCACGGCTTTGGAAGAAAGCCTCAATTTTTTTTCCAATCAACAAAAGCTTGACCTTATAACCTTCCTGTATCAGAGAGTTGACATGAAGCAGGGTACGTTTTACCAGCAAAGTGTTGTAGGTGCCACAAAGCCCTTTGTTGGAAGCAATACCCACCACAAGAATGTTTTTCCCTTCCCTGGGCAGGGTAAATTGATTTTTCTCTTCAGTTGGTATTTGAGGCTCCAATCCGGAAAGCATTGTTTTTAAATGAGCCGCATAGGGTCTTACACTTAAAATACCATTCTGGGCTTTGCGCAGCTTGGAGGCAGAAACCATCTTCATGGCACTGGTGATCTGCCTTGTAGATTTGATGGATGCAATCCTTGTACGAACTTCCTTCAGGTTAAGCATAAGATCTGTTTGTCCCGGTGTTCTGTTATTTTTCCTGGAATTTTTCCCCTACCTCCATGGCAGCTGCTTTTAGGGTATCTGTCATTTCATCGTCCAGCAAGCCTTGACGGAGCTTATCCAGAACTTCCTGGTGGTTTTTTTTCATGAAGGCGATAAATTCTTTCTCAAATTCGGCCACCATATTTATGGGAATTTTGCTTATAAGTCCACGGGTGCCGCAAAATAAAATGGCAATTTGCTCTTCAACGGGCACAGGGCTAAACTGCCCCTGCTTCAGGATCTCCACATTGCGGGCACCTTTCTCCAAAATGGTACGGGTAGATGCATCCAGATCGGATCCGAATTTGGAAAAAGCCTCCAGCTCACGATACTGGGCCTGATCAAGTTTAAGGGTTCCGGCAACTTTTTTCATGGATTTCACCTGGGCATTCCCTCCCACCCTGCTCACAGAGATCCCCACATTGATGGCAGGTCGAACACCGGCATTGAAAAGGCTGGATTCCAGAAATATCTGACCATCGGTAATGGAGATCACGTTGGTGGGAATGTAGGCAGAAACATCTCCGGCCTGGGTTTCCACAATGGGAAGGGCAGTAAGCGAACCACCGCCCTTAACCAGGTCTTTAATAGACTCTGGGACATCATTCATTTTTGCCGCGATCTCATCTGAGGCAATCACTTTTGCAGCCCTTTCCAACAGGCGCGAATGGAGATAAAACACATCCCCCGGATAGGCTTCCCGCCCGGGAGGCCTTCGCAGCAAGAGGGAAACTTCCCGGTAAGCAACGGCCTGTTTGGAAAGGTCGTCGAAAACTACCAGGGCAGCCCTTCCTGTGTCCCTGAAGTATTCCCCGATGGCTGCACCGGCAAAGGGGGCAAAAAACTGCATGGCGGCCGGGTCGCTGGCCGAAGCCGATACCACCACGGTATAGTCCATGGCTTTATGTTTTCGCAACTGGTTTACAATTCCTGCAACCGTCGAGCTTTTCTGACCAATGGCCACGTAGATACAAAACACCGGCTCGCCTTTTTCAAAAAACTCGCGCTGGCTAAGGATGGCATCAATGGCAATGGCCGTTTTCCCGGTCTGACGGTCGCCAATGATCAGCTCACGTTGTCCCCGTCCAATGGGGATCATGGCATCAATGGCTTTGATACCGGTTTGAAGAGGTTCGTTTACCGGTTGACGGTAAATTACCCCGGGAGCCTTTCTTTCAAGGGGCATCTGAAAAAGAGAACCGGATATGGCTCCATGCCCGTCAATGGGTTTGCCTGTTGAATCGATAACCCTTCCAACAAGACCTTCCCCGGCACCAATGGAAACAATTTCACCGGTTCGTTTTACAATATCCCCCTCCTTGATGTTTCGGGCATCGCCCAGCAACACAATCCCCACGTTGTCTTCTTCCAGGTTAAGCACCACCCCTTTGAGTCCTTCTTCGTTAAAGGCCACCATCTCTCCGGCCTGTGCATTGGACAATCCGTAAATGCGGGCTATTCCGTCGCCGATCTGCAATACCGTTCCGGTTTCTTCCAGGTTGATCTCCCGGTGAAAACCGGCCATTTCCTGTCGAAGGATGGCAGAAATTTCTGCAGGTTTAATATCTGACATATCTGTTCTTTTTCTTATGCTAATAAACCGGTATAACTGTTAAGGTGCTTTCTGATGTCATCCAGCTTGCGTTTAATGCTGGCGTCATATTGTTTTTCACCTAGATTGAGAATAAACCCTCCGATGATCTTCGGGTTTACTTCCTCATAAAACTCTACTTTTTTATCGGTCAGCTTCCCGACCACGGACAACACTTTTTCCCGTAATGGTTCATCAATGGGAAGGGCTGTGGTAACCTTAACCAGTTCAATTCCAAGATACTCCTTGTAAACCACCTGAAATTGCTCAGAAATTCCATCAAGCAGGGCTGATCTGCGTTTCCTTACAATGATCTGAAGGTATTTATGAATAACGGGGTGTACCTGTCCTTCAAACAAACGGGAAATAATCCTTTGTTTTTTCTTTTCCCTGACAATGGGGCTGTTCAAAACAACCTTCAACTCTTTCTCAATAGAAAATACCCGGTGGATATATTTCATATCCTGGTAGGTCCTTTCAAGGATATTGTTCTCCTCTGCCAGGGAAAGCAGCGCCCTGGCATAACGTCTGGAAACGCGAATATCTCTTCCAATCATGGGAAGACGGTTTGTTTTTATAATTTTAATTCAGGATAACCTTTTCAAGCTCTCCGTTGACAAAGCGCGTATTTTTCTCCTTGTCGCTGAATTCTTCCTGCAACACTTTTTCGGCCATATCTACCGATAAACTGGCAATCTGGTGCTTTATTTCAAGCATGGCCGATTTTTTTTGCACCTCAATGGCATTGCGCGCATTCTCTAAAAGTTGATGGGCATCATCACCGGCCTTTATGCGGGCTTCCCGCAGCACATTCTCGGCTTCGGTTTTTGCCCTGACAAGTAGCTCCTGATGCTGTTTATCGGCCTCGGCAACTTTTTGTTTTTTCAAAGTCTCCAGTTCTTCCAGCTCCCTTTTGATGTGCTGGGCGTTACGCAATGAAATGGCAATTTCCCGCTCGCGCTCGCGGATGGTCCCCAAAATAGGGGCCCAGGCAAATTTCCTTAAAATTAACAAAACAATACCAAATGACAAGGTCATCCAGAAAATAAGCCCTAATCCGGGTGATAAAAGTTCCATGATAACAATATGTTTAAGTGCAACAATATGGTTGAAAATGACGATATGCCCTTTCAGCCCGGCAGCAAAAAAACCAAACCGGTGATGGTTTTACAAAAACCGGTTTTCTAAACAAATAAAATCAGCAGGCAGACCACGATGGCAAAAAAGGTTACCCCTTCAATAAGCGCTGCCGAAACAATCATGGACGACCGCAGGTCGTTGCCTGCTTCAGGTTGGCGGGCAATAGACTCCAAGGCCGTTTTCCCGATCTTTCCGATACCCCAGGAGGCGGCAAATACAGCAATTACAGCTGACAGCCCGGCTCCAAGATTTACCCAGGTGCCAATGATCTCTACAGAGGCTTCCAATAAAACGAATAATGGTGACATAATTTTTTTTTTTAGGTTTAACTTAACACTTTTTGATTATTGATTTATCAATGGTGCTCTTCAGGAACAGCCATTCCAAAAAACAGTGCACTGAATAAGGTAAATACATAGGCCTGCAGGAAAGCCACCAGTAACTCCAGGAATCCCATAAAAACCAGAAATACCAGGGATAAAGGAGAAATGGCCATTCCAAATGCATTGCTAACCTCTCCAAGAACAAAGATCAGGCTTACAAAACCCAGGATGATCATGTGTCCTGCCGTGATGTTGGCAAATAACCTGATCATCAGCACAAAGGGTTTAATGATAACCCCGACCAGCTCTATTAAAGGCATCAGGGGTATGGGTACTTTCAGCCACCATGGCACGCCGGGGGTGTTGAAAATATGCTGCCAATAACCTTTGTTAGCAAACAGCTGGGTGGTGAAAAATGTGAACATGGCCAGCACCAGGGTAACACTGATATTGCCCGTAACATTGGCACCCCCCGGGAAAAAGGGAATCAATCCCATGATATTGTTAAAGAAGATAAAAAAGAAAAGAGACAACAAATAAGGCAAAAATCGCTCGTAATGTTTTGGACCGATGGCAGAAAGAGCAATTTCATCCCTTACAAACAAAACCAGTGGCTCCATAAAGGATTGCAGGCCAGAAGGTACTGCCCTGCTCCCATATTGTTTGTATTTTTTCCCCACGCTGATAAATATCAGACATAGCAGAGCGGCGGAAATAAAAATGGAAAGTACATTTTTGGTAATGGAAAAATCCAGTAACAAAGAGGCTTCAGGATCGGGGGTTTTACCGTCATCCAAAACCCGGATGATACGGTTTTTACGGGGCCCTTCATGGGCAATCCGAAAACCTTTGTAAGAGGCATATCCATGATCAAACCGACTGCTCAGAAATAGATGAAAGCGTCCTTCATAAAAAAGAATAACCGGAAGCGGAAGAGAAATTTCTTTCGGTCCAATATCAAAAAGGTGCCAGTCGTAAGCATCCAGGATATGGTCAATGATCACCTTCCCTGCATCAAAACCCGGTTCTTTATCGGCAACTTCAGCATATTCTGTAAGAGAAGGAGGCGGTACCGTGTCGGTTTGCTGAATATTCCCGGCATTGGCAAATAAGGGATTTATGCTGAGGGTGACACAACAAAATACAGCTGTAAAAATTAAGCCTGTGAAAACATCCCGCTTTTTCCCTTTCATATGCATTGCAATCAAATTGGATTTGATGGTGCAAGATAGGAATTAATTTTTTTCAAAAACCTCACGAAAACACTTAATTTACAAACAATTTATGGGTTTTTTCTATTGTGTAAATCCCGATATACACTCATCACCTCGAAAATTGTGAATAAAAAATAAAAAACAAAAAAGGTTATGATAAAGGCTACCGCATCATCAGGTCTGGAAAAAGCATAAAAAAGTATTATCCCTATATACAACAGGAATCGGGCCATGTTTATGGCGAGAAAAACCTGGGAGAAAAGCTTGTCTCTTTTTTGAGTAATCCGGGCAAGAATATACTTGGAAAGTAAGGCCAGTAAGAAGAAAAACGGCACAAAAAAGTAAAAGGCTTCTGAAACCAGAAAATCAGGAGCCAACCATGCAAACAATGCATAAACAGCAAAAAGTATTACCGAATAAGCAGCCAGGTTAATGGTGAATTTCCGGAAATTGATCATGGGAGAAAAGCTTGAAGGATATTAAAAAAATGCCGGGAAGTTTTCCCGGCATTGCATTGACTTATCTTTGCTCGGCTTTTACCGATTCGCCGGGTTTGGGTTTTGATTCCTCCTTGCCGGGCGAGTCCCCTTTATCCATAGAACAAGAGCCGGTAAACCTGGCTCCGGGCTCAATGGCCAGTTTGTTGGTAATAATTTCTCCAAAAAGACGGGCACTTGCTTTAAGGGTCAAAAGCTCAGATACCTCTACCTTGGCACGGATCTTTCCTGACAAATCAGCATTCTGGCAAATGATATCGCCTTCTACCACTCCGGTGGTGCCTACTACGATTTTACCCTTCGAACGTACCTCTCCGGATAAAGTTCCGTCAACGCGAATATCGCCACTGGAGGATACCTCTCCTTTTATAGTGGTACCGGTACCTATCAAATTTATCGAAGTGTGATCGGGTTCTTGTTGTTTGGCCATTGTATTTTTCTTTTTACTGAACATTATATTTATTAATTAAGAATTGACGCACCGACAAAAGTAAAACAAAAAGGTTTTTTTCCAAAGTACCTCTATTTATTTAAATATTTTACTTTGAAAAATTCAAGGTAATCATCCAGGTTTCTCTCCTGGTAAAAGATCGGGTAGTTTTCCACAGAAATAATAAAGCCTTGAAGGGCATCAGGATCATAACTGCCTATGGTTTCCGAATTGATAATGGCGTTATAATACTCCATCCCTTTTTCCTTGTCCGAAAAATTGGTGATGGTGGTTATTTGTCTGCGCTCATCAAGGAAAATATTGCTCAAAGAAAGGTCACGCTCAGGAAACGAATCTTGGTTGAACTCATTGATGAAATTACGCAACTGGGCCGGTTCTACGTTGAGCACATCCACCACAAAAACGAAAAAGTGCGCAGCATCTTCATTTTCGGAAAACACCGAAACAAACGGCTCGTGGTCAGGATCTTCAAAGGTTTCCTGCGCTACTTCATCATCAAACAGGAGCATATTCGTATCCAGAGAGGCCAGCAGGTCGGTAGCACGCTCATGCACCGGGTAGCCCTCAAAATCAATCAGGATGTTTTCCAGCTCATGCCTGAATTGTTGGCGGCTACCGGTTTTACCCACCGATAAAGCTTTCAGATAGGAAAACTTGCTGCGTAACGCAAGGGAAATATCCATGGTATCCGCAGCCTGGGCGTGTTGTTTTACCAGATCAAAGTTCTCTGAGAAAAAGGCGTTGTAAGCTTCATTGTATAGTCGGTTGGCATATTCCTCTCTTTTTTTCAGATTTTCAATGTAATCCGGGTCTCCAAGTATTTTCGCAAAATCACTTTCGGGAAACTCATTGATCAACCTGTTTTTAAAAGTCTGGGCGCGGGTTTGCTCGCCGGTTTCCTGGCTGAGGGTATACAGGTAATAATAGGCATAAAGCTTTCGCTCGGTGTCCGGAAAGCGGGAAACCAGGGTTTCAAGACTGGTGATGGCCCTGGGGTAATCTTCGAGCCGGTCTTTAAAGATCATTCCTTTGTTATAATAGGCCCGTGCAATACGATCATTGGATTGCTCCATCATTTCAGGAGTGGTAGGGATATTTCTCAGGTAACGGTTCCGGTCAAGGGGGCTGCCATCTTCATCCATTTCATCGGGGTCGTCCCACTCCCCTTCTCCAAAATCGAAAGAAACTGTTTGTTTATTGCTGATGCGCCATAAATCTTCCAGGGGCCTTTCGCCAAATTTGGCATAGAACTCGGTTTGTCCAAAACTGATGGCAGATGGATTGTAGAAATACCAGCCTCCGTCGCGTCCCCCATCACCGGGTCTGCGCGAACGGGCCATTTGCTGGGCCGTTTGCATGCGCTGGCGTTCTTCCTCCCGCTGCCTTTGCTCTTCTTCCCTGATTTTGGCAATTACTTTATCTACAATGGCATTACGCTCAGCGGCAGTCATCCCGGCCAGACGCTGAAGCGAATCTTCCCTTTCAATCATGTTGATGTTGCGGGCAAGGTCGCTCAGGATGGTTTGCTTTTCACTGATCTTCTGAAAATTTTCAAAATTCTGCGGCAAAAAGGTAATGGTGCTGTCATAATATTTGCTGGCTTTCAGGTATTCAGGCTGCTCAAAATAAATTTCTCCAAGCCGCAAAAAAGAAAGTCCTTTCTGGGTGTTGTTGCCATCACTAACCGCAGCAGACTGCTTATAGTTATTTATTGCCTCCTTTTGATTGCCTTCTCTTTTGGAAAGTTCGGCCAGTGCATAATAAATCTGGTCGCGGTAGTCGCGGTTTTTGTCATCGCGCAGCATGCGTTCCAGGCCTTCCCGTATGTCTCTGCTGCTGCCGGTTGCCGGATCAAAGGCCCTCGCCATATTGATACGCGCCTGAAATGCCATGTCGAAGGTAGGGTTCATGCGCAACACCCTGGCGTAGGTTTGCTGGGCATTGGCATACTCTTCTGAGTGATGATACAACTGGGCCTTGATAAATGTAAGGCGTGAACGCTCCCGCCGGCTGCGGGTTTTGTCAATGCCCCTGTCAAGAAAAGGGATAGCCTGCATGTAATTACCCTGCCGGATATGATAATCGGCAAAAGCCAAATGATAAAGGCGGGCCCCTTCATCACTGAGCAACCCCTCCCTGTAATCGGATCTTGTCAGTTCCAGCATTTGGCGGGCATTGTCAAAACGTTCCTGTTCATTATAGGCCTTGGCAATCCACACTTTGGATTCATAGGCAGGGTCCGTATCGTATTGCCTGATGATATATTCAAAAGTAAGAATGGCCAGGTTATAGTCTCTTTTAAAAAAGTGCGAACGGGCAATCAGAAAGTAAGATTCATCTATCCATTTATTGTATTCTATCCCCCGGATATTCATGGAGTGTCTTCTGATAACGATACTGGCTTTCTGGTAAGTAATATCCATATTACCCTGTACAGACCGTGCCTGCTGTTCATCTCCATAGCGGAAAACACTCAATACCTGTTCATAATTGTCCTCATGGGCCTGTGAAAGTTGTTCCACTCCCTGTCTGAAACTCTCCCTGGCATTCCAAAAACCATTATATTTGGCACTGATGGTATGATAATTACGGTTGAGCCAGGTGTTTTTCTGGGTAGAACAACCCCAGAAAAACAGCACTAAAAATAATAATGTTACAATCCGGGCTATATGCGGAAAAAAAGGATGTTTTTTCAAAACTTAAAGGCCTTATTGTTTTCTTAAGGATAACTTTTATTTTGCAAATTTATTTTATTTCAGCCAATGTTTTAGGCTTAACAGTTTTTTACACTGAAAAATCAGAGAAGTTTTTTGCAAACCAAAAGGAAAAACCATTTTATTTGCGAAATTTGCAACGCAAAACCATAAGGCCGGAATTTTGTAATTTTACAGGCTTGTATAGTTGCATTTCCAATTTCATATCATGGCAAAAAACGTCAAAAAAAAACACACCTTTTTTCGCAAGCTTCACGACAAGTATCGTTTGGTTTTAATGGACGACGAAACTTTTGAAGAAAGGCTTTCCTTTCGTTTGACCCGCTTCAACGTTTTTATCTTTTTTGGCACTTTAAGCATCTTTTTGGTGATCGCAACCACCTACCTGATCGCATTTACTCCTTTACGTGAATACATTCCCGGGTATGCCGATTTCAATACCCGCAAAGTACTGAGGGAGCTCATGCTAAGGGCAGACTCCCTGGAAGTGGAGTTGCGGCAAAAAGACCTTTATTTTCAAAACATCCGTAATATTGTTGAAGGCCGTGAAGTAGAGGAACAATATTCCGATACGGTAATGAGCCAGGAATATTTTGAAATTGACGAATTGCCCCGTTCAAGGGAAGATTCTATTTTAAGAGCCGAAATGGAAGCCATTGAAAATTATAATGAATGGGTGAGCGAAGAAGTAAGACCCACTCAAACCGCCATAACACAGTCATTTTTCTTCCCCCCGGTACAGGGAATAATTACAAGCTTTTTTGACCCGGCCAATAATCATTATGGGCTGGATATCGTGGCCGATAAAAATGAAGCTATTAAAGCTACCCTTGACGGCACGGTCATTTTCTCAACCTGGACCCTTGAAACCGGTTACAACATCGGATTGCAGCATAGCAACAACCTGGTTTCCGTTTATAAACACAACAGTACATTGCTTAAAAAAGAAGGTGATTTTGTAAGGGCAGGAGAAGTTATCGCCATCATTGGTGAATCGGGCCTTCACTCTACCGGCACCCACCTGCATTTTGAGCTTTGGCATAATGGTGTGCCTGTAAATCCCCTGGATTATATTGTTTTCTGATGAGGAATAAACCGAAAAAAAAACTGGCCATCCTGGGATCTACGGGCTCCATCGGCCGGCAGGCTTTGGAGGTGGTAAGGTCATGCCCCGGTCTGTTCAGCCTGGAAGTTCTTTCTGCCAAAAACAACGCTTCCCTGCTGGTAGAACAGGCCCTGGAGTTTGAGCCCAATGCCGTTGTTATTGGCAATGAAAAACACTACCAGGAGGTCAGCGATGCCCTTTCCTCCCTGCCGGTTAAAGTTTTCTCCGGAAAAAAGGCCCTCACCCAAATAATGGAATACACCAGCAGCGATCTGGTACTTACGGCCATGGTAGGTATTTCGGGACTGGAACCCACCATCAGTGCCATAAAAAATGGCAGGAATATTGCTTTAGCCAATAAAGAAACCCTGGTTGTTGCAGGTCATATCATCACCAGGCTGGCCCGGGAAAAAGGAGTAAACATCTATCCTGTCGACTCCGAGCATTCTGCAATTTTTCAATGCCTGGCAGGAGAGTTTCACAATCCCATAGAAAAGATCTATCTCACTGCAAGCGGAGGTCCTTTCCGGGAACATAGCCTGAACGAACTGGAAAAAGTAAAAAAAGAACAAGCCCTGAAGCATCCCAACTGGGAGATGGGCGATAAGATCACCATTGATTCCGCTACCATGATGAACAAAGGGCTGGAAGTGATTGAAGCAAGATGGCTGTTTGGGTTAAAACCCCCGCAAATTGGGGTGATTGTCCATCCCCAGTCAATCATCCACTCTATTGTACAGTTTGAAGACGGATCAATGAAAGCACAAATGGGCCTTCCCGATATGAAATTGCCCATTCAATATGCCCTTGGATACCCCGAGCGCATTAAATCAGATTTTGAACGTTTTGATTTTTTAAATTATCCAAAGTTGACTTTTGAACAGCCCGATTCCAAAAGGTTCCCCTGCCTGGGCCTGGCTTATAAAGCCCTTGAAAAAGGAGGTAACATCCCCTGTGTGCTCAATGCAGCCAATGAAGTGGCAGTAGAGGCCTTTTTGAACAACCGGATCGGCTTTTTGCAAATCCCGGAGATCATTGGGCAGTGCATGGAAAAAATTGAATTCATTGACAATCCAAACCTGGAAGATATTTTACAAACCAATCGAAAGGCCTGCAGCCTGGCCAACGAGCTCATTGAACAAAAAGCAGTAAACCCGCATTAATTTGTACAAGTTTTAAACCCAATATACGAATGGAAATACTCATCAAAGCCTTACAGTTTTTTCTCAGCTTATCCATATTGATCGTTATACACGAAATGGGCCATATGGTCACGGCCCGACTATTCAAAACAAGGGTAGAGAAATTTTATCTCTTCTTTAATCCCTGGTTTTCACTTTTTAAATTCAAGCGCGGACAAACCGAATACGGTATGGGATGGCTTCCCCTCGGCGGTTATGTTAAGATCTCCGGTATGATTGACGAGTCCATGGATAAAGAGCAAATGAAAAAACCACCCCAACCCCATGAGTTCAGGGCAAAGCCGGCATGGCAACGACTGATCATCATGGTGGGCGGAGTTACTGCAAACATAATCCTTGCAGCCTTTATCTATGTTTTTATGCTCTTTTTTATGGGAGAGCAATACCTGCCTGCGCAAAATGCCAAATATGGCATTGTGGCTGATTCCCTGGCAAGGGATATCGGGATGCAGACCGGTGACAAGATCCTGAAACTTAACGGAGAGGAAGTAAAAGATTTTATGGATATTCCCAGGGAGTTTGTCATGGGTAATGTGCAGCGGGTTACCGTAGAGCGTAACGACAGCCTGGTTGAGTTATCAGTCCCGGAAGATTTTTTTGGCCGACTGATCTCCGCCCGGGGCAGGGGCTTTATTTCCCTTCGCTTTCCATTTATTGTGGAAGAAGTAATGGAAAACTCCCCGGCTGAAAAAGCCGGCCTTAAATCCGGTGATCATATTAAGGGCATTGGCGATCACCATACCTGGTCGTTTGATGGATTTGCCCGCACCATTCCGGAATATGCAGGCAAGCAAACCACCATCAGGATTGCCCGCAACGATGATGAACTGGACTTGCCTATTGCCATTCCTGAGGAGGCCCGTATCGGAGCCTATGTAAAACCTGTAGACCAGATCCTGGATTTTGAAAGACGCGAATATTCTTTCTTTGCTTCCATACCGGCAGGCATTTCAAAAGCATACAATACCACCACAACCTACTTCAAAGAACTCCGCCTGCTGTTCCACCCTGAAGTAAAAGCCAGGGAAAGCTTAGGAGGTTTTATTACCATCGGCAGTATTTTTGCCCCAACCTGGGACTGGGCACACTTCTGGACCATCACCGCACTGCTGTCGGTTGTGCTGGCCATCATGAACCTGCTCCCTATTCCCGCACTGGATGGCGGCCACGTGATGTTCCTGATCTATGAGATCATCGTCGGGAAAAAACCTCCCGAAAAATTTATGGAATATGCACAGATGATCGGTATGCTGTTGCTGCTTTCACTGCTAATTTTTGTAAACCTCAACGACATACTCCGGCTGTTCAGGTAACCCTTTCCCGCCCTGGCTACCCTCCCGGTAAAACACACGCAAATGCCTGTGACGGCCAGTTCAGGGTATGCCGTTCATTTGGGTTGGGCTTGTTTTTATTTTAACATTTCAAAGCCGAATATCCCCGCATTGGATGTGGCGCCTTTGCCGGATTTTTCATATATTTGAAAGGAACGGAACCCTCCCCACGGCCGGCGCAAAATTGTCAAACCCTAAATTGCATGCATCATGAAAGCATCCGAGAGAGATTTTGACGTGAGGAATTTTTATTTCTATAATGGGCCCAACCTTTACCTTGGCTGCAGGTCGCTGGTATTTCACATTTACCTTGATCCGGAAGGCCCCGAAGTCGATTTTTACAAACCAGCAGTTTATAATGCTTTCCCGGGCATTAAGCATTACAATGATACCACTGTGGTCGACCTGTTTGTACATGCCCTCATGGAGCTGCTGCGCATGGGTAGGGAGCTTTTCATAAAGGATTACGCCATTACTGAAGAAGGGGAAGAATACATTGTGGCTGTGGAGTTCCTGGACGATTTATCCGCAGAAAATGCCGTCCGGCTGCTCAGCGACTGGTTCAAATTCATCAATAAAGGCCGGGAAAAATCCTTTGCCCTGGATGAAAAGATCCGTTTGTTGCACGAAACATTTCAGACCTCCATTGTCAGCAACCCCACAGTTTATGCACTTTTGGAAGAAGCCGTGAAAAGGGAGATCCCGGCCTTTTATCTTCAGGAGGAAAAACAGTTTCAATGGGGCTACGGCAAAAACCAACTCCGGGGCCTGGGAGCCAACTTCCATACCGACAGCATCAAGGACACGGAATTTACCATGTATAAAGACCGGGTCACTGAGTTTCTGATCATGTGTGGTTACCCTACGCCCATGGGAACCAACTGCTTTACCGAAGAAGAAGCGGCAGATGAAGCCAAAAAACTTGGATTTCCCGTGGTGGTAAAACCGGCAGCCGGAACCAAAGGCTTTGGGATCCAGGAAAATATTGGCTCTGAACCAGAAGTCAGAAAGGCTTTTCAAACCATTATTTCCCAGGCCGGACAGGAGGGCTGGCCTTTTGAGGGGGTCTTTGTTCAGCAGCAGATCCGCGGACAGGAGTTTCGATTGTACCTGGCCGCGGGAAAATTTGCGGCAGCGGCCAAAATGCCGTTCGACAATAACCAAAGTATTGCAGAAAAAGTTCATCCACTTAACATTAAGATGGCTGAATCCATTGCCGGGTTTTTCAACATCAAATGCCTGGCTGTGGATGTGGTTACTGAAGATCTCTCGCGACCATGGAGCAAAGGCAATTTTGGGATCATCGGCCTGCACGCCGGTCCGGCATTTTTTGAAACCAAAACCCAAAAACCCTTCTTTGAAAAAATAGCAGAAAAAATCCTGTTCTCGCACTTTGGCTTTGGCGAACATGCCAGAATTCCCATTATCGCAGGAAATCAAATAACCCAAAACCTTGCAGAAAAAATTACTGCCGCTGCTGCAACCCATCGAAACAACTTATTCTTTGGCAGCCTCACCAAAGAAGGGGTATTTTTTAACGGACAATTTTTCCAAAAAAATGAAAGCCACGAACAAAATGTCAAAATCATTTTGCGCCATCCCAAAACAGAATTGGCCCTGATTAACCATAACCGTGAAAATATTTACCAGAGCGGGTTTTCCCATGACCGGGCAGACCTGGTAATCCTGGAAAACCCCAACCAGCCAGAAGAAAAACTTAAAGAAATGATCTTGCCCGGGGGCTGGCTCATCCTCATTCAAGGCGGGGAAATACAGCTTCTGGTTAACAGGGAAACCAAAAAAACCCTTTCCTTCGAAAAAGAAACCCTGAAAGAAGAAAAACTGCTGGAAATGCTGAACCCCCTGATAAAAGAATTGTTGGATAAATATGAACGAACCATTCCATAAAAAATATGATCCTGTTTAAAAACTGCGAAGTGTATTCACCCGACCGTATCGGGAAAAGAGATGTACTAATTGGCGGACAAAAGATCCTTGCCATAGAGAAAAAAATTGATCCTCCCAAAGGTTTGGAAGTGGAGATAATCAAAGCCCAGGGCCTAAAAATGATTCCCGGGCTGATTGATGCGCACGTACACATTGCCGGGGCCGGCGGGGAAGGAGGCCCGGCCTCCCGCACCCCCGAGATGCAATTGAGTCATATGCTGGAAGCCGGGGTTACTACGGTAATCGGGTGTCTGGGGACAGACGGCCTTACCCGCAGCGTGGAATCGGTGCTGATGAAAGCCAAAGCCCTGAAGCAGGAGGGTGTGAGCGCCTGGATCTATACCGGCGCCTACCAGGTACCAACTCCAACCATCCTTGGAGATGTGGGCAAAGATATCGCCATGATTGAAGAGGTGATTGGTGCCGGAGAAATTGCCCTTTCCGACCACCGCTCCTCCTGCCCCACCACCGATGAACTCATCCGCCTGACCATGCACGCCCGGGTCGGAGGAATGCTTGGGGGTAAAGCCGGCATTGTCAATATCCACATGGGAGATGCCCGCGACCCTTTTAAACCCCTCTACCAAGCGGTGGGAAAAAGTGAACTCAGGCTGACGCAGTTCTTACCCACTCACTGCAACCGCAACGAATACATTTTTGAAGATGCCAAAACCTATGGGAAAAAGGGATACGTGGATATCACTGCAAGCTCATACCCCTACTTTCCACAGTATGAAATAAAACCTTCCAAAGCCATTGCCGAGCTGGTGAAGGCCAAAGTACCCCTGGAGCATATCACCATGTCCAGCGACGGATGCGGCTCCCTGCCCGACTTTGATGAAAAGGGTAACCTGAAAAGCCTGGAATCCGGATTCCCAAAATCCATTTTTGATGAAATGGTCGCCACCGTCAAAGAAGAAGACATGAACCTGGAACAGGCCCTTAAAGTGGTGACTTCCAATGTGGCCGACATCCTGTGGCTGAAACAAAAAGGAAGGGTGGAAACAGGTAAGGATGCCGATCTGGTGCTGCTGGATGATCAGTTTAATATTGTACACATGACCGCCATGGGCAAAATGATGGTAAGAAACACCCAAATGCTCAAAAAAGGCAGCTACGAAAAATAACTATGAATTTTAAACCAATTACCCCGCAAGGCTTTACCTGGGGTTTTCTTTAAATATCATGCTGAAAAAATTTCAGATCAGTATTCTTGGTTCGTCGGCTGCTACCCCAACTTCACTGCGGCATACCACGGCACAGGTCCTGCATTTTCACAACAAGCTTTTTCTGCTGGATTGTGCCGAAGGCACCCAGATGCAGATACGTCGCTTTAAGTTGCCCATAATGAAGTTTGATCACATTTTCATCAGCCACCTGCACGGCGATCATTACCTGGGGCTTCCCGGATTGCTCTTTTCATACCACCTGCTGGGACGCGACAAAGACATACATATCTACAGCCCTCCGGGATTGAAAGAGATCATTGAGGTGCAGTTCAGGATCTCCGGACTCAAACCGGTTTTCAACATCATTTACCATGAATTGAAAAAGGCCCGGGAAATCATATACGAGGACCGCTACCTTACTGTGGAAACCATGGAAATGGAACATCGTCTGCCCACCTTCGGGTTTTTTTTCAGGGAAAAACTCCTGGAAAAGAATATCAAAAAAGAAAGCATCGTTCAGTATGATATCCCGGTGGAAAAAATCCCGGAAATAAAAAAGGGAGAAGATTTTGTAACACCGGACGGCAAGGTGATCCCCAACAGCCGGATCACCATCAGCCCGTCACGCCCCAGAAGCTATGCTTTTTGCGGAGATACCGCCTATACGGAAAAATTTCTTGACCAGATTAAGGGTGCAGACCTGCTTTATCATGAAGCCACCTTTTTAAATGACAAAGCAGCCATCGCCCGGGAAAAATCCCACAGCACTACTGTTGAAGCGGCTACCCTGGCCAAAAAAGCGGGAGTGAAAAAGTTGTTGCTGGGGCATTACTCGGCAAGGTACAAGGAAATGGCCGAATTTACCAAAGAAGCCAGGGAGGTTTTTCCAAACACCATCATTGCTGAGGAAGGGGATATTGTAAAGGTGGGAGAAAACGCGAGTCCTGCTTAAATCCTAAAAAAACAGGCTGAGCCACTCCTGTGGTAAACCCCGGGATACCTCATCAATTAATCCATGCTCTTTGAGCAGCACGGCAATGGATTTTTCCCTGTGCTGCCTGCCGGCCAGTTCTTTACGCATCTCTTCAAAGAGTTTTCCCTTTTTCCCGTTGGTAAGGAAATGGGCTGCATCAATGGTTCCTTTTTTTACACTAAGTTTCAGTTCAACCGGATCCCCCTCTATGTCCGCCTTGCTGTTAAGCAGGTAATCGGGGGAATAACCAAAATTCCATTCCCAGGTGCCATACTTTTCCCTGGCAAGCCCGGCAATGAGCTCCTGCTCCTTTTGCGAAAAAGAATATTCTTCCGCATCCGTGAAATAATCTCTGAGAAAATCCTCAAGTTTTTCATAAAATGACTCAAAAGACACTTTTTGCTCAAGAAATTGGCTGACGTTGGCTACCCTGCTTCTTACCGATTGCACGCTGCGGTCACGATACTTTCCCGGAATCACCCTGATGGCATGGTTTAGCCGGTTCAGGTCGGCATTAAAAAGCAGGGTGCCGTGATGAAGTACTTTGTTTTTAAAAACATGCTCTGCATTGCCCGATATCTTCAGGCCGTTGACCCTCAGGTCGTTTTTTCCTTCAAACCGTGCCGGAACCCCCAGGGTCTCCAAAAAGGCAATGACCGGACGGGTATGTTTCGGGAAATCTATTAATTGCCCCGGGGGAGCTTTCCGGATAAAGGTAAAGTTTAAATTTCCCGGTCCGTGAAATACCGCTCCCCCGCCTGACAACCGACGAATGACCGGGATCTTTTCCCGTTTTACATAAGGATAGTTGATCTCGGAAAGGGTATTCTGGTGCTTTCCCACCACCACCGATGCCTGGCTTTGCCAAAGCATGATCACTTCTTCATCCAGGTGTTTAAGCAAATACTCTTCGGCAGCCAGATTGAACCAGGGATCGTGGGAGGAATTTTTTACAAACAACATGGGGGTTAAGGTAAACTTTCTATTTGCGTTTTGATTTTACGAAGCAGGAAACTGTCGGTAACGGCATCGCTGAGAAAATTAAGGGTTTCGGTATCATAAATATTGGCGATGGCTTTTTTCCTGACTTCGAAATCGGGATCATTCAGGGCAATTTCCCTGAGTACCTTCACATCGGAGATCCTTGATACGGCCTGTCCCCTGACGTAATAATCCTGATCGGAGGTGGCTACCTCCTGCACCACCACCGGGTCGTCAATCTGGTGAACCGCCAGTGCCCTCACGTAAAAATCCTGATCATTCAGGGCAATAAAGCTAAGCACTTGTTGATCGGTGATCTTTTTCAGCGCATCCGAACGAACATAAAAATCGCTGTTGGTACGGGCTATGTGGGCAAGCACCTGTTGATCAGTGATGGCCTGAACCGCAGCCGATTTAATATCCCGGTCGGTGATTCCTTCCACCAGGCTGGCCAGCACATCATTGTCGGTAATGTTTGACAGGGCATCCTTGCAGATATAATAATCGTTCTGACTGCTTAAAACAATTTTTGCCAGGGATTTGGGGCATTCGACCTTTTTAACCGCCGCCAGTCGCACATAATAATCTTTTTCTTCATGAGCTATGCGAACCAGCATTTGCTGGTCCTCAATCTTTTCAACTGCCGTTTGCCTGACAAAATAATCCGGGTCATTCAACGCAATGCGCCAAAGAATATTCTGATCCTGAATTTGTTTTATGGCATTGGCCCGCACAAAATAATCGGGAGCATGCAAAGCCTGATCAATGACTTTATCCTTGCTGGCTTTGGAAGAAGCGGTTTGTTTTGAAGGGCGATGGCTCATCATTCCATTTTTTGATTCAATAAACCCGGATCCGGCCTTTGGAAAATTTTGTCTTTTAACAAATTTAAAAAAATACTGACATCATTCCGAAAGCTGTAAAGAAAATAAAGCACATATCCCCTGCACATACTCAATTCCTTAAACCAACCCCTGCGATTTTTTTATAACTTTGTCAGGTTTTTTAATAATGAAGCCGGCAATAGCAGAATCAGCAGATTACCGGTTTGCCGCTGTCTTAATAGTTTAACTTTTGCATACGATCCAACAATATCATGAGCATTCCTAAGCAATATTCTCCAAAAAATACCGAAGCCAAATGGTATAAGCACTGGATGGAAAAAGGTTATTTCCGTTCCGAACCTGATAACCGTGAACCCTATACCATCGTGATCCCGCCTCCAAATGTAACGGGTGTGCTGCATATGGGGCACATGCTCAACAACACCATTCAGGATGTGCTGGTGCGCAGGGCAAGGATGCAGGGCTTCAATACCCTTTGGCTGCCCGGAACCGACCATGCTTCCATTGCTACAGAAGCCAAAGTGGTAAACAAACTCAGGAGCGAAGGAATAGACAAGAAAAAAATCTCCAGGGATGAATTCCTGGAACATGCCTGGGAGTGGAAAGAAAAGCACGGGGGCATCATCCTTGAACAGCTGAAAAAACTGGGTGCTTCCTGCGACTGGGATCGTACCAAATTCACCATGGATGATGACCTTTCGGAATCGGTGATCCGTGTTTTTGTTGATCTTTACGAAAAAGGCCTTATTTACCGGGGTGTGCGAATGGTAAACTGGGATCCCAAAGCCCTCACCGCCCTTTCCGACGAAGAGGTGGTTTACAAGGAAGTACAGTCAAAATTCTATTACCTACGTTACGAGGTTCAGGACCGCCCCGGAGAGTACGTAACCATTGCCACCACCCGCCCGGAAACCATTTTGGGTGATACGGCCATCTGTATCCATCCCGAAGACGAGCGCTACGCCCACCTCAAAGGGAAAAAAGCCCTGGTGCCCCGATCAACCGCCCCATTCCTTTTATTCTGGATGAATACGTAGACCGTGAGTTTGGTACCGGTGCACTGAAAGTGACCCCGGCCCATGATATTAACGACTACAACCTGGGCATAAAACACAACCTGCCCTCCATAGATATTTTTAACGACAATGGCACCCTCAACGAAAAAGCAGAGATCTTTATCGGGGAGGACCGCTTTGTGGTCAGGGAGAAGATCAGCCGGGAGCTGGAGGAAAAAGGTCACCTGATCAAAGTGGAAGAGCTCGTGAACAATGTGGGCTATTCCGAGCGAACCGACGAAGTAATCGAGCCAAAACTTTCACTGCAGTGGTTCCTGAAAATGGATACCCTGGCAAAACCCGCACTGGATGTGGTATTGGACGATACCATCCGCTTTCATCCGCCCAAGTTCAAAAACACTTACAAGCACTGGATGGAAAATGTACGCGACTGGTGCATCAGCCGTCAGTTGTGGTGGGGGCATCGCATTCCCGCCTGGTATCTGCCCGATGGTAATTTTGTAGTGGCCATGAATGCCGAAGAAGCCCTTATCATGGCCAAGGACAAATTCGACCCAGGCCTGAAAGCCGAAGACCTGCGACAGGATGAAGATGTGCTGGACACCTGGTTTTCTTCCTGGCTATGGCCGGTGTCTGTTTTTGACGG
>SKVW01000214.1 GCA_007129255.1 Bacteroidales bacterium
ATTGTTTTTTGGTTTAAAAAATCAAGGTTCTGTAAAACCGCGACTTGCGGTGCAAAACGTTGGTTTGTGTGTCGGAATTAAATTTGAATGTGATTTTTAGGGTGGTATGAGTAATTTCATAAAAAGGTTTTAATTTATAAAAAACTGTAAAACAATTAATTAATAAAAAAGAATTAAAAAATTATCATTAAACTGTAAAAAACATTGCTAAAGTATTAAAAATAAAGGAGAAAAACACCTGAATTATATTAAAAAAATATGGGTTTTTTTACCCGGGTTTTTTTATCTTTTCCAATGCGCAAACACCCTTATTGGATTAATTTTTAACTTTGGATAAAAACTCCAGGAAATGAAAATGACGCAATCCCACCTGAAAACATTGATGATTGATGCTTCGACAGGGTTTTACAAAACCCTGCGCTATGAACTAGGCAACTTCTGGGGACCGGTGGATCTGGGCATTCATCTGGCCAAAAAACACGACAGCCTCAATATCGGCACCGGGTTGCTGGCAGGGTCCATCTTTCCGGGTTCAAACCGGCTGATATTTAACGGGTTCAGCCCCTGCTGGCATGGGTTTTACATTTCCAGTATGGGCGGGGCCGGCCTGGTGTTCGACAACCTGGGCCTGAATCTGCTTTCCATTACCGGCCGTTCCAATACACCTTCCATCCTTTACCTGAACCGCGACCACGGTGAAGAGGTGGAAGTGGAGATCAGGCCTGTTCATCTGCAAAATATTTGGGAAAAAGGCCGAAAAGGGGTTTATGCCCTGATGGAGGAAGCCCTGGAGCTTTTTGGCGACCGTTATGAACATGACCCCAGGGTGCTGGCTACCGGCCCCGCCTCCCTGTTTACAGACTTTGGAGCCATCGGCTCCGCTCCCATACGTGAAGGCAGGGTGACCTACGTGGATACCTGGGCCGGAAGGGGAGGGTTTGGCACCAAATTGCTGCAGCAACATGGTATTGCCGCCATCATCTATGGAGGATCTTATGTGGATGAAGATTTCCGCGACCGTAATGTGGCCGACACCTGGTTCCAGGACCGCTACCAGAAAAAGCTTTCGGCCAAAGACCTGGAAGCTACCACCAAATACCGGTATGATCCGGCATTTAACACAGGGGGGACTTTCGGGGTAAACTTTGCCACCCAGGGCGATTTTGTCATGGCCTTCAATTACCGCACCATTCACTGGACTCCCGAACAAAGGCTCAAACTCCACAAGGAATTCATTCTGGATCACTACCTGAAGCAATTCAATGAAGAAACCATCCAGAAAAAACAGCAGAAAACCTGTGGAGAGCCTTGTGCGGCCGTTTGCAAAAAACTCAACCACGAATTCAAAAAAGACTACGAGCCTTACCAGACCATGGGCCCCCTTTGCGGAGTATTTGATCAGCGGGCCGCCGAAAAACTTAACCAGAAAGCCGACAGCCTGGGGTTTGATGCCATTTCGGTGGGGGGCGTGCTGGCCTGGCTGATGGAATGCCTGCATGAGGGGTTGATCAAACCCAAAGAACTGGGCATTAAAGAAAAACCGGTTTTTTCTCCCGAAGGTTTTGATGTGGTAAAGGACTCTGCACATAATGCCGGCATTGGCATTGCTTTATTGGAAGAAATGGTCCGGGAAGACGGGAAGATCAACCTGAGGGAGGGGGCCCGAAAGTTTGCCCGTCACCTTGGCAGGGAAAAAGGCAAAGAAGTGATGGACCGTTTCATTTTCATTGGCTTTGCCCGCCATGGCTGGATGGTGCCCAACCAGTATTGGACCCCCGGGGTTTTGTCGCCTATGGCCATTATGGGTAAATATTATATGGATTACGGGAAGGAATTTATTTCTCCGCGGGAACTAGGCCGTAAAAATGCCGAACGTATGCTAAAAGAACTGATGATCGACAACCTTGGCATTTGCCGTTTCCACCGGGCCTGGGCCGAAGACATGATGCCCGGTATCATTGGGAAGCTGTTTGGGCAGAAAGAAAAGTTTCTGAAAGCCGTGGAACTGACCGCAAGCCGTATCAACAGCCGAAATGCCTCTGTTTTCTGGGAGCCCGCCCGCAACATTGACTTCATTTATACTTTCCTGCTGAAAAAGGAAAAGGAAGAAAAAGCAAACGGGGAACTGAAAAAATGGCTGAAACGGTTTAAAGAGAATAAGCAACAGGCGGCCCTGGATTTCTGGTATGAAATACACAAGGGGGTGCATGAATCCCTGAGAGAGTTTCCCGTGTAACGATTTCCTCTAAAAAAGCCGGATACAAAAAAAGCCCGTTATGCGGGCTTTTTTTGTGGATGTTATCAGTATTCGGTTTTAATAGAACATGCTGCGGTTGTCTTCAATCCGGGCATTGTCTTTAATGGCTTCAAAAACCTGGGTGCGCACCCGGTTGGCAAAATCATTTTGAAGGCGGTCTTTTGCAGCTGTAAGGTCTTCGGGCATGGTGGCTTCTTCCCTGTGCACCACTTCAACAACAAATACCCCGGCATTGCCTTTGATCGGGCTGGAAACGGAATTGGCCTCCATGGCAAATACCGAACCGATTACTTTGGGTTCCCTTCCTGCTCCCGGCAGGCTGGTCATGTTGAAGCGCACATCGCTGGCCTCCTGAACCGTAAGTTCCATTGCTTCCGCAGCTTGGTCAAGGCTTCCTGCGGCAAGAGCCTGCTGCATTTCTTCGGCAATTATTTCAAATTTCTTTTCCCGGATGGCAATCTCTTTTATCTCATCCCTGATCTCGTCAAGGGAGGGGATGCCTGCATCACGTTTTTCGGTGACTTTGGCAATGATAAAGCGATTGTCAATATCATAAATCCTTGAATAGCCTCCCTCCCGGGTATCCGGGTCAAAGGCCCAACGAATGATCTGTCTGGAGTCCCGTATTCCCGGAATTGAGAAGTCCAATTCCTTGAGGTTTTCCACTGAACGAACGCTTACACCTTTTTCATCGGCAGTCTGGTGGAAATCCTCTTTTTGCCTTAACAGGGAGGCAAATGCGCTGGCTTGCGCATACACACTCTGGTAGGTGCGGCTGCTTGGTTCAATATCCCTGGTGAGTTTTGCTACCTGCACTTTCTGGGTTGCCGGAGACTTACCGGTAATGTGAATGAGGTGGAAACCAAAGTTGGTTTCGACCACCTCGAACGAGCCAACAGGGCCTTCCACCACGGCTTCATTGAATTCAGGCACCATGTCTCCATCCCGGAACCACTCCAGGTCGCCCTGGTTCATGGCAGCCGATGGATCGTCGGAGAATTCAACGGCCAGTTGCCCAAAACGGGCAGGGTTGTTCCTGACAACGTTCAGCAGGCTGTCGGCAGTTTGCAATGCCTGCTGATAGCTTCTTGTGGTTTGGGGTGTGGCAGCCTGTGAACCGGTGTAGGCGATCAGAATGTGGCTGGCGCGCATGGAGTCAGGGCGCATTTGTACATCTGCCAGCTTGGCCAGTACATAGGCTTCACCTTCCACATAAGGGCCATATATGGTTCCTACCGGGCTGTTGAACATGACGGAATCAATTTCGGGAGAAAGTTCTTCCTTTCGGTAATACGTGGGATCAAAGCGCCGGTCGGATAAGGAGTTAAC
>SKVW01000045.1 GCA_007129255.1 Bacteroidales bacterium
TTGAAGTTGAGGTTAAAAAAATTCCTCCCTTCTGAGAAAGTAAGAGTTAAAGCCAGAAGGGAGTGATTTTTTTGGCTGGCCTGCTTTCATTTAGCGGCCAAACCGATTACCAGCTCAATGTGTCCGGTTTCAATAATGGGGTTTATTTTATTCAGATCCTTTTTGAGGAAGGAAGCAGAACCAAAAGGCTGCAAATAACCCGCTAAGGTATTTTTTTCTTCATAGTTCGGTTTCCAACAGGCTGCCTCCAGGTTTTGAGGCGGCCTGTTTTTTTATTATACCATGAAACCTGCTATTTCTTCTGGTGGGTAAAGAAAAACGGAAGCCGGGAGAGCTTCCGTTTTTCACTAAAAAAAACTACTACTTTATGAAGAGAATAAGGCAAAGATACCCTGAATAAAGCCGCCGGTCAATCCGTATAACAGGGTATTTTTGCCTTAAAATTCATTAAGGGGCAGCACCAACCAAAATTTTAGGGGAATACAGTTTTTCCCTAAGGGGATTTTGTCAGGTTTTAATGCATAAGTGTCAAAAGTTTTGGTAAGAGATCCATTAGTTATGCATTTGGTTAACCTGCTGCCCATTGGGCCAACTAACTGAATAATGCTTTGTCTTTCATTAAATTCCTATTGCTTATGTTTTCCAGAAAAACTCCCATTGAATTTCCAAAAATTTTTCCCCCTTGCAGCACTTTCTTCATTTTTTACGTATTGGGGGTGAGTGTTAATTATTAAACTTAAACACATTTTGCCATGAAAACAAAATTCTTTTTCAGCGTAGCCATTCTTTCTGCCATGCTTTTGGCAGGCCTTGCATCCTGCGATAAGGATGATGACTCCGTGCCGGAAAAAGGAAAGGAAAAAGACCCCAGAGGTTGTATTGAGGCCGTTGTTCAGTCCATTGATGTTCCCGAAGGAATCCAGGCAGGAGTGCCTGCCACTTTCGGGCTGGAATATGTAAAGCCTAACCCCTGTTATTCTCTTGCAGGAATTTTTACGGATATGGACGGCTTTGAACTCGACCTGAAAGTATGTCTTGACCTGCATGAGGATCTTTACTGCATCCAGATCATTGTGGTTGAGGAAGGGGATTTTACCGTTACTTTTCCCCAATCGGGTCTTTATATCCTTGAGTTTAAGGGTCCATCCGGGCCGGAGTCGCTTACTGTAGAAGTGAATTAAGCCCGCATGCAGGCTGAGAGATTGGAAGCCGGGTCTGTTGGTTGACCCTCAATGGTGTCATAGGCTTAAAAGAGTCAACAAGCAGAAAATGTACGGAGCAATCTGTACTTTCCGGTTTCCTCCTCCCCTTTGCAGGAAAAAGTGGATAGTTACCCTGTGAAGCCAGGTAAAAGGGCCTGTATTCAAGGAGTTATTTTCAAAATAATTTACCTCAGATTAGATGAACGCCCTAGCATTTTGCGTTATATATAATATTGAGAAATAAGAATAGTTTTTGGTCGAAGGTTTTAATTGGATATTTCTTTGGAAAAGGAAGCCAACAGGGAAAAGGAAATAATCAGGGGGTGCTGCAGGGGAAAGGCACGCTCACAGGAAGCATTGTACAGGAGCTATTATGCTTTTGGAATGTCTGTATGCCTGCGCTATGCTCCAAACCGTGAAGACTCCCTGGAAATTCTCAACGACAGTTTTATGAAAGTTTTTGAGAATATAAAAAGTTATGATGATTCCCGGCCATTTAAAAGCTGGTTTCGCCGTATTCTGGTAAACACAGCCCTGGACCATTACCGGATAAACCGAAAATTCCGGATTAACCATACCGGTGATGAGGATGCAGCCGAAACGGGCATTGCCCCGGAGCTGGACCAAAAGCTTTCTGCAAAAGAGATACTGGAACTGTTTTACCGGTTGCCTGACCCTTTAAGGCTTACCTTCAATTTGTATGAAGTGGAAGGTTACAGCCATGACGAAATTGCCGGGATGCTGGACATTTCCCCCGGCACCTCACGGTCAAACCTCAGCCGTGCAAAAAAAATGCTGCAGCGTCTTTACCTGGAAATGAAAAACAAACAATGCCATGAAGCGGTTTGATGATAAATTTGCCGACAATGTGCGGGAAGCCTTTGACAACTTTGAGGAAGAAATGGACCCCAAAGCCTGGGAAGGCATGCAACAACGCCTGAAAAAGCAAAAGAAAACCCGGCTTATTGCATTTGTACCCATTGCTAAGGCCAGGGTGGCAGGTGTTGCTGCCACACTTTTGCTTTTGATTGCAGGAGGGGTGTTTTTCCTGACAGAGCAGCATCAACGTCAGACCCGCGAGCAAATTCTTTCCTTTTCTCCAACCGACCTTCACCCGGCCGAAATGGATGAGCCTCTTAAAACCCCGGATGACCCTGCTTTGTTGACTGAAACTGCTGTACCGGCTCCAATCCTGGCTTCACCACCGGAAACAGAAGCCAAGCTCAAGCAACCTGACGAAGACAAAGTGTATATTGCAAGCATTCATTTTTCTGAAGATACTGACCACATCCTGCCGGGGCTAAGCCGGGATGTATTTGCCATTAGGGAAGAACCTTCCCCGGCCCCTTTTGAATCATTACCTCAAATTACGGCTGAAAGCGAAGATGCCAAAAAAACATTGCAACCTGACCCTTTCCATGACTTTACCCGGGCTGGAAAAAACCCACTCTCCTGGGATCTGGCTTTGGGTTCCATGCTGGCTTTTACCGGAGAGCAACTGGCTACAGGTCCCGGCATTTCTGCAGGGGTGGTGTCCCGCTATGATTTAACTTCCTCGCTCAGTCTTTCGGCCGGCGGATTGCTTTCTTACCACCGTTTTGAACTGACAAACCAGGGTGCCGAAAGGTTTGCCGCAGACAATGTTGGGGTTTCCAATGCCGAAGGGATTACTGTTGAAGGCACCAATGAACTGGAAATGCTCGCCTTGGATATTCCGGTTGGAGTGCAGCTGGAAGTATTCAACTCCAGGGGTCGCAGCATTTACCTGGGTGCCGGTCTTTCTTCCCTGCTTTTTCTGCAACAAAGATTCAGAGGATCCAATACCGTTTATTACACTACCCTTGACCATGATTCCGAAACCGGCACCTCCAGCATTCACACACATTCCCAAACCTTTTCCGTTGACGAAACCTACCCGGCTTTCCAGCGGTTTGACCCGGGCAGATTGTTGAATGTTTCCATGGGTTATAAGATTCGTGGTGAAAGAAACCATTTTACCCTGGAGCCTTTTGTCAAAATTCCCCTGGGAAGCATTGGCAGCCAGAATATCCGCATGGGTACCACCGGAATATCACTGAAATACGGTATTGGTGGCAACCTTTAATTTGATTATTTTAACCTGTTAATTTATTAAACGGCCATGACACGCATTTCAGCTTTCGCCCTTACTTTCACTTTGCTGCTTACGGCTTGTGAGAAATCTGAGTATTCGTCCTCAGAATGGATCGATTCGGACATCATTGTTGAGATGTGGGAAACCCTCGACCCGGATGAGCGCACTTTCCGGTTCGAATGCCGCACGGCCAGGATTTATCCCTGTTATAACTTTGGCATCGGAAGGACCTTTCAAA
>SKVW01000099.1 GCA_007129255.1 Bacteroidales bacterium
CATCTCCGGTCCAGTGGCTGAACTCCCAGCCCATATCGGCAGAAGCAGTAAGGGTTACTTCAGTACCTTCCAGGTACAAATGGTCTCCTTCTTCCGGGGAAACGCTTCCTTCTCCATCGGGTGCCAGCATGGTAAGGGTATAGGTGTCAAAGTCACCCACCAGCACGTGGTCAAGATACATCCAGTTAAAGCTAGCATTGTCAGCAGCGGTAATATAGTAATGGAAAATAAGGTGCTGATCTCCGCTTAACATGCTGATGTCTACCACATGATCACTCCATTGTCCTTCAAAGGCAACCACTTCAATCAGCACGGCATTTGCATGAAGGTCAGTTACATTGTCATAATACTGGTCAACAGCCAAAATGCGCATATTTTCTCTCACCCCATCAGGTGCCTGGCTGGAAAGACCGTAAAAGGTCAGCATCTGTGCTTCCGGATTATCCATATTCAGCAGAGGAGTAATCAGCCATTCGTCAGCCTGGTAGTTTGAGGAAACTCCCTGGTATGTACGGGCAGAAAAATCTCCAGTGTATGAGTTGATACCGCTTTGTTGCCAGTAGGAACCAGCGATCCCATTCACGTATTCCCAGCCAATGGGGGGAAATACCCCTTCATCATCAAAAATCTCGAACAGCAGGATATCTTCCGCACCAAGAAGTGCAACATTGGATTCGGCCGTACCACCGGTACCAATATCGTTGCTGGCAGTTACGGCATAAAAATAGTTGCCGATTCCGGGAACATCATCATCAGTGAAGGTTTCGGCAGTAATATCGGTAGCAACCTCAACACCATCAGGATACCTGACCACGGTATAGATTAGATTATCACCGGTGAAATATCCGTCGTTATACCCTTCGGTGGGTGCATCCCAGGTAATCAAACCGTCATTGCCATCTGCCACCAGGGTCACATTGCCGGGGGCAGCGGGCACATCTTCTCCGATATAAATGATTTGCGAAACGGGCAAACCTTCTCCAAAGGCATTTTCACCCACCACGCCGTAGGTGTAATTGCCGGCCTCGGTAATGGTATTATCCTGGTAGGTTTCGGCAGCGCCAATAACGGGATCGGTTATGGTATGAATAAGGTCACCATTGCGATAAATCAACATGGCATCCAGATCGGTAAGGGGGTCCCCCTCAACAGTTTCATCCGGGTTGTTCCAGCTTAGGCTGGCCTCAAGGGCTCCGTCAGCACCGGCAGTAACAGAAAAATTAGTTACGGCAGCAGGGGCTTCGGGTTCAGCAACAGTGTATGGAATCCCAAATCCGGCGACTTCGGCCACAAAATTGTTGATCATTGTCGCAGTACCGGTATTGGTATCAATGGTATAAAGCCCGCCAAAATCTGAATACAGGGTTCCGTAAAGGATATCATTGTCCCTGTCAAAACCAATGTCCTGCGCAAAATTAATAGTTACCCCAAGGCCTCCGATAAATGTACCGCTCCCGGTAACAGGGTCAATACTAAATAGTCCATTATCATTCAGGTGAGCGCCATAAAGATTGCCATCCGAATCGGCAGCAATTCCAATGATGATACCGGAGGTGATCTGACCCACATGGGTTGTGGAACCATCCGACAAGTTAACAGTATAAAGCTGTGAGTTTGCTCCGTCATATCCGGAGGCATACATTACGTCCGCATCATGATCATAGGCCAAACCGGTTATAGAATAACCCATATTACCCACCAGGGTATAGTCTCCGGTTGATGGATCAACGGTATAAAGCCCTGCATTGGCTGGGTCATAACTGGCAACATACCAGACCTCTCCGGCAAAGTCACCGGCAGCCATCCAGATCACATCGGTGTCAACAAATTGAATGCTTGAAATGGTCCCATCATCAAGATTCACATTCACAGGGCCTTCATCAACACCTGATGTTGATGGGAAGATGTTCCAGGCATATCCCATTTGGCCATCCCTGAAAATGGGTTGCACCTGTCCCGGGCGGGGAGTATGATGCATCAAAGGGGCTCGGTCAAGAGAGGGCTCCTGGGTTCTGAGTTCGGTTTGCTCTTTTTCCAGGCGGAGCTCTTCGTTAATCATCCGATCCGACTGGGCGGTCTGCGCCAAAGCAGCAAAACCAGCAAAAATAACCGCAATTAAAAATGTAATTCTCTTCATAGGTCTTTATTTTTTTAGTTGATGACTAGGTTAAAAAATTCGTAGAAAAAAAACCGCATTAATTGTTTCTGTTTATAAAACCTCCCTCTTTGGTTTAACATTTGTTTTGAATACGTAAATATATGCTACATAATATTAAGAAGCAAAAAAAACATCAAAAAACGAACAATTTGTTTTTCCTTCCTTTTAATTTAGTGAAAACATTCATTCCGGCGAAGAAAGTTTTTGTATTCGTAAAGCGGAAACCTTTAAATTTATGCTAATTTTGTTTTACCCAGCCATTAGCAGTTAAAAGATATGGATCTATACTCATATTTAGGCAATGCCGACATTAGCGTAATAGAAGATTTATACAAAAAATACCGGGATAATCCTGAAGAAGTGGAGTTGCAGTGGAAGCAATTTTTCCAGGGATTTGATTTTGCCCGCACCCATTATCCCGAGCCGGATGCCCTTTCTGAGAAGCAGGTAAAAACGTTCCGGCAGGAATTCAATGTTATCAACCTGATCAATGCCTATCGTGAGCGGGGACACCTATTTACCAAAACCAACCCCGTGCGTACCCGCCGCAAATATTTCCCCACCCTTGATCATCAGAATTTTGGCTTTAACAATGAAGACCTTAAAGGCGCTTTCCAGGCGGGGACGGAAATCGGCATCGGTAAAGCTCCCCTTGAACGGATCATCGGGCACCTTCAGCAAACTTACTGCCAGAGCATTGGTGCGGAATACATGTATATTCGAAGCCCTGAAATTGTAGAGTGGCTGAAGCAACGCATGGAGGGAAGCAAAAACACTCCCCAGTTCAGCAAAGATCGCAAGGAGCATATTTTAAAAAAGCTAAGCGAGGCGGTGGGGTTCGAGCACTTCGTCAGAAAGCGCTTCCCGGGGCAGAAAAGGTTCTCACTGGAAGGCTGCGAAACCCTTATCCCGGCCCTGGATGCCCTGATAGAAAAAGGGGCTGACCTTGGCATTGCCGAATTTGTGATCGGAATGGCCCATCGCGGCCGGCTCAATGTTCTGGGCAACATCCTGAAAAAACCTTACTGTAAAATATTCAGTGAGTTTGAAGGTAAAGAATATGCCGAAGAGGCCTTGCTGGGAGACGTAAAATACCATCTTGGCTGCACCCTTGAAACCAACACCAGGCAGGGCCACGCCATCAACCTGAGCATCGCCCCCAACCCAAGCCACCTGGAAGCCGTTGATCCGGTAGCCGAGGGCATTGCCCGGGCCAAGGTCGACCGCAAACACCAGGGCGACCCCAAAAAGGTAGCCCCGGTGCTGATCCATGGAGACGCCTCCATTGCCGGTCAGGGAGTTGTTTATGAAGTGCTGCAGATGTCGCAGCTGGAAGGTTTCAAAACCGGGGGTACCGTTCATCTTGTAATCAACAACCAGTTAGGCTTTA
>SKVW01000006.1 GCA_007129255.1 Bacteroidales bacterium
CATCTCCGGTCCAGTGGCTGAACTCCCAGCCCATATCGGCAGAAGCAGTAAGGGTTACTTCAGTACCTTCCAGGTACAAATGGTCTCCTTCTTCCGGGGAAACGCTTCCTTCTCCATCGGGAGCCAGCATGGTAAGGGTAAAGGTATCAAAGTCGCCCACCAGCACATGGTCAAGATACATCCAGTTAAAGCTAGCATTGTCAGCGGCGGTAATGTAGTAGTGGAAAATAAGGTGCTGATCTCCGCTTAACATGCTGATGTCTACCACATGGTCACTCCATTGTCCTTCAAAGGCAACCACTTCAATCAGCACGGCATTTGCATGAAGGTCAGTTACATTGTCATAATACTGGTCAACAGCCAAAATGCGCATATTTTCTCTCACCCCGTCAGGAGCCTGGCTGGAAAGCCCATAGAAGGTCAGCATTTGTGCATTGGGATTATCCATATTCAGCAGAGGAGTAATCAGCCATTCGTCAGCCTGGTAGTTTGAGGAAACTCCCTGGTATGCACGGGCAGAAAAATCTCCCGTGTATGAGTTGATACCGCTTTGTTGCCAGTAGGAACCAGCGATTCCATTCACGTATTCCCAGCCAATGGGGGGAAATACACCTTCATCATCAAATATTTCAAACAAAAGGATATCGTCTCCCCCCAGGAGTGCAACATTGGATTCGGCCGTACCCCCGGTGCCAATATCATTGCTTGCAGTTACGGTATAAAAATAGTTGCCGATTCCGGGAACATCATCGTCAGTGAAGGTTTCTGCAGTAATGTCGGTAGCAACCTCAACACCATCGGGATACCTGACCACGGTATAAGTGAGGTTGTCACCGGTAAAATACCCGTCATTATATCCTTCAGTAGGTGCATCCCAAGTGATAAGACCATCATTGCCATCTGCCACCAAAGCTACGTTGCCGGGAGCTGCGGGCACATCCTCTCCAACATAAGCGGACATATTGGCTGCAAGCCCTTCTCCTGCAGCATTTTCTCCCCTGACTGAATAGCTATACAAACCCGATTCTGTCATGGTATTGTCGGTGTAAGTTTCGGGTTGTCCAATGCCGGGATTGGAAATCGAGTGGATCAGGTCGCCATTCCGGTAAATATTGATGGCGGTAAGATCGGTAAGAGGTTCTCCATCAACGGTTTCATCGGGGTTGGTCCAGCTGAGTTCCGCAGATAGAGCTCCCATGTCGTCGGGGGTAACCAGGAAATCTTCCGGGGCTGCCGGAGCATCCGGGTCAGCCTGGTTCAGCATTAGCCATGTAACAGCGTTGTTATAAAGCGTTGTACCATCGCCAATGTAGTTGAGGGCCCCGGTTGCCATAGTCAGGAAGTTAAAAGAGACTACCTGATCTTTAACCGCAACCAATACCTGCCCGTTATTCCAGTCAACAATGCGGGTAGCTCCGCTTGCAACAGCATTGTCCTGAATGAGAGTGAATCCGTCACTGCCAAAGGTATTAACATCTGTCATGATGGGGTGTGCAGGTTCATGAACCGTACCCATGCTAAAGGTTCCGCTGAAATCCTGCGTAGCTTGTTCGAATGCGGAATAACCATCAGCCACATAGGCACCGCCCATCTGCCAGACGTCCCAGTCCATTACGTATGAATTTTCAACAAACAAGCCCCCCTGATCAATGTAGTCGGCCAGCAAATCACCAACAAGGTCTGGTGATACTCCGCCAACAGACAACCATTGATTGTTGTTGAATGTCAGGATAACATCATAAGGTGTCAGATCCGAAAGGCTTAGGCCCGGCAGATCAGCCTGCGGGAAACTGGTTGCAGTGATGTGGCCGTAACCGTCAAGGGCTGCACGGATAGCTTCAGAACCATCGTTATCAGGCGTTAAAATCAATAGCTCAATAACACCTGGATACGTTAGTCCTTTGTGGTAGTTCACCGGGAGCTCCTTTTGTGTGGGAAAATGGGTATCCCGGTAGGTTTGCTGCAGTTGTGAGTGACTTTCCAAATGCTGTGCTTCACGTTCGGTTTGCTCTTTTAACAGCCGGAGTTCTTCATTAATCATCCGATCCGACTGGGCGGTCTGTGCAAAAGCAGCAAGGCCTGTAAAAATAACCGCAATTAAAAATGTAATTCTCTTCATAGGTCTTTGTTTTTTAGTTTAAAAATCAGGTTAAAAAATTTAATAGAAAAAAACCCGTGTTTAATTTTATATCATTTTTAAACCTCCCTTTTTAGTGTTACAATACTTTTTGAAAAGGTAAATTTATACTACAAATTATTAAGAAGCAAAAAAAATATTAAAAAACGAACAATTTTTTATTATTTCCATTTAACATAGTAAATATCGGGCTTTTTAAGGGCAAAAGTTTTTGCAAAGGGAAAGCAGAAACCTTATAACTTTACGGTAAATTTGTTTTACCAATCCATTAGCAACTAAAAGGTATGGATTTATACTCATATTTAGGCAATGCCGACATCAGCGCAATAGAAGATTTATACAAAAAATACCAGGCCAATCCTGATGGAGTTGATCAGGAATGGAAGCAGTTTTTCCAGGGATTTGATTTTGCCCGCACCCAATATCCCGAGCCGGATGCCCTTTCTGAGAAGCAGGTAAAAACCTTTCAACAGGAGTTCAATGTTATCAACCTGATCAATGCCTATCGTGAGCGGGGGCACCTTTTCACCAAAACCAACCCCGTGCGTACCCGCCGCAAATATTTCCCCACCCTTGATCATCAGAATTTCGGCTTTAACAATGAAGACCTTAAAAGCGCATTTCAGGCAGGCACGGAAATTGGCATCGGGAAGGCTCCCCTGAACCGCATCATCGGCCACCTTCAGCAAACCTACTGCCAGAGTATTGGTGCGGAATACATGTACATTCGCAGCCCTGAAATTGTAGAGTGGCTGAAGCAACGCATGGAGGGAAGCAAAAACACTCCACAGTTCAGCAAAGAACGTAAAGAGCATATTTTAAAAAAGCTAAGCGAAGCGGTGGGGTTTGAGCACTTCGTCAGAAAGCGCTTCCCCGGGCAAAAAAGGTTTTCACTGGAAGGCTGCGAAACCCTAATCCCTGCCCTGGATGCCCTCATAGAAAAAGGCGCCAACCTGGGCATTACCGAATACGTGATCGGCATGGCCCATCGCGGCAGGCTCAATGTGCTTGGTAACATCCTGAAAAAACCATATTGCAAGATATTCAGCGAGTTTGAAGGAAAAGAGTATGCCGAAGAAGCCCTTCTGGGCGATGTGAAATACCACCTGGGATGTACCCTGGAAACCAACACAAGACAGGGACACGCCATCAACCTGAGTATTGCTCCAAACCCAAGCCACCTGGAAGCTGTGGATCCAGTAGTGGAAGGGATAGCCCGTGCAAAGATCGACCGCAAATACCAGGGCGACCAAAAAAAGGTAGCCCCGGTACTCATTCATGGAGACGCCTCCATTGCCGGTCAGGGAGTTGTTTATGAAGTGCTGCAGATGTCGCAGCTGGAAGGTTTCAAAACCGGGGGTACCGTTCATCTTGTAATCAACAACCAGTTAGGCTTTA
>SKVW01000013.1 GCA_007129255.1 Bacteroidales bacterium
TCCCATTGGTCCGTCCAGGTAACGCCGTCGGTGGAAGTCTGAATTTTCAGGGTATAATCACCGGAATAATTATCTATGGCCTGCTTAAAGGACAGATAGACCTGCTCAAGGCCGGCTGCGTCCAGCAGGGGTGTAATTAGCATGAATACATCGGTAGAGGATGGCCAATAATAAAATGTCATTTCCGGGACTTCTCCACCGGCATAATTGCTATTGGTTGCACCCCAGTTGCCATGGGTGCGTGTCCAGCTTGCCGGGATGGAGCCATCCGGTAATCCTGAAAAACCTTCTTCAAAGGGCAATGGGTAAATGTTGAGGGGATATTTACTGGAGTTGCCTGTCGGAGAAAATCCACCTGGTGATCCGCTGATCTTATAAACTTCCCCGTTTAATGCTATTGCAGAATTTCGAAATACCGGGGTTGCATGGTAAACCCCTCCGTCTGTCCAGGTCTGACCATTCACATCAAAGTAATGGGATCCGGGGATCAAATCAAAATTTGTATCGGAACCTCCGATCAGCCAGAGATGATCGTTTACACCCATGGTATTGTGTGCATAACCCATTCCCCACCAGGCAAAAGGCATGGCGGGGATGTCCGTGTTCTCTGCGTTCCAGGTGCCTGTAGAAAAATTAAAGGCCTGGGTACTGCTCAAAGCCACACTGGATGCGTTAACTCCCCCGGCTACCGCCAGCATTTTGTTTCCTGTGGCCGGATCATGATAAATGAAAGCTGCATGGAAGTCGCGCTGGGAAGTAAATCCCGGCAAAGGGGCCAGCCAGGCATTGTTGACAGGATCGTACACGTACACGGAGGTTAGGTTTCCACCGCCCGAAGTGGTAGCTCCGCCGGTAAGGTAAAGATAGCCGGTTTCAGGATCGGCCACCCATGCCGGGGCCCAGATACCCTGATGGGGAGGAGGGGTTCCTGTGGGGTTTTCCTGTGCCCATATGTTGGCATTCATATCATAGGACCACAGACCCGTAAAACCTGCAGTGACAGCATCCCCGTAAATGTAAACTTTGGACCCGTAAATGGCCCCCGAACGGGCGTAATTTATACCATGGGGAAAATCTGAGTTGGGGACTATGGTCCAGGTGTCATCAGCCGGCTGATAATATCTTACTGAAGCAGTATTACCATAACCGGTAACCGACCAGATCCGGTTGTCGTAAATGGCCAGTACATTATCCATTCTGCCGCTTTCAGGTTCGGTGGCAATGTTTTCCCATGCACTGTATTTTGGAGAATGAAGAAATCCGCGCTTTTCTTCCTCCACATTTCTGTCGTTGGGGGAGGCCAATGGAGTATGATTTTCCGGAGCGGCATTTTGCGTATCAATGCCGGTAAATGGCATGGAAAGCCATTGCAGTTCAGGGAGTGATGACCGTTGGTAAATTTTTTCGCTGTCCGCGGCTCTCCTTTCAGGTGGATCCTTTGCCTGCATGGCGGGCATTACGGAAGCAGATAAAAGAACAATGATCAGGGCAAATGTTTGTTTTTTCATGGCGTGAGAATTTAGGTGAATGGTTTTGTGAAGGGTTTTTATGGTTATTCCCTTGTCAGTGAACAAGGAAAGTCATCTGTCAGGGGTTTATGCAATGGCGATCATATTTTTAATATCCTGCGTTTGATGTGGTGAATGACCGTGTGGTTTTTTCGTTTTCTCTCCATGCGTTGGGAAAAACCCTGAAAGTAAAGCCGGTTTGGAATGCTTTTACACACCTGACAGGGGCATTCACCAAGCCCGTTAGCCTTTGCAATGTTTTACACAGGACAGGAAAAACCTTTTAAGAATTAAACAAGTAAGGCAAAATGCATTTTGGCGAGGGGGGCTGGCCAAATGTGGACAAATCCGGATAAACCGGAGGCTCAGGCTCAGGATGGAGGGTGCCTTTTGCTGTTTAGCTAAGTTTATTTAGTGCTAATTTACAAAAAAATTAAATTGGTATAAAAAAATGACATTGAATTGATGTGTTTTTATTTGATTTTTTTGCAGCTTTTTTAAAAGAAGGATCAGGTTAGGTTTTCTTTAAAACAAAACCCGGCAGATTTTTTTCTGCCGGGTTTTTGAAGCTTTTCAGGGACGAACCTTATGGTTGTATCAGTACTTTTTGAATATGGTAATGGGTTTTTTCTTTTATGCCTAGAAGGTAAACTCCGGCTTGCAGGTGCTCGACATTAAAGCTGATCTGCACTTTCCCGGCTTTATCAATATTTACCTTTTCCATGCTGCGTCCCTGCAGGTCATACAGAGTAACCCCGGTTTTCCCGCTGCTTTCGAATTCCACATAAAGCTTCGTGGATGCAGGGTTGGGGTAGACCATGATTTTATCTGCATCCATTTCGGCAAGACCGGTTTCCTGGTCAAAAACGGCGATCAGGGAAATGTTCTCTTCCGGCATGGTGACCGTGGTAGTGGCATGGTTTAAGTTTTCAACGTGTTGATTGTCGCCCTGCCATCTGATGAACTGGAAACCATCATGTGGAGTGGCGGAAATAGCCACAGATTCTCCGGGCGGATAGTTTCCGTCTCCCTCAACACTGCCTCCTTCTGCCGGCAGGCTGCCAAGGGTGAGCGTAAAGGTGTCAGGTTCGTCTTCTTCCTGGAAGTTGGCCGTGAGGGTCACATCCTCTGCCGGCATGGTAAAGGTGAAGCCGGGCTGTGTGCTGACCACATTTTCTGCTTCATCTGTCCAGTTGACGAATTCGTAGCCTTCGTTTTCCGTTGCGGTTACGGGTACTTCATCGCCTTCTTCATATTCTCCCTCTCCGGTAACGGTACCGGCATTGGCCGGATCAACCAAAAGGGTGAGGGTGTAGGTATCCGGTTCCACGGTTTCTTCCTGGAAGTTGGCGGTAAGGGTCACATCTTCTGCCGGCATGGTGAAGGTGAAATTTGGCAGGTTGCTGACCACGTTGTCCGCTACATCTGTCCAGTTGACGAATTCGTAGCCTTCGTTTTCCGTTGCGGTAACCGGCACCTCCATACCTTCTTCATAGTCTCCCTCCCCGATTACGGTTCCGGCATTGGCCGGATCCACGAGCAGTGTGAGGGTATAAGTATCGGGTTCCAGATCTTCTTCCTGGAAATTGGCCGTGAGGGTCAGATCTTCTGCCGGCATGGTGAAGGTGAAATTTGGCAGGTTGCTGACCACGTTGTCCGCTACATCTGTCCAGTTGACGAACTCGTAGCCTTCGTTTTCCGTTGCGGTAACGGGTACCTCCATACCTTCCTCATAATCTCCTTCCCCGGTCACATTTCCGGCATTGGCCGGGTCCACGAGCAGTGTGAGGGTGTAGGTATCGGGTTCTACGGTTTCTTCCTGGAAATTGGCCGTAAGGGTCACATCTTCTGCCGGCATGGTAAAGGTGAAGCCAGGCTGCGTGCTGACCACATTGTCTGCATCATCTGTCCAGTTGACGAATTCGTAGCCTTCGTTTTCCGTTGCGGTAA
>SKVW01000146.1 GCA_007129255.1 Bacteroidales bacterium
AAACATGAGGATTGGCTGTTTGGTTTTTTTTCCTATGATTTAAAAAACCAGGTGGAGCGGCTTACATCTGAAAACCCCGACCATATTCGATTTCCCCTGATGCATTTCTTTCGTCCTGTAATCCTGATCTTCCCGGAAAATAATAATTGGAGAATAGGCTGCTTGCCTGGATACGGAAACTTCTCCGATCCGGATCATGTTTTCAGGGAGTTGATAGATGGGCCGATGGCAAAGCATCCGCCGGCCACTGAAGCACAAATCAGGGCAAGGGTTTCCAGGGAAAGGTACCTTCATCAGGTTAATGCCATAAAAAACCATATTCAGCTGGGTGATATTTATGAAATGAATTATTGTGTGGAGTTTTTTGCTGAACAGGCCCGGATTGATCCCATATGGACTTATTACCGCCTCAACCAGAGATCTCCGGCACCCTTTTCCTGCTTTTATTCCCTGGAAGGGAAATCTTTGTTGTGCTCCAGTCCGGAGCGGTTTTTACGCAAAAAGGGTAAACAGCTGGTTTCTCAGCCCATCAAAGGTACGGCCAAAAGGGGGGTGAATGATGCAGAAGACCAAAGGTTGAAGGAAAATTTATATCATGATCCCAAAGAACGCAGCGAAAACGTGATGATTGTCGATCTGGTACGCAATGACCTCTCCCGTTCGGCCGAAAAGGGTTCTGTTGAAGTAGAGGAACTTTTCGGGATCTATTCCTTTCCGCAGGTGCACCAGATGATTTCCACGGTCACAGCCCGGCTTCACCCAGATTGCCATTTTGTGGATGCCATTCGAAACGCTTTCCCAATGGGTTCAATGACGGGTGCACCTAAAGTCAGGGCTATGCAACTGATTGAAGAGTACGAGGATATGCGCAGGGGTTTATATTCGGGGGCTGTAGGATATATCTCTCCCGAAAAAGACTTTGACTTCAATGTGGTGATACGTAGCATTTTGTATAATGCTGCTGACCGTTATCTGGCATACATGGCCGGTGGCGCCATTACCTCGGGATCTGTTCCCGAAAAGGAATATGAAGAATGCCTGCTTAAGGCCGCTTCCATGGAAGCAGTGGTTTCAGCAAGGTAGATGCCTTTTTTGGAAGATTCAACGAAATTCAATAGATTTACTGTCAGGAAACTGAACTCTTGCCTTGCAGGTTTGTTTTTTACTAAAAAGACGGAGAATGCATTGAAAGTTTCCGGAAATTAAAATCGAAAACAATGTCAAAAACCCTGGTATTTCTATTTTCTCTTTTATTAATACTCTTCCAGGTGCAGGATCTGCAAGCCGAAGAGCGGGATGTGAAAGACATGAGCACCCGTGAAAGGATCTTTGTGGGTGGGTTTGTTGGTCTGCAGTTCGGCACCTTCACCGCTGTAAACATTCATGCCCTGACCGGTTACAGGATCACCAACAGGCTTTCGGCAGGGATTGGGGGTAATTATCAATATGCCAACGATCGCTGGTTCGGAGAGTCTTTTTCTTCGCATATGTATGGAGGAGGTGTTTTTGCCCGCTTTCGGGTGATTTCCCATGCTTTTTTACATACAGAATATGAACGGCTAAGTTTACGCTCCCGGACTCCCGGAGGCAATAACGAGGATCGGCCAAGGGTTTCCGAGGACAATTATTTTCTTGGAGCAGGCTATGGGTTTCCGGCTTCCGACAGGGTCAGGATCAATTTTCTGCTTCTGTACAACTTTAATGAAGACAGCCAGGCTTATTTCGACAATCCCTTCTTCAGGGTGGGGGTGGATGTGAGCCTCAGGTAGAGAGGTTTAAAACCGGAAGGATGTCAATTGATATTGCAAACCCATTTTGCCGGGCATTTTAACACCCATCTGACATAACTTTTTATGGTTATCCGCAGTCCTGCAAGTAACCCATTTTCTTTATGAAGTATCCCCGGGCTGAAAGTCCGGCTTAATTTAGCCCAAAGGCACTGCCCTAGGTCGTTTGCAAATCATTTGATGCGCCCTGATGGGGGTAGGTTAAATGCAAAATTGTTGCTTCAATTGTTAAGTTGCCCTTTCAGGGCGGAAAATACGTGGTGTTGTTTTACCCAGGGCGTTGCCATTGGGTCAGAATAATTTGTCCTTTCAGGACGCTAATATGTTTAATCCTTTTGCAAGAAAACCAAATTTCGATGTGGCAAAACTGCGGATAATCAAATAACTTTTTCAACTTTTTTCAATCTAGTTTTTCGGGAAGTTTCCCGGATTCACAACACAGTTATTATAATTCTTTTTCTGAGACTGTCCGGAACAAAAGATCCGAAGCCTGCAAAACCTTTAGCCTGAGGTTTTCATTCAGTTCCGGATGATCTTTCAAAAAATCCTGTACAATTATTTTGGCTTCTCCGCTGCTATGCAGGCCCACGGTCGCCGCAAGCCAGTTTAAAGGAAAAAAGATGTCGCCGGTTTCCTGGATCTCAGGAAGGAGATCAAGGCTTTTTTTCAGGTAGCGGGTGTGCTGGTCTTCGCGCAGGGGATGGTTCAGGTACGTCAGTGCCTCCACCGTCCAGGGTTCGGGTCGGCGGTTTTCAGGGTTTTTCAGCTTTTGGAAAAAATCATCCCTCACCTTTCTGTCGGAAGAAAGGGCCGGCAGGATGTAATCCATTCTCCGCCTGCGATCGGGGTTGCCGGTTTCCTCCATTAGCAATTCCAACATCTCCCGGCCGGCCGGGTGTTGCCGGATCATCAATCCGGCGGCAATTTCCAGACGTTGTTCTTCCGAAAGGGAAAGTCCTTCAATATGGTGGCGGCCTTCAAACAGGGCTTTCAGGGCTTCCTTGCCAGAATTGCTCAGGGCCATGTTTGTAAAAGCACTAAGAAATAATGCCTTTTCCCCGGGCTGAGTCTCCTGTAGTTTTTCCAAAAGCAAAGCTTCCAGCACAGGCCCATGGGTTTGCCTTTGGTCTTTGCTGAAAAAACGCAGGAAAACCGTTTCCAGGTTGCTCAGCAGGTAACTTTGCAACTGTGCGTTGGATTCTTCCCGGATGCTGTTTTTCAGGGTCTGGAAATAGCTGACGGCTTCAATATTTCCCCGGAGGAAATCCTCATAAAGGTTAAGATGTGCTGTTGCCCGCAAAACCTCTTTCTCCAGGCTGTGGATATTTTCAATCAGAAACTTTCGGGTAGGGTTGTTGGGGACAAAATACCCGTATCCGCCCCCGCCCCCGTTAAGCAAAGCTATTTCAGGATTGCCTGCTTCATTTTTTAAATGGAAGGATTTCTGCGGCCGGTCAAAGAAAACCTCATGATCAAATGTTTCTCCTTCAATCAGGATGACCGGATTAAGCTGCTGGGCCGGAAAGCTTTCCTGGTTTTCCTCAGCCGGGGTATGAATCCTGATGGGTCCATCTGTGGATCCCGGAAGTTCAAAGGCGATTTGTGGCATCCCTTTCCCGTAGATCCATGCATTGCTCCATGCAGCAAT
>SKVW01000027.1 GCA_007129255.1 Bacteroidales bacterium
AAAACCGTTAAAACAAAAAAATCCCGAAGCAATTAACCCCGGGATTTTTTTAATCAAAAAAGTTCCTAAATGGTTTTACCAGGATAGACTTTCAGTGCTTCCTGCAGGCAGCGCATGGCTTTTTTCAAATCTTCCACATTGAGCACGTAAGAAATGCGTACTTCTGTTTTTCCGGCACCCGGTGTGGAATAAAAACCGGTTGCCGGGGCCAGCATCACGGTTTGTCCTTCATAACTAAAGGATTCCAGCAGCCACTGACAAAATTTATCGCTGTCTTCGATGGGCAGGCTGGCAGTTACATAAAATGCTCCTTTTGGATTGGGGCATTCCACTCCCTGCATTTTGTTCAGGGCTTCTACTACGGCATTTCTGCGGGTAAAATATTCGTCGATGATCTCTGTGAAATAACTGTCGGGGGTTTCCATGGCGGCTTCTGCGGCAAATTGGCCCAGGGAAGGGGGGCTCAGGCGGGCCTGGGCAAACTTCATGGCGGTTTTCATCACCTCCTTGTTGCGCGAGATCATGCAACCGATGCGGATACCGCAGGCACTGTATCTTTTGGAAACAGAATCAAAAAGCACCACGTTCTCTTCAAGCCCTTCCAGGTTCATTACCGAATGATGGGTTGTGCCATCGTAACAGAACTCCCGGTAAACCTCATCGGCGAAAAGAAACAGATCGTGTTTTTTTACGATTTCCCGCAACACCTCCAACTCTTCTTTTGAATACAGATAACCGGTGGGGTTGTTGGGGTTACAGATCATAATGGCCTTTGTGGCCGGGGTGATGGCTTTCTCAAACTCGGAAATGGCCGGCAATGCAAAACCGGTTTCAATATTGGATATGATGGGTTTTACCCTGACCCCGGCACTGATGGCAAAGCCGTTGTAGTTTGCATAAAAGGGCTCGGGAATGATGATCTCGTCACCCGGGTTCAGGCAGGTTTGCACCCCAAAAAGAATGGCTTCCGAAGCGCCTGCCCCAACAATTATATCTTCGGGAGTGATGTGGATGTTGTGCTTTGCATAATATTGACACAACTTTTCGCGATAGGAAAGGATCCCTGCCGAATGGCTGTATTCAATTACTTTCACATCCAGGTTGTGCATGGCATCGATCATGCTCTGGGGGGTCGGAATATCGGGCTGACCGATGTTCAGATGGAATACCCGGGTGCCTTTTTTCTTTGCGATTTCTGCATAAGGAACTAACTTGCGGATGGGGGATTCGGGCATCATTTGCCCTTTTTCAGATATTTGAGGCATAACGTTTTTATTATATAGTTAATGTTTAACGGTTTGAAAAGTTATGATCGGCAAAGTTGAAAATTATTTCCTAAATTACCTAAAAATATTCAGCACATCATTATTTGAAATTCAGGAAGTTTAACCGGCTTTTTTAAATTTTTCAGGAACAACTTTTCCCTTCACCTTTACTTCCAGGTTTTTTTGCCAGGCGTTGGTGTGTATGGTAATGATCCGCTCAAATGGGCCGGGACGGGAAGTGTCATAACGAAAAGAAATTGTGGTTTTTTCTCCGGGTTCTACCGGTGCTGCCGGCCAGGTAGGGATCATTAATCCGCAGGCGCTGCGTACTTTGGAAATGATAAAAGGATGCGCTCCCTGGTTGCTTATGGCAATGCTGCCTTCTGCCCTTGAGCCCTTTTCAATTTCTCCAAGATCAATATCATAACTGTTCAGGACTGCATAGGGGTATTGATTTTTTGGGTTGGTAGTATCCTGACCAACCAGCGCGGGAGATAAAAAAATTAAAGCCAAAAAAGAGAAGCAACTTATGGATAAACGCCTTAACAGGAACATTTTATTGACGGTTAAGATGAATACAATTCTTTTTTTTTAAAACGGCTAAATTAGAAAAGTTTTATGATAGTTTGGTCTTTTCCGGCATAAAAAAGAAGCGCCGGGAAGCCCTTGATTGGCTTATTCCCGGCGCGGCAAAATCGTTTTATTTTATTCAATGAAAAGGTTACTCCATCCCCTCTGCAGTGGTTGGTTTTCCTTTTCTTTTGTAAGTTCCGGTGTATTCTGCTTCATCCAGAATTTGCCCTTTGATGGCTGCATAAAAATCTTCCCGGTCGTTGGCCGATTCGGGAGCCAGTTTCTTTTTCAGGGCAAAGATCCTGAAAACATAGCGATGCGTTTCGCCTTTAGGAGGGCAGGGACCACGATAACCGTATTTACCAAAGTCGTTTTTTCCTTGTATGGCCCCGTTGTCAAGTTTTTTGGCCATGGGCTGCACTTCCTCAAGCATATTTTCTTTGGGAGGAATGTTGTATACGATCCAGTGCGTGAAGGTTCCTCCCGGTGCATCAGGGTCTTCCATGATCAATGCAAAACTGGCCGTTTCTTTGGGGGCTTCATCCCATCTGATCATGGGCGAAAGGTCATCGCCGTCGCAACTATGCCTGGCGGGAATGGTGGCTCCGTCTTCGAAAGATTTTAATGTGAGGTTAAAAGCCATATCTTTTCTCTTTTATGGGTTAAAAAAAAGGTTTTGTATGTTTTTTTTCTAAGGTAAACGGTGGTATTTGTAAAGATACAACCTTTTTACCCAAAATAAAAGCAAGCCGGAAATTTTGTCCGGAACACCAGGAAAGTTTTCTGCTGAATCAATTGGTCCCATTCCAACAGGGATTGGAATTGAGGTAGGATTTTTATGAACGATGGTTCTACCGGCGCATTGCGGCTTCTATTTCTTCAGAGGTTTTGGGAAGATACCCGGAGAGTACTTTGTTTCCGTTTTCAGTGATCAGCACATTGTCTTCAATACGTACCCCGATACCGGCATATTTTTCATAAACCGGCCTGACCTGTTTGGCAAAGGCATCCAGCTCTTCGGGGGTGGCCAGGTGGCCAAAAAGTTCAACCAGGTAATCCAGCCTGTTTTTCTGGAGATAAAGGCCGGGCTCCATGGTCATGACCATGCCGGGCTCCAGGTCGCGGCCCCGGATCTCAGGGGTGAGTATGTGTTCGTCACGTTGGGCCGGGTCAAAACCATAATCCCCAACATCATGTACACTCAGGCCGATGTAGTGATTTACCCGGTGCTGGATGTAAAAGCGTTTTTGCCACCATACGGTGGTGTCCGGAATAAGGCCTAATTCATAAAGGCCCTGCACCAGCACCCGGTTGGCGGCATGGTTGCAATCCAGCATTTTAAACCCGGGTTTCATTTTTTCAAGCCCGGTTTCACTGGCTTGATACACCAGGTCGTAAATGGTGCGCTGCTCGGGGGTAAACTGTCCGTTTACAGGGTAGGTGCGGGTAATATCGGCAGTATATCTTCCACGGCTTGCCGCGCCAATATCCACCAGCAGCAGTTCTCCGTCATTTATTTTGCGGTCGTTGCGGATATGATGCAAAATGGTGGCATTGGGACCGGAACCCACAATGGATGCAAAACCGGGGGTCATGCCGTTTTTTCCGAAAATGTATTCAATATCTGCCTGTACTTCATATTCGCGCTGGCCGGGAGCCATGGTTTTCATTATCCATGAGTGGGCCTTTCCGGTAACGGCCACTGCCTGCTCCAACTGAGCGATCTCCCAGGCATCCTTTATCACCCTTTGCTCGTGGATCAGGCTGTCGGCTTCCTGAAAAGTTAAGGTTTGCCCTGTTTCCCGCTGCCAGCCTTCAAGGATTTCTCTTAACCGGGTATCGCGGCTGTGCAGAAAAATCTTTTCGTCACCGCTTAATCGCCGGGGAAGGATTTCCGCTAGATCATTCATCACATAAGCCGTGTCGGCCCCAAATTTTTTCATTGCCCCTTCTGTGCCGTGTCGTTCTCCGGTCCACATGGCATCGGCCGGATTGCGCGGGGTTACAAACATACGGAAAGGTTTGGGATCTCCCGGAAGCAATACCGCCACGCCCTGGTATTCATCAAAACCGGTGAGGTAATAAAAATCATTTGCCGCGGTTGCCGAAACCAGCAAAGGGGTGGGCCCGAGCTGATCCATTATTTCCTGCCGGCGGCGGGCAAAAGACGCCGGATCATATTCCGGCACCTCCGGCTCATGTATAAAAAGTCCGGGCAATTCACCGGGGGCCAGGCAAGGCTCACTCAGGCTTTTGATGGTTAAAAAAACAGCCAGTCCCAGGGTGACAGCTATGATGAAGGTAAACAGAGTTTTTTTCATTTTTCAGGCTATTGCAGTTCCCGTAAAAAAGTTTTTGAATCGCTAAATTATGATTTTTTGCGGGAATGCATTCAGGAAACCGGCTTTTTACGGGATATGAAATAAACCATGCCTTATTCAGATTTGCTGATGAAAACAGGGATTTCTGTTTCCCGGATAACCTCTTCTGTATCGCTGCCAAAGATGAGATTTTTCAACTTTCCTTTACCCCGGCTAAGCAGGGCTACCATCCCGGGCTGATTTTGGCGGATAAAACTGCGCAAGCCATGCTCCAGGCTGTGGTTGTCAATTACATTGATGGAATAGTTTTTAACCTTATATTTTTTGGCCACTTTTTGCATCTTTTCAATGGCCTGTTCCGGGGAAAATTCCCCATCGGTAATCACATGCAGAAACAATAACCTGGCTTTCAGCTTGCTGGCAAAATCCACAATTTCACCCAACCCATCCTGGTTATTCTCATTCACATCAATGGCTGCCACTATATCTTTCACTTCCCGGATAACGGTTTCCTCTTTGAGGATAATCATGGGATAATCCATTTTCCGGACCAGGTTTTCGGTGTCGGAACCGAAGAATTTTGTCAGGAAACTGTCCTCATCCCGGCTGCCACAGATCAAAAGGCTGGCATTGTAGTGCTCCATGTAGTTGTTCAGGTCGGTTTTGCTGTCGTTGAAACGCACCACCGGCTTGATGTCCACATTGGGGGTTTTGAGTTTTTTGGCCTCTTTCTCCAATTGTTCGGCATGCTTTTTTTTCATAGTCAGATAAAAGGGATCTGCAAGAAACTCCTCAGGGGTTATAAGCCCCTCTGAGGAATAGTAATCCCCGGGGGGCAAAGGAACAATAATATTTAATAGAATCACTTCCTTTGCCTGGAGGTTCTGGGCAAGTTTTATTCCAAACCGGACTGCCCTGGCTGAAAGTTCACCAAAATCCGTCAGAACAATTAACTTATTCATATTTTCTTCTGATTTTTTTTTAGTACTCCTTGATAACTCCCAATTCCATACCAATTTAAAATGTTGCCGGGATTTATTTTGTAAGCTTTTCAAATTGTATCATTTAGCACAAAAATGGGGCTTTTCGAAAAAATGGCTGGGGAATAAATTCAACAATAGTTGGAAAATCTCAAAATATTTACGAAATTGTGATTTTAAAAATTCTGAAAAAATGGATGAAGAGACTTTGGGGCAGTTGCCAAACCCTGTATTGATTTGTAATGATAAAGGGAGCATTAATTTTATTAACCCTTCGGGTTTGGATTTGCTGGGGTATGCCGGGAACTTTGAATTAAAAGGAAAATCCATAACCGAAATCTTGCATCCCGAAGAAAATGCCTTCCTGCAGAAATTAAATTTGTCAGACCAGAAAGAACCGGAGGCCCGCCATGTGAAGCAACTGCGGTTTATTTGTAAGGACAATAATGAACTTCGGCTGCTTACAAAAATTGAGGTGTTGCCCACCTTAACCTCCAGGAATAATTCAAGCGGATGGATCATATCGGCTTTTTTGCCTGAGCCTGCCAAAAGAGGTCCGGATCAACCCCAATGTTATAAATTGCTGGCAGAAAATGCTCCCGGAATGGAAATGTTGCTGGTTGACCAAAGCCTGAAAATTCATTGCAGCGTGGGGCGTGAAACCCAGATACAGAGATGGTTGGATGATGAAAAAAAAGCGAAAAAAAAAGGAATAAAAAAGGATGAGCTGCTGGATCATTTTCCTCCCAGGATAAACCAGCTGCTGAAGCCACTTTTTAAAATTGCCTTTGATCTGGTGCCGGTAAGCCGTGAACTCGAAGAAGAAGGGAATTATTATTTTGTTCGGCTCATGCCCATTGTAGGGGAAAACAACCAGCCTTTCTGTGTTATAATTCTGCAAAATATTACAGAAACCAAGCTGGTTGAAAAAAAATTAAAAGCTTCCAAACAAGAGGCAGAAGTGGCCAACCAGGCCAAAGACAATTTTATTGCCAAGATGTCTCATGAAATCCGCACTCCCCTCAACGCCATTATTGGGTTTGCAGAGCAGCTTGAGAAAACCCGCCTGAACAAAACCCAGGCAGAATTCCTGGATGTCGTAAATCATTCCTCCAGGCATTTGTTGTCGCTCATTGAGGATATCCTGGTAGTATCCAGAATGGCATCGGATCATTACGAGCTTGACGAAGAACCTTTCCACCTTAAAGACCTTCTGATCTCAGTCAATAAGTTAGTGGAGTTAAAACATAAAGAAAAAGGGCTTGAATACATATTCCATTTTGATGTCCCTGGAGAGGGTTTTTTGATCGGTGATCCCGATAAACTTAAACAAGTCCTTACCAACCTGATCAACAATGCCATTAAATTTACGGACCAAGGGTGGGTTAAGCTGAGTTGCTCTTTGGTTCGCCAAACCCACGAAAAACAAACCATTCACTTTGAAATAGCAGACACGGGCATTGGAATAAGGCCCGTTTCTATTGAAAAAATCTTTAAACCTTTCCACCAGGAAGATGAAAACCTTGGGCGCAAAAACCTTGGCACCGGCCTGGGGCTGACCATCAGCAAGGAGATCCTTGAAAAAATGGGGGGTGACCTTAAAGTAAAAAGCCAACCCGGCAAAGGTTCTGTATTTTATTTTACCCTCAGTTTTAAGAAAACCCATGAACAGGGAATAACGTATGATCCGGAACAATGGGTTTCGCTTCCCAAAGAGCTGCCTCATCTCAAGATCCTTTTTGTGGATGATGATCCGGTAAACCGCATGCTGGGCAAAGTCATCCTCCAGCAGAAAAAAATAAAAACCATTTTTGCCGCAACCGGGCAGGAAGCCCTGCGGCAATTCCGGACCGGGTATTTTGATGTGGTACTACTGGATATCAATTTACCGGATATTCAGGGTACCGAAATTGCGCGCCGCATCCGGCAAAAAGAAAAAATGGAAAAGCAGGGTTTGAAAACCAGGATCATTGCCATGACCGCCAATGTCTTAAGAAAACATATTCGACAGTATTTGGAGGCAGGAATGGATGATGTGATGTCCAAACCTTTTACAGAAAAAGCCATTTTTCATAAAATTGCCAGAAACACCGCTGCTTTTCCCGATCCCATGCCACCCGAAATACCACAGAATGAAAACCTGCAAAAAAAAGTCGGGCCTGATTTTTCTGAATTGCTTAATTTTACAAAAGGAAACAAAGAGTTTACCATGGTTATGCTCAATACTTTTATTGACAGTGCCACGGAAATGCAAAAAAAGCTGGAAATTGCCTATGAAGCAAAACAAAGTTCGGAAATAGCGGATATAGTGCACCGGTTGATCCCTTCGGTTGAACAAATGGGGTTGAAAAGAACCGGTTCACTGTTGAAAAAGATCGATCTTCAAAATAAAAATGCCGATACTTCCTTTATGCAATCCGGCCTGGTTATAAGTGCCCTGGAGGAATTGGATGCTGGTATAAAAGCAGTTGCCAGGGCAAGGGAAGATTTGAAAAAATAATTAAATTCAAGAACAGAAGAAGACACATCCATGAATAAGAAAATTCTGGTTATTGATGACGATCATTATATTGTCAATCTTCTTGAAAATTTTTTCAAGCGGGAAGGATTTCATATCCAAACTTTTATAAAAGGTAAACCAGCCCTTGACCATTTAAGAAAAGAGAATGCCGATTTGATTCTTTGCGATATCAGGCTGCCGGATATTGATGGACGGGAATTGCTTACGTTTTTCCGTCGTCTCTCTCCGCAGACCCCGGTAATAATGATGACGGCCTATGCAGAGATCCGTGCCGCCGTAGAATGCATTAAAGCCGGAGCTTTTGAATATGTTACCAAGCCCCTGCATCCGGAAGAGATCCTGCATATTGTGCACAAGGCCATTCACAAAAAGAAAGATACCGGGGGAAAAGGTTCTGCTGACGAGTTTATTATGGGAAAAAGTCCTACCATGCTTAAGCTGGTGGAGGAAGCCAAACTTGTTGCCCCGACCGATATGTCGGTGTTGATACAGGGAGAAACCGGGGCAGGAAAAGAATATATTGCCCGCCTGATCCATAATTTCAGCAAGCGGAAACAACAGAAGTTTGTGGCCATTGATTGCGGGGCCATACCCAAGGAACTTGCTGCCAGCGAGCTGTTTGGGCATGTAAAAGGCTCCTTTACCGGGGCCATTTCCAACAAATCGGGCTATTTTGAAGAGGCAAACGGAGGCACCATCTTTCTTGATGAGATCGGCAACCTTTCTTATGAAACACAGGTAAAACTTTTGCGTGCCATTCAATACCAGGTAATCACCCGGGTTGGCGACAGCAAGCCCATCCCCGTGGATGTCAGGATCGTTTCAGCCGCAAACTGTAACCTTTTGAAGGCTGCCGATGACGGACATTTTCGTGAAGATCTGTATCACCGGCTCAATGAATTTAAACTTGATTTGTCGCCCCTGCGCGAAAGGGAAGAGGACATTTTGATCTTTGCCGCACACTTTCTTGAACAGTCAAACCGGGAACTGGGAAAAAATGTTAAAGGATTTTCCCCCGAAGTGCATAAAGTATTGACCAATTATTCCTGGCCTGGAAATTTACGCGAACTCAGGAATGTTATCAAACGCAGTGTGCTGATTGCAGGGGAAGGCCTGGTTACCATCGATTGCCTGCCGGAAGATATTCTGCAGGTTAATAAACCGGCAAGTTCTGATAAAGACGAAATACTTAGCCTGGAAAGCCTGGACTTGAAAAATGCGACCCGTGAAGCAGAAAAAATAATCGTTCTACGGGCACTTGAGAAAGCCAACAACAACAAGTCGCTTGCTGCCAGAATATTGAAAATTGATCGCAAAACCCTTTACAACAAGATCAGCCAGCTGGGTATTGAAGATGAAGAATAAAAAAGGGTGTTGCAGCATTTTTTACCTGCAACACCCCTTTTGAGAAAGAAGTACATTCAATCCTATCCTTCAATTACAAAAGATATCTTTGCATTAACCGCATAGGAAACAATCTCATTGTTTTCAACATTGGCATTCATGTGCTTGATGTAAATGGATTTAATGTTCTTTACGGTTTTGGTCGCCTCTGCTACAGCGTTTTGGGTGGCTTCCGTAAATCCTTTCTCTGATGAGCCAATTACTTCAATTACTTTTACTATTGACATAATAAAATCTCCTTTTTAAGTTCAACAAATGATTATGCCCTCTATGTTGGGAAAATCATGCCAATTAACTTTTTTTTATCTCGTTTTTGAAAGGATACGGTTTTAAAATCCTTGCTGCCGGGCTTTTATAAGTTTGGGTCAGGGAATAACCGGCCTTTTGAAGCAATGGCAGATCCGTGGTTTAAATTTAAGATTTTTTATGGATGAATAAAAAGTTCAACAAGTGTGTGGAAAAGACTCTACAAAGTTTTAAACCCGGATTAACTTCAGAAACTTAAATTATAAAACAGCAGGTATCAATGAAGTTTTTTTCTTAAAAACTGTGCATTGATTGCAACAACTACTGTGCTGAGGCTCATGAGAATTGCACCTACTGCTGGATTGATCATGATGCCGGCCCAAAACAATACCCCGGCCCCAAGGGGGATGGCCACCACATTATACGCTGTAGCATATATTAAATTTTCAATCATTTTTTTATTGGTCGCTTTGCCAAAAGCAATCAACTTGATCACATCCATGGGGTTATTATCTACCAGGATAATATCTGCCGTTTCGGCTGCTATGTCTGTACCGGAACCAATGGCTATTCCCACATCGGCCTGTGCCAGGGCCGGGGCATCGTTTACCCCGTCTCCGACCATTGCCACGAATTTTCCCTTGTTTTGCAGTTCTTTGATCTTGTCCTGTTTTTTGTCGGGCATGACCCCGGCAAAATATCCTTTCAGGTTCAGTTTTTTTGCGATGGTTTTGGTCACCGTTTCATTGTCTCCGGTCAGGATGTAACAGTCAATCCCTTTGTCATTTAATTGCTTGACCGCCTCTATTGAGGATTCCCGTATACTATCGCTCAAAGCGATAAAACCTGTGGGTTTATCATCAACCAATACATAAACCAGGGTTTCGGTTTCTTCAGGTTCTGCTGTTTCTTCAATGTTGATCTGGTTTTTTTCAAGATAAGCCGGGCTAACGATTTTTACTTCCTTGCCTTTTACCTTACCCCTGATCCCTTCTCCCTCCATATTTTCCACTTCAGAAGGGTCGGGGATGTCCAGTTCTTCTTCTTGTGCCTTTGCTACAATGCCGGCTGCGATGGGGTGTTCCGACTCTTTTTCCACCGCTGCGGCAAGGGTTAAAACTTCCTCTTTGTCTGTTTTTCCGTTCAGTGTATCATATCTTGATACGCCGTACTTCCCTTCTGTAAGGGTTCCTGTTTTATCAAAGACCACCACATCTATCTTTCGGGAGTTTTCAAAACTGGTGCGGTTGCGTATGAGCAAGCCGCTGTTTGCCGATGCTGATGTGGATATGGCTACTACCAGCGGAATGGCCAACCCCAGGGCATGGGGACAGGCAATCACCATCACGGTAACCATGCGGGTAAGGGCAAAATTAAAATCCCTGCCCACCAGCAGCCAGGTTGCCAGGGTGACCACCCCCACCCCAATGGCAATAATGGTCAGCCAAAATGCCGCCCTGTCTCCCAGGTGCTGGGTTTTGGACTTTTCCTTGCTGGCCTTTTGCACCATGTTGATCACTTTGGACAGGTAAGAATTCTCCCTGGAATGTTTAACGGTGATCTTTAGGGAGCCTTTTGAATTTACCGATCCGCCCACCACCTCATCATCTTTCTTTTTTTCCACAGGTTTTGACTCGCCGGTAACTACCGATTCATCCACCGATGATTTTCCATCATATACCACTCCGTCAGCGGGAATTTTCTCTCCCGGTTTTACCAGTAATTTATCGCCTTCTTTGATCTCACTGGTTTTGATCTCCTCGGTGCCTGAATCGGTGATGCGATGGGCTGTGTCGGGCATCAGGGCCATGAGTTTGTCTAAAGCACTTGTGGCACGCATTACCGATTTCATTTCAATCCAGTGGCCAGCCAGCATCACCGCGATCAGTGTTGACAACTCCCAGAAAAAAGGTTGACCTTCCAGTCCGAACACAATTGCTGAACTGTAAATGTAAGCCACCGTGATGGCCAGGGAAATGAGGGTCATCATTCCCGGTTGCTTTTGCTTTAATTCATCATACAGCCCTTTTAAAAAGGGCCAGCCACAAAAAAAATACAGCACGGTAGCCAATCCGAAAACAATATATTCGCGTCCGGCAAAGTCTACCACAAATCCGAACCACTGCTGAATGGTATCGCTGAGGATCAATACCGGAATGGTCAGTCCTAGCGAGATCCAGAACCGCTTTTTAAAATCTTCGGCCATGTGCTGATGATGGCCGCTGTGGTCGTGGCCGTGGCCGTGGCCGTGGTCATGGTCATGATCGTGGTTTTTATGTTCTTCCTTATGTTCCTTTTTATCATGATGGCCTGTTGCCGAATGTTTTTTTTCCGATTCAGAATCGTGCTGTTCTTTCTTTTGTTTTTCCATGTTAAGAATTTTTGTTTACCGGTATTTTTTACGGGAAACAACCCTGCTAAATGTCATGCATCATTACTATGCCGTTTTCATGCTTGTGATGCAGATTCATCAATTTCTCAAGTTTTTTTCGCTGCTCATAGTTCAGCAAACTTTGCATCTGAATGACTGATTCATAAACCAGTATTTTCATTTTGATCCTTATTTCAGCGATTGCCAGCATCTGAACTTTTGTTTTTTCCCTGCAGGTATTTTCTCTCAAGATCTGTTGCAATTGCAACAGGGTTTTTGTCAATTCCGCTTCATGATCTATTAGTTGCTTTTTATAGGAGGTTCGCAAATCGATCATCTCTTCTGCCTTTTCTGATGAAAGCCCCAAATGCCAAATTATTCCGGGAAAAAGGTTTACCATCAAGTTATGGTTTTTCGCGAAGGCTCCCTGGTGCCGGTGCTGCATACCCCGCAACATCATACTGATCATGCAGGGTCTTTTTTCATGTTGCATCAACCCCATTTCCGGTGTCATCTTGCCCTGCTGTTCTGTTTTTTCCTGATGCCCGCCTTCATTGCTGTCCTTTTTTTGGAAAAATTCACCATTTGTTGTGAAACCGGTAAGAAGTAAAACGGTTGCTACGGTAATTATCGTCCTCCTCTTCATAATCAAATCTCTTTTTTGTACAGATAATTGTGGTTGTTGGCATAAATGCCTGGTATGCAGAATTCTTTTGGTTATCCATGGTTAAATTGTTTGTTGTTTTTTTCGTTTTTAATTTCAATTAAAAGAACAATATCTTTCCATAGGTAATCAACATGTATATTGTCGGGATTAAATCCTGCCTTAATAATGTTTTCATGGGTTTTCCTGTTAATGTTAGCACCATATGTATTCACAGGAATGGGGTT
>SKVW01000071.1 GCA_007129255.1 Bacteroidales bacterium
ATCCCGAAGATGCCGGCACAGTGGACGGGGAGGCTTCTTTCCTGGCAAACGCCATGGTACAGGTATCTGCCACCCCTGAGGAAGGCTTTTCTTTTTTAAACTGGACCGACGAAGATGAAGAAGTTGTAAGCACCGATGCCCAGTACCAGTTCAATATGCCTCCTGAAGGTCTTACCCTTACAGCAAATTTTGAAGGGACAAACCTGGTGGATGATCCGAAGCAACATGCAATAAAGATTTTCCCCAATCCCGTGCAGGATCATTTCAACATCCGCTCTGATTATCTCATTACCCATATCAAAATCACCGACCTGAGTGGCAGGGTGATCTACAGTCAGCCTGTGAATGATAACCAAATACGTATTGAGAAATCATGGGAAGCGGGAATGTATCTGGTTAGCATCACTACCGCGAAAGGGGTGTTTGTGAGGAAGGTGCAGGTCGGTCAGTGAACCTTTTAACCTCCTCAGGAATCTTCATCAGCCCCGGAAAGACGAACACCGAAACCGAAAAAGCGCAAACCCGGTTTTTGGGAAAAACCAGGGGATCGTTGCACTATTATACGTTACCCTAAAAAATCAATAAAGCAAAAAACAGCCATCCGGGAATTTTTTCCGGGTGGTTGTTTTTTGCCCCCTTCATCATTTTTTATTTTTAACCCCTTAAGAAAGGACTAACAAAGGGAAAAACCATACTTACCATTCCATTTGACCGGAATCCTGTGAATTTTTCATGTCGGCAACAACGCCTGCAGGACTATAGAAATGTTGAAAAAAAAGTGTAACCCGGGTTTCTTTATGGGCATTTTTTATCTTTGACAAGAATCACTTCATTGTTTTGGTTTTTATCAATACCTGTTTTTTACGGGTGCTTTTATTACCAATCAAAAACATAAAGACATGGAAATAATCGTGACTTTAATTATCGGCGCTGTGGCAGGCTGGCTTGGGAGTGTTATTTACCGTGGTCGGGGCCATGGGCTGCTCGGCAACATTATCGTAGGGATAGTTGGCGGCTTTGTGGGTTACTGGCTGCTGGGAGAAATGGGAATTTTTATGGGAGGCTGGCTCGGGGCAATCCTTACTGGTGCTTTGGGTGCCATCATCATCCTTTTTCTTTTTAACCTCATTTTCAGGAAATAATCAAGGCTTTTATTTAAACCGTCCCTGAACCCCGGCTTTACAACGGGCTATCCAAAAGCTGCCCGCCAAAGTTGTTTCCCTGCAAATGCAACAAGGCAATTTATTCGGGCCGGTCTTTTAAAAGAGGGTAGAAGGCAGCGGTTGGATAACTATGGGTCTAAAAGTTGTTGAATCGTTTGATTGTTTGTTTTTTGAACTTCAAACAGTTAAACGATAAACGATAACAAACTTCAAAAAGACTTTTTAAGTGTTGAAGTCTGGAAGCGTTTTTGCTCCATTTTTTTTTGGCAAAAAGGAAAAAAAAGAGCTCGCCTTTGGTTAGTATAGGGTTTTGAATATTATAGATTATAACCCCACAGCCCCCTGTTTTAACCGGGGCTGTGGGGTTTAATTCCTAAGGGTTTTTGCCGTATTTTTAACCTTCCCGGCAGGCATTACATTTTAACCCTGGAACCGGGGGCGGCGGTTGCGGTTTTTCCGTTTTCTGCCGTTGGGTTGGCTGCGGTTTTCCTTATGCCGTCCATTGCCTCCGTTAGCAGAAATGCCAGGGGGGTCAGGGCGCTGTTCTTCCTGCAACATGGCATAGGGGTGTTCGGCCACCGGAATGTTCTTACCGGTAAATCGCTGAATGTCTTTCAGGTATGACTTTTCTTCCGGGCTGCAAAAGGAGTAGGCAATGCCATCCAGTCCGGCGCGGCCGGTACGCCCAATGCGGTGGGTATAGGTTTCGGTTTGTTCAGGAATGTCGTAATTGATCACATGCGAGAGGTCGCTAACATCAATACCCCTGGAGGCAACATCGGTAGCCACCAGCATATTCAGCTTTCGGCTTTTAAACTGGTTGAGTGCACGCAAGCGCTGGGCCTGCGACTTATCGCCATGAATGGCCTGGGCCAGAATGCCTTTTTTGACCAAGGATTTAACCAGGCGGTCAGCCCCCCTGCGGGTGCGGGTAAAAACCAGTGAGCGCTCAATGCTTTCTTCTTCTACCAAGTGTTGCAGCAAATCGGCTTTGGAAGTACGGCTGATAAAATACACCTGTTCTTTGGTAAAAGTATCCAGGGTGGTATCGGGTTCGATATCAATGCTAACGGGCTGCTTCAGCAAAGTAGCGGCCAGGGCTTTGATTGCCTGGGAAAGGGTAGCCGAAAACAACAGGGACTGCCTTTGGTCGGGCAGCAGGGCACAGATGCGCCGGATGTCGTTGATAAAGCCCATGTCGAGCATGCGGTCGGCCTCATCCAGCACCAGGTGTTCCACGGCATGCAGGCTGAGGTGTTTTTGCTGCACCAGGTCGAGCAAACGGCCCGGGGTGGCAATGATGATATCGGTTCCCCTGCGCAGGGAAGCAACCTGGGGTTGTTGGGAAACCCCGCCGTAGATAACGGTGTGCCTCAGGCTGGTATGTTTTCCATAGGTGCTGATGCTGTCGCTGATCTGTTGCGCCAGTTCCCGTGTGGGGGCCAGGATCAACACCCTGGCATGACGCGAGTTTTTAGGCTTTTCGTCCAGTATTTGCAATAACGGCAGGGCAAATGCCGCGGTTTTTCCGGTACCCGTGCGGGCACTGCCAAAAACATCCCGTCCTTCAAGGACCAGGGGGATGGCCTGGGCCTGCACCGGGGTGGGTTGTGTATATCCTTTGCTGTTTAATGCCTGCAAAATGGGCATAGTCAGTTTCAGACTTTCAAAAGTCGTCATAATATAATATTTGAATGAGTGCCCGTTTTTAACTACGGGCTGAATAAAAAAATAAGTGTAAAGTGGAGGTGGAGAGATTAAACTGCGGAGCGCATGGCGCTTGTTGGTTAACGGGCAAAGAAAAAACCCAACTCGAAATTAACGGTGCAAAGGTAGAGATAATATCCCACCCTTTAACAAAAGTAGATAATTAAATATAAAAAAACGCTGCTTTACAACACTTCCAGGAAGCATTGTCTGGCAGTTACCGGGATAAAAGGGATTTAATCGCCGGAGAAAAGTCAGCAGGAATATCATTGTCAGCTTTTCAAAAAGGTGACAGTTGGACCCAGCCTGCATTACCCTCCCGGACCTGAACCAGGGACCCTCTGATTAATCCCGTACGTACGGGACTCTAACCAACTGAGACAAAACCCCGTCAAGACCTTTTCCGGTAATAAGCTTTTCGATAAGCTTTCGGCTTTTCTGTTTTTTAATGAAGCGTTCAATTTTCAGGGCTTCTCCCCTGTTTGA
>SKVW01000010.1 GCA_007129255.1 Bacteroidales bacterium
ATCCCCTGTTGTGTGCCCCTGGAAGTTTTTGCTCCCAACCCGGCCAAAAGGGAAGATATCCGCAGCCAACTGAACGCAGAGGGGAAGATAATTGGCGTATATGCCGGTAAATTCGGAGGAATCTACTACCAGGAAGAAGCCTTTGAGATATTCAGCTTTGCTTTTGATTTTTTTGGGAAGGATTTTTTCCTGATGATCCTAACCCCCGATGATCCGGAAATGGTAAAAGCACATTGCAGAAAAAAGGAGCTTGACATGAAAAGGGTTTTCACCGCAAAAGTGCCCTACGCCAAAGTCCCGGCATACCTTTCCGCGGCAGATTTCGCATTCTCCCTTCAAAACCCCAAACCAAGCAATCTTTACCTGTCTCCCGTAAAAAACGGGGAATACTGGGCCGCCGGCCTGCCAATTGTGCTTTCTGATGGGGTAGGGGACGACCACCGGTTGGTTTTAAAAGAAAAGGCCGGTGCACTGTTAAAGTCTGTTGACAAAAGTGAGCTTCAGCAGGTTTTTTCCCGGATAGATGAGCTGTTAAAAGAGGATGGTTTGAAGGAGAGGATGAAACAACTGTCAGCAGACCACCGCAATTTTTCCATTGCCAGGGTGGTGTATGAAAAATGGTATGGTTAAGTCCTTAAAAACGGATTGCCTTCAGGGGTTCCTGTTACCTGTTTATGTGCTTTCCATTTTTTTGACAAATGGTCCATAATAACCAGTCCTGCTGCAAAGAAAGGCAGGTATGGGATCCTGAGCCTTACCAGCGCGCCAAAGTTGGCGGTGCTGATGCCCACGGCAAAGGCAAATATCAGTACAAACAAAAACGAAAAGATCAAAAGGGGTTCATTGGCAATAATCTTCAGGCTTCTCAGCGGGCCAACCCTGAAAAGGGTGATCAGCACAACGATCATCAACACGCTGACCTCAAGGGCCGATACCATCATAAAAAAGGTGCCCGCTTCCCACAAAAAGGGCCTGAAAAGCCCTGCCAGAAGTGCTGCAGGAGCTTTGGAGACAAAGTTTCCCAGGGTGCCGTCCAGGGTGCCGATGTCGAAATAGTGTTCGCTGTAAGCTTCGGCCCGTATCAGGTCCTGCTGTGTTATCTGCGCTTTGAGCAGAATCCCCTCAATGGTGCCATAGGGCCCCAGTTCCTCGCTGAAATAATGGATAAAGCTCAGTCCTGCCACAATAAAAACCACAATAATGAAAGGGGCAGCCAGCCAGCGCAGCAGGGGGTTGCCAAATTTTTTCAGTCGGTTGTACGTAAGCCAGATAATGGTGCCGGGGAGCAGGGCAATAAGAATGTAGGGTTTGATCAGGAGTAAAAGCATGGCGCTCAGCAATACTGCCAAAAGGTTGAGAAAAACCTTCTCCCTCACAATCAGCCCATAGTAAAATGCGTAAATAAAATATCCCAGCGCCAGGATGGTGTAAGTATCTTTAAGGATACCAGATCCCCAGAATACCAGGGATGGGAAAAACAGGATGGCCAGGGCAAACTTCCTGTAAAGCCGGGGATAAAGCTCAGAAAATAAAAGGTAAAGCCTCCAGATTCCTTTGTAGGATAACCAGGCCACAAGCAGGGTGGTGGTGAAAAAGTTTCCAAAGCCAAACAGGGTAAAAATGGAAGTAATGCGCACCACAACAAATGATTCGGGGTCGCGGTACATCCAGGGCCAGCCGGTGTCGGAATCAAAATAAGAATATACTTCCGGCCCCCTTTCTCCAAACAATACCCTGAAGTAAGCCCCGGGATCATTGAAGAGCAGGCGAACCAAACTTTGAGAATTCCGGAAAAACTGGTTGGTGTCACCCCCTTCTTTATAATACAAGGTATATACCATGCAGATGGCAAAGGCCCCAACCACCTTTGCCAACAGTCCCCACACATAGAAACGGTAAGCAGGATTATTTTCAATATTGCGTTGCCGGGTATAGTGGGCAACTATAAACATGAGTACCAGGTAAACCCCCATGATCACCAGGTCAAACAAGCCGGGCAACAGGTCTGCGCTGTGGGGGTCGAAAAAATTCATGCGGGACAGGTTTTGCCCAAAATTACAATGATTTTTTGGTCAGTGAAATTTTAAAATCAATTCATTTGGCGGGTTTCAGTCATTGTATCAGCCGGCGGGAAAGAGCCTTATTTGAAATTTTTCCCGGGTCCGTTCACTTCCCGTTTTTCAATGCATCTTTTAAAAATCCCGCCGTATACCCGTTGTTGGTCTTGATGACCTGCTCCGGGTTGCCCTGTGCAATGATCCTGCCTCCTCTATCTCCTCCTTCGGGGCCAAGGTCAATAATGTGATCGGCTACTTTGATCACGTCCATGTTGTGTTCTATCACCACCACTGTATTTCCCCGGTCGGTGATTTTTTGCAACACGTCCATCAATACCCTCACATCTTCAAAATGCAGGCCGGTGGTGGGTTCATCCAGGATGTAAAAAGTTTTTCCGGTGTCGCGGCGGGAAAGTTCTGCCGCCAGCTTCACACGCTGGGCCTCTCCTCCCGAAAGAGTGGTGCTGCTTTGACCCAGGGTGATGTATCCAAGCCCCACGTCCTTGAGGGTGCGCAACTTCTGGACAATGGAGGGAATGTGCTCAAAAAATTCCAGGGCCTGGCTGATGTCCAGGTTCAGCACATCATTGATGCTTTTTCCCTTAAAGCGCACTTCCAAAGTTTCGCGGTTGTAACGTTTTCCCTGGCATGCTTCGCATTGCACATGCACATCGGGGAGGAAATTCATTTCGATAACCCGGACCCCGCCCCCCTGGCAGGTTTCGCAGCGCCCTCCCTTTACATTGAAAGAAAAGCGCCCCGGTTTGTATCCCCTTACCTGCGACTCGGGCAAAGCTGCATAAAGCTTCCGGATCTCATCAAATACCTTGGTATAAGTGGCCGGGTTGGAGCGGGGGGTCCTTCCGATAGGCGACTGGTCAATCTCAATGACCTTGTCAATATTTTTGATGCCGGCAATGCTTTTGTAGGGCAGGGGTTCCTTTACTGAGCGAAAAAAGTGTTGATTCAGTATAGGATATAAAGTCTCGTTGATCAGGGAGGATTTTCCGCTTCCCGAAACCCCCGTTACACAAATGAGTTTTCCCAGAGGAACAGAAAGCGAAACATCTTTCAGGTTGTGCCCGCTGGCTCCTTTTAGCAGCAGTGTTTTGCCATTCCCTTTTCTTCGTTTTTCAGGAAGGGGAATGCTTTTGCTTTCTCTCAGGTAAAGGGCGGTGATGGTTTCTTGTTGCATTACCTGTTCCGGTTTGCCGGTAGCTACAATCTTTCCGCCGTTAATGCC
>SKVW01000085.1 GCA_007129255.1 Bacteroidales bacterium
CCATAAATTGGGAGGAAAACCATATGGGAATATAAGTCAAATTATAAACAAATGAAAACCAACATTTTGCTGATGAAACTCCTCTGTAAAACTTTGGGAACCTCTGTGGAACTCTGTGTTACAAAAACATTAAACAGAGACCCACAGAGAAAACACAGAGGAACACAGAGAAGAGCTTACATGAAAATTCCATGACTGAAATTAAAACAAAAGGAGGATGATGGCTTGGAAAACAAAAGGTTATTCAAATAAGAGATAAAACCATGAACCTTGCTGATGAAACTCCTCTGTGGATCTCTGTGAAACCTCTGTGGAACTCTGTGTTACAAAAACATTACACAGAGACCCACAGAGAAAACACAGAGGAACACAGAGAAGAGCTTACATGGAACATCCAGGATTAACTTTAAATAAACAGGATGATGATTGTTGACGTTTGAAGGAAGAGAATATAGGATAGAGGTTAGAGGCAGAGAATAACTCCACCTTCCACCTTCTACCCTCTGTCTTCCTCCCTCAATCAGGAATCCGGGATGTATTTACAAAGTTTATATAATCAAATAGTTGCATAAAAATAAAAACATGAAAAAGATCAAGAACATTTGCTGCATCGGAGCGGGTTACGTTGGTGGTCCCACCATGGCGGTATTTGCCCTGAAGTGCCCCCACATCAAAATAACCGTGGTTGACAGCAATCCCGACAAAATAAAAGCCTGGAATACGGACGAGCTCCCGGTTTATGAGCCGGGTTTGCTGGAGATCGTGAAAGAGGTCCGTGGCAAAAACCTGTTTTTCAGCACCGATGTGGATGCAGCCATTGAAGAGGCTGAAATGATCTTCATTTCGGTCAATACTCCCACAAAAACCTACGGAGTAGGCAAAGGCATGGCGGCCGACCTGAAATACGTGGAGCTGTGCACCCGGCAAATCGCCAGGGTTGCCAAAAGCGACAAGATCATCGTGGAAAAATCCACCCTGCCCGTGCGCACCGCAGAAAGCATTAAGGCGATCATCAACGGCACCAGCTCAGAATTCAACTTCCAGGTGCTGTCCAATCCGGAATTCCTGGCCGAAGGCACCGCCATCAACGACCTGCTGCATGGCGACAGGGTGCTGATCGGTGGCGACCAGACCCCGGAAGGCCTGGAGGCCATCGAGGCCCTGGCTGAGATCTATGCCAACTGGATGCCCCGCGAACGCATCCTTACCACCCGGCTGTGGTCTTCCGAGCTGAGCAAACTCACGGCCAACGCTTTCCTTGCCCAGCGGGTTTCTTCCATCAATGCCATTTCGGCCTTGTGCGAGCGCACCGGGGCCGACGTGGACGAGGTGGCCAAAGCCGTAGGTATGGACAGCCGCATCGGGCCAAAGTTCCTTAAAGCTTCCGTGGGCTTTGGAGGCAGCTGCTTCCAGAAAGACATCCTGAACCTGGTTTACCTTTGCCGTCACTTCAATCTCCCGCAGGTGGCCGACTACTGGGAGCAGGTGATCCTGATGAACGACTACCAGAAAAAACGTTTCGCCCAAAATGTGATCACCACCCTGTTCAATACCGTATCGGGTAAAAAGATCGCCATGCTGGGGTGGGCTTTCAAAAAGGACACCAACGACTCCAGGGAGTCTGCGGCCATTTACGTGGCCGATGAGCTGCTGCAAGACCAGGCGGAAGTGCATGTGTATGACCCTCAGGTTAGTCCTCAAAGAATGCTTGACGATCTGGATTTCCTGCAGAAGATAAAAAACGGGAACGGGCAGATTCAACTCAGCCCCGAAGAGATCCGGGAAAGACTGATCATCCATGATGATCCTTATGATGCCACGAAGGATGCCCATGCCACCCTGATCATTACGGAGTGGGACGAGTTCAAAAACTATGACTGGCAAAAGATACACGAACAAATGCTCAAACCGGCTTTCCTGTTCGACGGAAGAAACCTTCTTGACGGGAAGAAAATGGAAGAAACCGGCTTCCGGGTTTACCAGGTGGGAAAATAAGCCATCCTGGCAAAAAAAACAATTTTTAACCAAACAGTTAATTTATGAAAGCGATCATACTGGCCGGAGGCGCCGGCACCCGTTTGCATCCCATCACCAAGGTTATCTCAAAACAATTGCTGCCGGTATACGACAAACCCATGATCTATTACCCCATGTCGGTGCTGATGCTGGCAGGCATCCGGGACATCCTGATCATCTCTACCCCCCATGATCTGCCAAACTTTCGCAACCTGTTTGGCGACGGCAGCCAGCTTGGACTCAGGCTCAGTTATGCCGAGCAGCCGCGACCGGAGGGCCTGGCTCAGGCTTTTATCATCGGGAAAGAGTTTATCGGGGAAGATGATGTATGCATGGTCCTGGGCGACAACATCTTTTTCGGTGCCGGTCTGCAGGGCATGCTGCGTGAAGCCATACAAACCGTTGAGCAGGAAAACAAAGCCGTGATTTTCGGTTATTATGTGGATGACCCCCATCGCTACGGGGTGGCAGAAATGGATAAGGATGGCAATGTGCTGAGCATTGAAGAAAAACCAAAGCATCCCAAAAGCAACTTTGCGGTGGTTGGACTGTATTTTTATCCCAACAGCGTGGTGAAAATCGCATCCGGGGTGAAGCCTTCGGCAAGGGGGGAGCTGGAGATCACTACTGTAAACCAGGAATACCTGGACAAACAACAACTGAAACTGCAGGTGATGAGCCGTGGCTATGCCTGGCTGGATACCGGTACCCACGAAGCCCTTACCGATGCCACCGAGTTTGTAAAGGTGCTTGAAAAACGAACCTCACTGAAAATCGCCTGCCTGGAAGAGATCGCCCTGCGCATGGGCTACATCAGCAGGGAAACCTTCATGGAAAATGTGGAAGCCCTGGGCAAAAGCAGCTATGCCGAATACCTGAAGAAGATCTGACCCTGCCTTTCGCGAAAGAATCCCCAGACGGGCCTTAACCCAGGGAACCCATCATCCAGGGGTTCAGTGACCTTTTATAATTTTTTAACCGTGGAATTGTTTGGGAGAGCAGGCCCTTTCCGCATCTTTTTTTCCTTTTCGCTGCAAAAACCTTTATCTCTTGGATATACCGGTCATATTGTGCCACCCAAACCGGGCATGTTGTGCCACTGAAAATAGCTATAATTTCCTGACCAAATTTATACATTAATTTGTTTTAAAAATTTACATTAATTTACATTGGGTTGATGTTTATTTGAGTTTGTTTTTTCGCATTGATTCTCCTTTGAGTTGGATGCGGTGTGATGAGTGAACAATTCTATCCAGTATAGCGTCAGCAATGGTGGG
>SKVW01000120.1 GCA_007129255.1 Bacteroidales bacterium
CATATGTTTTTTCAACACTCCTCCTATCCCTGGCCGAGTGACCAGTTTCGCTTTAAAATTTATAATGCGGAAGGAGATCAGTTGCTGTATGAATCTTCCCCTTTAACTGCTGAACATTTGACAGAGTACGTTTACGAATTGGAGGAGCCTTTGCTGGTTACTGAGGAATTTTTTGTGGCGGTTGATCCGGAAGATCCTTCCAACCACCCATCTTCCCTTATGCTGGGGGTAAGCGAAACAAATTCTTATTCCGGGAGTGCAGGAAACTGGTCGCCTCTCAGTGGTTTTGAATTATATATGGGTGTATTTATTTCACAGGGAAATGATGGCGACAAAGACCCTGAAACCATACAATTTCTTGGCGGCTATGAAATATACCGCAATGGCACCCTGATGCAAACCATTGATGATCCTGAAACCCTTGACTTTTCAGACCTTTTCTTAATTGATGGGGGTTACAGCTACGAGGTGGGTGGAATTCTTGCCGGCCGCACTTCCGATAAGACCCTTCCTGCTGCAGTAGAAATCGCCACAGGAAATTGTGACCCTGTGGTGAACTTTCCTTTTTCGGAAACCTTCAGTTTTGCCCACCCCCCGGCATGCTGGATGGCAACAGAAACCTCTTCCAACACCTGGCAGCAAGCCAATGGCTATGTGATTGGCTCCGGTGATAATGCCAGCCATATTTATCCTGTGGAGGGCCATTCTTTGGTTTATGTGCAATGGACAGACCAGGAGCAGCAGGACGAGTGGCTCATTACCCCCGAATTGGACCTCTCAGTTCTGGAACATCCTGTGCTGCAGTTTTATTTTAACGGTTCGTACCAGTGGTCGGTGGTTAATGACAATTGCGATCTTATTGTTCTGGTTAGCGTGGATGGAGAAAACTGGACACAGATATGGCAGGAAGAAGATCATCCGGAGTTTACCAGCAATGCAGTGAGCTATGTCTGGCTGCGCACCATCCTTTCTTTACAAGAGTTAGCCGGGGAAGAAAGTGTTTGGATCGCTTTCCGGTATGAAGGGGAAGACGGAGCCAATTTTGCCCTTGACCAGGCGGCGGTCATCGAAGGGGAAGGGATGACATTTGAGGTTACCCTTGCTGCCGGAGAAGGAGGAACCACCGACCCGGAGCCCGGCACTTACACCCTCATCGAAGGGTCAACCTTTTCTGCAGAGGCTTTGCCGGAAACAGGCTTTTTATTTGAACAGTGGGAAGTTGGGGAAGAAACCATCACCGACAATCCCCTGAGCATTGAAGTGGACCGGGATATTTTGATAACGGCTGTGTTTTCGGCCATTCCCCAATACATTCTTTCCATCAGCATGGTTGGGGAGGGAAGCATTTCTCCTGAACCGGGCGATTATTCTTATGATGAAGGAACCCTGGTGGACCTTACTGCCCTGGATGCCGGGATTTGGATCTTCCAGTTCTGGACCATCAACAACCAGGAAAATGCAGATCCCAATCTAACCCTAACCATGGACCAGGACATTACCGCCGAGGCCACCTTCCTGGATGTGACCGGAATGGATGAAATCATCAGTGAAGACGGTTTCAGGCTTTATCCCAATCCGGCCAATGACAGGGTTAATCTTAGAATTGATGAAGAAGCCGGCACAACCCACCTGGTGGTTACCAATGTTAAAGGACAGCTTGTTTATTCCCGTAGAATTCCGGCAGGTCACTCCGGGGACCAGCTCGAAATCTCCACAGGCCAGTGGCAGGAAGGACTTTACCTGGTAAAGGTGACAAATGACAAGGGCATGTTTTCAAGGCTTCTGGTGATTTCCCGCTAACACCTGATCCCAAAAACTTTCAAGGCAACCCCTTTACTTTTTAAGGGGTTGCTTTTTTTATATTATCATCAGTTCCGCATGTAAAAAGAAAAGCAAATGATTGTTTTGAACTGGACTGGTCGCGGATGCTTCCTAGCGCGGATTGGGACGGATTAAATCCTCGTAAATCAGCGTTCGCAGCATGCGATCCGTTGCATCCGCGTTCTGTTTATCTTGTTAAACCTCGCCGTTGTCAAAAAAACCATTATGCTGTCTTTACAGGGTTTCCTCCGAATTAAAAAAATATTGAATCCCGGTTTGGGTTACATTTACTAAATTCGCAGTTTGAAAAACTCAAATCAAGGTTTTTAATATCAGGATAAAATGGAGTACAATTTCAGGGAAGTTGAAAGCAAATGGCAAAAATACTGGGTAGAGCATAAAACCTACAAAACCCGCATTGACCCTGCCAAACCAAAACATTATGTGCTCGACATGTTTCCATATCCTTCGGGGGCGGGGCTGCATGTGGGCCACCCATTGGGTTATATTGCATCAGATATTTATTCCCGCTACAAGCGGCAAAAAGGATTTAATGTTTTGCACCCCATGGGTTATGATGCTTACGGATTGCCGGCCGAGCAGTATGCCATACAAACGGGGCAGCACCCTGCAGTTACCACCGAAAACAATATCAAACGTTACCGTGAGCAGCTTGACAAGATAGGGTTCAGCTTTGACTGGGACCGGGAGGTGCGCACCTGCGACCCTTCTTATTACAAATGGACCCAGTGGACCTTCATCCAGCTGTTTCAGCATTATTTTGACAATAAAGCCCGGAAAGCCCGCCCGATTCGCGACCTTGAATCCATTTTTGCCCGCAGCGGAAATATCGGGGTGGATGCCGCCGGCACTCATGTGGATGATTTTACCGCCGTGGAATGGCTTAAAATGAATGAGCAGGAAAAACAAACCGTGCTGATGAATTACCGCCTTGCCTACCTGGCCGATACCATGGTTAACTGGTGCCCAAAACTGGGAACCGTGCTTGCCAACGACGAGGTAAGGGAAGGGTTTTCGGTTAGAGGCGGGCATCCGGTGGAGCGCAAAAAGATGAAGCAATGGTTTTTGCGCATTACCGCTTATGCCGAAAGGTTGCTGGAAGGCCTGGAAAAAATAGACTGGAGCGAGTCCCTCAAGGAAATTCAAAGAAACTGGATTGGTCGTTCCGAAGGAGCCACCATTTTCTTTAAAATCAAGGGACACCCGGAAAACATCGAGGTATTTACCACCCGTCCCGACACCATTTTCGGGGCCACCTTTATGGTGCTGGCCCCCGAGCACGAACTGGTGCAAAAGATTACAACCGCCGAATATGCCGGCAAGGTAGAGGAATATGTGGAGCAGGCCCGGAAAAAATCCGAGCGCGAGCGCATGACCGAGGTTAAAACCGTTTCCGGTCAGTTTACCGGGGCATATGCCGAGCATCC
>SKVW01000241.1 GCA_007129255.1 Bacteroidales bacterium
ATGTTATTGTTGTTAACCTGGTCGTAACCGTCGTGGGTACCGGTCCATCGGAGATTATCAGCGGCCAGGTCTCCAAAAATGATATAGTGACGGGCATAATAGCCAACGCTTTGCATAGCCGAATAGCAACCGTTTATGGCCCGGGCTACATCTTTGGCATCGGTAATGGCTTCATTTGATGGAATGCTGTGATAAGGCTGTGTATCCAGCAAATCTTCACAAGCAGATAATCCCCAAATTAATAGTGCAAATAATATGATTGATTTTTTCATTTTCTCTGGTTTTTAAAGTCCAACATTAATGCCTACAGAAACCGAACGGGTCTGGGGGTAGGTAAAGAAGTCGGTACCCCTGATCAGGTTGGCATCCCCGGCATAGTTCACTTCGGGGTCCATACCGGTGTAATTGGTAAAAGTCAGCAGGTTTTGACCCGTAACATAGACCCTGGCATTTCTTATTCCGATTCTTTCCACGGCCCCGGGGCTTAAGTTATAGCCCAGGGTCAGGTTTTTAATCCTGAGGTATGAACCGTCTTCAATAAATCTGGATGAAATGCGGTTGTTCAGATTGGGGTCTGCTGTGGTGGCTCTGGGCATATAAGTAATGTCGCCGGGTTCGCGCCAGCGATCCAATATGCGGGTGGTTTGGTTGTCTTCACCTTTCATGCTTTCAATAAACATCAGGCTGCCGTTATAAATATCATTTCCATAAGAAAACTGCAGAAAAATATTTAGCTCAAAAGGTCCGTAAAAAAAGTTATTGGTAAAACCGCCGGTAAAGTCGGGGTTGGGATCACCAATTTTCATGCGCTCCTGGGAAAAGACAATATCACCGGTAGTGGGGTCCACCCCATAGCTTTTGTAACCATAAAAGATACCGATGGGTTCGCCAACCCGGACACTGTTGCTGGCCCTTCCCAGGTTATCCAGGGGCTGGTCTCTATACAAAGACAAAACCTTATTGCGGTTCCGGCTGAAGTTGAGGTTGGAGGTCCATTGAAAATCATTGGTTTCAAGGTTTACGGTTTTTAAAGTAACTTCAACTCCCCGGTTTTCAAGCTCCCCGATATTGGAGGTAATGCTGGAAAAACCGGAGGTAATTGAAACCGGGCGGCTGAACAAAAGATCTTTGGTATGATTGTTATAATAGTCAAAAGTAACATCGATCCTTTCTCCCATTAATGCGAAATTCATTCCGGCATTGAACTGCGTGGTGGTTTCCCATTTCAGGTCAGGATTGGGCAACTGGACCGGGGCAATACCTGACTGGCCCATGTAATTAAGTCCTCCACGGAATAATGACATGAAAGCATAGTCGGGAATTCCGTCATTTCCGGTCAAACCATAACTGACCCTCAGCCTGAACTCATCAAAAAAGTCAAAGGTTTGACGGAAAAACGCTTCCTCGTGCATCCGCCAGGCGACCGATGCCGCCGGGAAAAATCCATAGCGGTTTTCCTCGCTGAATTTTGAAGAACCGTCCATTCTGGCGCTTAACGAAAGGATGTATTTAAAATTATAATTGTATCTCAATTGCCCGAAATAAGAATTGATGCTGCGGTCCAGGGCATTGGCATAGGCACTGGTAATGGTAGCGGCATCGCTAACATATTGAAAGTTTTCATTAGGGAAATCCACACCCCTTATGAAACTGTTTCTCCTCTGGAAGATCTCAAAGGAATAGCCAAGCAGAGCATTCACATTGTGTGCATCGGCAAAAGTATTGATGTATTGCAGGAGGTTGTTGGATACCAGGTTTAGTACGTTATTCTGGGCTTCCAGTCCGATCCCGTTTGAACGGGCTCCCTGCCGGGTGGTAATGGGATCATAACTGTGCTCGCGCAGGCTTAAATAATCAAAACTCCACTTGGTTTTAAAAGTGAAATTTTTCAGGAAGATGTAATCAAGAAAAGCATTTCCCTGGGTTCGGTAAGAATGTGCTTCGTTGATGGCTTCGTTTCCAATAGCCACCGGGTTGGCATAAAATCCATCCTCGTTGTAAGTGCCATCCTCATTGTATATGGGGTAAATTGGAGGGCGGCTGATGGCCATTGGCAGGGGGGCATTGAGGGAGGCATCTCCTTCAACCCGGTTGTTTAACGAATAGCTTACCCCAAAGCCGGCTCCAATCTCCAACCGGTCATTCACCCTGTGGTCCAGGTTTAAGCGGCTGTTGAGCCGCTCATAAGAGGTGCCCAGAACAATTCCTTCCTGGTTAAAATAGCTTCCGGAAACAAAAAAGCGGGTTTCACCAACACCCCCTCTTGCAGACAATTCATAATTGGCAATGGGGGCAGGGCTTAGTATCTCGTCCAGCCAATCGGTATCCACAGGGGGGGCTTCGGTTGGCTCAGTGCCACGGTATTCGTGCCATTGCTCTGCATTGAGCATTTCCAGCCTGTTTTCCAGTTGCTGAATGCCTAAGGAGGTACTGAAATTAATTTCCGTAACATCCATTTGTCCGCGTTTGGTGGTAATCAGCACTACGCCATTGGTAGCCCTTGCCCCGTAAATGGCGGCCGCAGAGGCATCTTTAAGAACGGTTATGCTTTCAATATCATTTGGGTTAAGATCAGACAGCGCATTAATGCCCTGTCCGGAAAAGCCTACCTGACCATAGTCGCCGGTAATCATGGGAACGCCGTCAATAACATAAAGGGGTTCGTTACCGGCGCTGATGGAACTGCTACCTCTGATCCGTACGGTGGTTCCTGCCCCGGGGGTGCCTGAGTTTTGAGATATCTGCACACCTGCCGACCGTCCCTGCAACACCCCGTCCACGGTTCTAAGCGGCGTATCGCGGATGGCTTCCTCGCCAACTACGCCAAGGGACCCTGATATGAGCCGGCTGGATTCGGTTCCGTATCCCACAACCACCACCTCTCCCAGACTGGCAACATCCATTTCCATACCGACATTGATGGTGGTTCGACCTTCGACGGGGATTGCCTGGGTGACCATACCCACAAAAGAGAACTCAAGGGTGTCATTGGGATTTACATTAATTTCGTACCGTCCGTTCATATCGGTAATGGTCCCCCGTGAGGTTCCTTTTACCATTATGGTTACCCCCGGAAGGGATATATTGTCTTCCATTACTGAGGTAACCGTACCCTCTACGGTAATCTGCTGGGCAAAGAGACCAATGCTGGAAAACAATAAGGCCAAACATAAAAAGACTTCGTTTTTCATTGATTGTTGTTTTGGTTGTTAAAGAAAGTAGATGTATAAAGGTAAAGAAAGAAAGGGTAAGATTCTTAAGAAACAAATAAACAATTCTGTATGAGCTGGCTATCCGGCCCATTCGGTGAATTCAGAGAGAAAAACTACGGCTCGACACCTACGGGAAAATAACAAAGGGCTATTTGTTTTTTCATAAAAGACACCTTATGAACATGCAATAATAGTAATTTTTCAGGTCATTGCTAAGACTAACTTCAAATTATTGAATCACTTATAGTTTAAAAGTGAGCGGGAAATCCATTCTGGCAAAATACCCGGTAGTATAAAAACATAAAATTGTGTTAATTTTGTGCACTGATGAACAAAGGGAATTTTTTTCCTGATTTAATAGTTAAAAGGTGTTTTCATGAAAGAGCTAAAAAGAAGCAGGGTCAATGATTTGCTGAAAAAGGATTGCCGTGATTTAATCGGAAAGGAAATAAACGTAAAAGGATGGGTGCGCACCAAAAGGGGTAATAAAAACGTAGCTTTTATAGCCCTGAATGATGGCTCAATTATTCATAATATTCAGGTTGTGGTAGATGTACCGGCTTTTCAGAATGAGGAACTGCTTCGGAATGTCACTACGGGATCATGCATTTCAGTTAATGGCCAACTGGTTGAATCCAAAGGCAAGGGACAGCAGGTTGAGATTTTAGCATCAGAAATAACTTTGTATGGAACGGCTGATCCTGAGAAATATCCTTTGCAGAAAAAGGGTCACACCCTGGAGTTTTTGCGCGAAATTGCTCACCTCCGTCCGCGCACCAATACCTTTGGTGCCATTTTCAGACTCAGGCATGCCTTGTCTTTTGCCATTCATAAATATTTTAACGACAACGGGTTTTATTACCTTCACTCTCCTATCATTACCGGATCTGATGCCGAGGGGGCAGGCGCCATGTTCAGGGTCACTACCCTGGATTTCAAAAGTCCTCCCATGGATGAAGGAGGAAATATAGATTATTCCAAAGACTTCTTTGGTAAAGAAACCAACCTTACAGTATCCGGACAGTTAGAGGGAGAGCTTGGAGCCCTTGCTTTAAGCAACATATATACATTTGGCCCCACCTTCCGTGCGGAAAACTCCAATACGGCGCGGCACCTGGCAGAATTCTGGATGATAGAACCCGAAATGGCCTTTTTTGATATCCATGACAACATGGATCTGGCAGAGGATTTCCTGAAATACCTTATCGGCTATATCATGGAGCATTGCGAAGATGACTTGCTTTTCCTGGAGAAAATGTACGACAAGGAGTTGATGAGCCGGCTGAAACTGATTGTAAACAGTAAGTTTGAGCGACTTACCTATACCGAAGCCATTGATATTCTGGTTGACTCCGGGCAGCAGTTTGAGTTCCCGGTAAAATGGGGTGTTGACCTTCAATCGGAGCATGAACGCTACCTTGTTGAAAAGCATTTTGAAAAGCCGGTTATCCTTACCGACTATCCCCGGGATATCAAGGCTTTTTATATGAAGCAAAATGATGATGGTAAAACCGTTCGTGCCATGGATGTGCTTTTTCCACGAATTGGTGAAATTATCGGTGGCTCCCAGCGGGAGGAAGATTATGACAGGTTGCTTTCCAGGATAAAAGAGATGGGTATTCATATTGAAGATGTGTGGTGGTATCTGGAAACCCGGAAGTTTGGTACCGCTCCCCATAGTGGGTTCGGTTTGGGATTTGAACGGTTGATGCTGTTTGTTTCGGGCATGGGCAACATCCGGGATGTCATACCTTTTCCCCGCACTCCTCAGAATGCAGAATTTTAACCGGGGAGTTGGAGCCTATGTATTTTTTTTATAAATTGTAACCATATTGGCAGCTTGCAGATCAAAGGACATTAAGCAAAGAAAATACTGTTAAATAACCGGTTTATGTTAAAACAGCGATTACAGCAAAAGCTTTTACAGAAGTTGTCTCCTCAACAGATTCAACTGATGAAACTGTTGCAGGTACCCACGGTTATGCTTGAACAAAGGATCAAGCAGGAAATTGAGGAAAATCCGGCCCTTGAAGAAGGTCCTGATGATCAGGATGAAATTGAAGGCAACAATGAGACTGAATTTGAGGATACTTACGATGAAGAAACCGGGGAAGATGAGTTTTCTGAGGAGCCTGATCACAATCCGGAAGACGAGTTTGACCTTTCAGATTATATGGAGGATGATGAAATCCCCAATTATCGTTTAAATGTAAACAATACCAGTGCTGATGATGAGCAGAAAGACATTCCGTTTTCTTCAGGAATGAGTTTTCAGGAGCTGCTGCTTTCCCAGCTCGGTTTGAGAAAGCTCAATGACCGGGAATACCTTATTGCTTCGCATATTATCGGCAATATTGATGAAGCGGGGTATTTACAACGTGACATTCACTCCCTGATTGATGATCTGGCTTTTAATCAAAACATTCAAACCGATTTTAAAGAAGTGCTGCATTTGTTGCGCCTCATCCAGGAGTTTGATCCTCCCGGTGTGGGGGCACGTGACCTTCAGGAATGTTTGCTGCTGCAGATAAGGCGAAAAACCCCCAAAACCAAGGCCATTGAAAATGCCACACTGCTGCTGGAAAAGAATTTCAATGACTTTACCCGCAAGCATTACGAGAAGATAAAAAAGAAACATAATCTGAGTGATCAGGAACTTAAAGAGGCCATTGACAAAATATTAAAACTTAATCCAAAGCCAGGGAACTCACTACATGATTCGGGGAAGGTTTCGCAATATATTGTACCGGACTTTATCGTTACCATTAACGAAGGAGAGCTTGAACTGACGCTGAATTCCCGCAATGCCCCCGATCTGCGTATCAACCGCACCTATTCTGAAATGCTCCAGGCCATGGCTGAATCCAAAGGGAAAGCAGATAAGCGCCAGAAAGAAGCCCTCAGCTTTGTGAAGCAAAAGCTGGATAGCGCCAAATGGTTTATTGATGCCATCCGGCAAAGACAGAACACCCTTTTGGTAACCATGGAAGCCATTTTAAATTATCAGAGAGAATACTTCCTGACAGGCGATGAGACCAAGCTGAAGCCCATGATCCTGAAAGATATCGCCGATATAGTAAACCTGGATATTTCAACCATTTCAAGGGTTGCCAACAGCAAATATGTGCAAACCCCTTACGGAACTTTTCTTTTGAAAACCTTTTTCTCTGAATCCCTTCAAACCGAAAAAGGAGAAGAGGTTTCCACCAGAGAGGTGAAAAAAATTCTTCAGGATTGTATTAAAGCGGAAGATAAAAAAAAGCCGCTCACCGATGATGAACTCGCCGCCATTTTGAAAGAAAAGGGATATAATATTGCCAGAAGAACTGTGGCAAAATACCGCGAACAGCTGGATATCCCGGTTGCTCGTTTAAGAAAGGAACTGCTTTAAGGATGAATGCAGAGCAAAAAATTTCCCGTCTTTTTTCCTCGGTTTTTCACCCGCTTGTAATCCCCACCCTGGGACTGATTATTTTGTTCAATCTTCAAACTTTTGTTGCTTTTTCTGTACCTGAACCAGCCAGGCGGTATATTTTGCTTATGGTATTTATTAATACAGCACTGCTGCCTGTTTTAAGTGTTTTTATAATGAAAAGAACCGGAGTGATTAAGGATGTCCTGCTGGATGACCGCAATGACCGGATCTTTCCTTTATTAATGGCATCGGTGTTCTTGTTTATAACTTATTACCTTTTGCGGCAGGTAAGTCTGCCCTCCGTCATTTATTTTTATTTGATGGGGGCTGTTTTGCTGGTGCTGGCAAGTCTTGTGGTTACATTTTGGTGGAAAATCAGCATTCACATGGTTTCCCTCGGAGGAATTACCGGTTTTTTAATTTCCATTGCCATTTTATTGAATACCGATATTTCCTTGCTGATTGTTTTGGTGTTTCTTATTTCCGGGCTGGTGGGTACTTCCCGTATCATATTAAACTCCCATACCCTATCCCAGGTTTTTGCGGGATATTTTATGGGAGTTGGGATAATGCTTGTTTTATTTTTCTATCTCAAAGGTTAAAACAAGATAAAAGTAAGGCCTACGGAAATCGGGCGCATATCTTCGGCATTATTGTCATAAAACACATCAGTCAGAGGCATAAAGGCATTCAGGGTTACCCTTCCGTATCCTATCCTTCCGGTAATCCCAAAACGGAATCTTTCAATCTGATCGAGATTGTGCTCTTTAAATTTGATATCATTACCATGCTGAAAAATCTCATCTCCTCCTTCATATTTGGTATGTGCCTGGATCATATAGCCTCCTTTAATTCCGGCATGCAAACGAAAGGTATGTGGTAAGGTGCGGGTTCGGAAGCGAATTTCAACGGGAACATCAATATAGTTAAGGCTCAGTTTGTTTTTATCGTAATCTGCCTGGATCGCTTCGAAATTGTAGGTTTCGGTTTCCGGGTCGAAAAGATAATAATGATCACTGTAAAGGTTGTGGCTTGCAAAACCCAGCCCGGTTGCGAAACTGAAGTTCGATGTACCCAAAACAAAATCCTGGAGGAAATAAATGCCCACGCCACGGTTGATGGTATTCATGTCCATGTTTTCGGGTTCATCCTGCCAGATATCGGTAAACAGCTCAAGCAAAAAGCGTTCTGAGGGGCGCAGACGAATGGGATCATTTGCAAAGGACAAATTACCCATCATGACTATCAAAACAAATGCAATCAATATCCGTTTCATTATCGTTTTTTTTTAGTTAAAAAAAAGTCTCTTATTCCAATTCATGCTTTGATGTTTTGTTTAAAGTTAAGAAAAAAACATCTACAAAGCGACAAAATCCGGTTATTTCAACAACCAGGCAAGAAAAAAATTTATTGTGGGTAATTTCCCTTTGCCTTGTCAATATGGGGCTGGAAAGATTTCCAGTACGTCAAATCCAGGGAAGCTTTTTTCCCATCCTCCAAAATCTGGGTATACAGGTTGTTTAATTCTTCGAAGCCGTGTCGCATATGTGCTTCCATCACCTCTACCAATTCAGGGGTATAGGATTTTTTTAAAAGGCTTGTAAGTAAAAAACCAGGCAGGTAAAACAAGTTATAAGGGGAAACTCCATATGGGCTCCAGCCTTTGGTTCGGCATACTTTAAAACCTTCTTTTATGGCGAGGGCGGACTGCCGGATCAGTTTTTTATTTTCTGCAAAAGTTCTGATACTGCCTGCTTTTGCAGCCGCCCCAAATGTTGCTGCTTGCCATACCACCTGTGACTTGATCCAGGAGTTGATTTTTGGGGATGCTTGCGGTCGCATTCCGGCGGTTTCCATGATTTTCATGATCTCTTTCAGGCGGGGGGTGGTTCGGCCATTAGGCTCCCCTAACATGGTGTTTCCTTTGCCAAACAGGTAAGTGTTGATGCTGTTTTCCGTGCGACCCCCACCGGCCATTGCCGGATAACCCAGCAAATACCTGCCTTTGGGAAAGTGTTTTTTTATGAGTTCGGTTTCATTCCACATATTCCCTAAAAACAAAACATGGGCATCCCCGGAAAATTTGGAGATATAGGGAACAGCATCGGTAAGCTGAAAATTCTTGATGGCAACAATAATCAGGTCAAAGGGGCGCTTTGCATCCAGACGGTCAATGGTCTTTGGCCGGAAAACCGTTTGTTCGTATTCCTTTTTCTTTCCCCGCATATTGGTGCAGGCAATGGTAATTCCCGAATGACTGTATCTTACCAGCCGTTGCTTGCGTACCAGCAAACTCACGTCATAACCGGCTTCGGATAACTGCCAGGCATAAGTGGTGCCAATAACACCGGCTCCAAAAACCAATATTTTCATAATTAATCTGATTTTTTATTTATGGCAAAAATAAAAACACTAATCCATTAAACGACATTTTTTTTGGTAATTACGCTATTGCAGGAAGGTTTTATTAATTTTACAAGGTTTGAAGTACCTTTTCAATTCCCATGAACCAGGAATACCTGAACACTCCCATAGAGTTTTTAAAAGGGGTAGGGCCCCAGCGGGCAGACCAACTGAAGCAGGAAGCCGGAATCTATACTTTTGGGGACCTGCTTGAGTTTTTCCCTTTTCGTTATATTGACAGGAGCAGGTTTTATAAGATCCGGGAAATAAACGCCGACATGCCTTATGTGCAGATCAGGGGTTTTATTTCCGACATTGAGCTTCACGGCCACCGGCGCACCACACGTATGACAGCCACCCTCAGGGATGAAACCGGGAGTATGGAACTGGTATGGTTCCGTGGTTTTAAATGGTTAAAGAACAGCTTTAAAAAAGAGGTGGAGTATATTGTTTTTGGCAAGCCTGCGCTTTTTGGCAGGAGTTATAATATTGCCCACCCTGAGGTTGAGCCGGTCACTCCCGGGGCCATCAACCAGGAGTCGGCCATGCAGCCGGTATACAATTCTTCTGAGAAACTACGTGCCCGGGGGCTGGACAGCAAAGGGATAGGCCGACTTCTGAAAACCCTTTTGCCGCAGGCAAAGGCCCATATCCGGGAAACCCTTCCGGAAGAGGTTTTAAAGCCCTTGCGGCTTCCCGGCCGCAAAGAAGCCCTTACCAATATTCATTTCCCTTCTGATTCGAAAACTTTGCGCAAAGCCACTGCCCGGCTTAAGTTTGAGGAACTTTTCTATATTCAACTTAACCTGCTGCGGCATAAACAGATCAGGCTGGAAAAATCCGGGGGACATATTTTTGAAAAAATCGGTGAAAACTTCAATGGTTTTTACCATCAGGGGCTCTCATTTGAGTTGACCGGGGCCCAGAAAAGGGTGCTGAAGGAGATCCGGCAGGATACCCTTTCGGGCAGGCAAATGAACCGTTTGCTCCAGGGGGATGTTGGAAGCGGTAAAACAGTGGTGGCAGTAATGTCCATGCTGATGGCCCTGGATAACGGGTTTCAGGCCTGCCTGATGGCTCCCACTGAAATATTGGCTTTTCAGCATTTTGAGTCGGTTTCCAATATGCTAAAAAACCAGGGAATAAACGTGGGTTTATTGACAGGTTCCACCAAAACCGCCCAAAGGAAAGAATTACTGAAAGCCCTGAAGGAAGGGGAGTTAAAAATACTGATCGGCACCCATGCCCTTATTGAAGACGTGGTACAGTTTGAGCGTTTAGGTATGGTGGTGGTGGATGAGCAACATCGTTTCGGGGTAGCCCAGAGGGCCCGGCTTTGGTCCAAAGGAAAAACACCTCCGCATGTTTTGGTTATGACGGCAACCCCCATTCCCCGGACCCTGGCCATGACCTTCTATGGCGACCTGGACGTTTCAATTATTGATGAATTGCCTCCGGGCCGCAAACCCATAAAAACCGTTCATCAATACGATGCCAACCGCTTGAGGGTGTTTGGATTCATGCGCGATCAGATCAAACTGGGAAGACAGGTTTATGTGGTATATCCGCTGATCAACGAATCGGAAAAGCTAGACCTGAAAGACCTTACAGATGGTTATGAAAGCATTGTGCGGGAGTTTCCTTTACCTGATTATGCGGTAAGTATCGTACACGGTAAAATGAAGCATGCCGAAAAAGACTATGAAATGCAGCGGTTCGTTGAGGGAAAGACCCACATAATGGTTGCCACTACGGTAATTGAGGTGGGAATTGATGTGCCCAATGCATCGGTAATGGTTATTGAAAGTGCCGAGCGTTTTGGCTTATCGCAGCTGCATCAGCTGAGGGGCCGGGTAGGGCGCGGTGCCGATCAGTCTTATTGCATCCTGATGTCAAAAACCGAATTAAGCAATGATGCCCGCAAAAGACTTCAGACCATGGTCAGGACAAACGACGGTTTTGAAATTGCCGAAATGGACCTTCAGCTAAGGGGGCCTGGAGATATTCAGGGTACGCAGCAAAGCGGGATCCTGGATTTAAAGATTGCTGATCTTGCAAAAGATGAACCGATTTTAAAATATGCCCGCCAACAGGCAATGGAAATACTCAGTAAAGACCCGTCATTATCGCAGCCCTCCAACAAGGTTATTTTACACAGGCTAAAAGAACTTTACCACGATAAACTTTTCTGGAGCCGGATCAGCTGATGCAAGGAATTAAAAAAAACCGCTGCAGGAATTTCCTTACAGCGGTTAAATAAATGTTTTGGTGGTATCAGGTTAGTTCAGGATAAACCTGACGGGCATGTTAAACTGCACCCTGACAGGCTGGCCTCTCTGGCGGCCGGGTTCCCATCTGGGCATGTTCTTAACGGCACGAACAGCGGCTTCATCGCAGCCACCGCCAATACCGCGCAAAACACGGACATCGGAAATGGAACCATCGGGTTCAACCACAAAGGTTAAGAACACGGTACCCTGAATACCAGCTTCGCGTGCCATGGTGGGATACCTGAGGTTTTCCTCAAGATACCTTCTGCGGGCTTCTTCCCCTCCGGGAAATTGCGGCTGGTCTTCCACAACGGTAAAGATCACGTCTTCCTCTACTTCCTCTTCTTCAACCACAACAGGGGTAAACTCCTGAATTTCGGTGGTTGCGGTAGCTTCCACATCAATGGTAAACTCTTCTTCGATGTCTACATCGTCATCAACGATGATCAGCTCCTGGGAAGGTTCCGGAGGTGGGGGCGGTGGGGGCTGCTCCGGCCGGGTGATCGGAATATCCTCTTCCTCGATAAAGTCCAGGTCGAGCGTACCCAGATCGTAGTCTGGCCGTTCGTATTGTTTCCATTCAAAAGCGACCAAAGCCCCAACAAGCGCAAGCACAATTCCTATCTGAAGGAAAATGCGCCTTTTGTTTTCAAGGTCAGCTTTTGGTGTTTTTTTTGTTTCCATAATTATAATTCTGTTGTTGGTTTTTGAGTAAAGCCGATATATTGAATGTTCAGCTAAAAGTTTGCTAAGTTACAAATTAATTTAAAAAATGGCATCCCTTTTTCTCAGG
>SKVW01000086.1 GCA_007129255.1 Bacteroidales bacterium
TAAAGCTATTTCAGGCCGAAACATTCTACCTTCTGCCCTCCCTCATCCAAACTAAAATCTTGGCTGCAGGAGGTAGCTGATGCTGAACTGGTTGAAAAAATAGCTGTCCATGCCTTTGCTTTGAGGGGTGGAAACCCCGTCCAGGTGGTCGGTAAAGGTTTTTCTCCAGCCCAGGTTAAAGCCAAGGCGCAGGTTGTTGTCGAAGGTATAATGCAGCCCGGCGCCCAACGGGAAGGCCGGCTGGATGTTGTTAAAATCCTGGGGGGTAAAATTGTCGGGATCCGGAACCCGCAGTTCGGGGTCATGATAAAATACCGCCAGCCCCAGAAAAGCATAAACATCCAGGGGACTTCGGAAGACCCATTGCGGGAGGTAGACTTCCCATTTTACGGCCAGCTCAAAAACCTCGTTATCAAAAAAATACCTGCGGTTGTAACGGCCGGAGTCTTTTGGGGAAAGGGTATCGGCTTCATGGAGTTGGCCGTAGTTGAGCTGGGCATTGATGGCATGGTTACGGAAAAGGCGGTAGCGGGCAAAAAAGCCGGCATGCGGGCGGGTACCCCGGGGCTGGGCATCAAGGATAAAAAAAGGGGTTTGGTTGTTGGTACCCCCGATATCGGTCAGGGCATGGGAGGTGCCAATATTCAACCCGATATCCCATCGCCGGTGCCCGAAAAGCTCCATTTCCCTTAAACTGGGAAGGGGACTGCGTCTTCCGTGAGTGGGCGGATCGGATCGCTGACCCGCGGCTTCCCCTGACAGAAGAAAAAAAACCAGCAATACCGGTATTATGGAAAATCTTTTTTTCACAATGTTATTAATAAAACAAAGAGGAAATTGTTCGGCTTTCTATTAATCCTAACGAACCAATTACAACTAAATTACGGAAAAAAACCGGAGGTTGGGAAAAGTAAAAATTTAATAAGGCGAAAGCATGCGGGTTTATTGTGGCTCAGGGGCTGCCATTTATCGCGGATGATCAAAGGAATAAATTGCTTTTCATTCCCCGGGGCGGAAATGCCGCGTGGTCGGTTGTGCAGATCCTGCTTTCAGCCGGCCTTCGTGGGGTCGGAGATGTCTTTCATCCTGGCCGTCTGGGTAAGCTTGATCATGGAGGAAAGAATGTCAATGGCCACATGGTTTTCACCGCCCTGTGGCATGATCATGTCGGCATAGCGCTTGGAGGGTTCAATGAATTGCAGGTGCATGGGCTTGACAAATTTTTCGTAATGTTCAAGCACATCAATAAAAGAACGGCCCCGCTCTTCAATGTCGCGGCGGATGACACGCATCAGGCGGTCGTCTCCGTCGGCATCCACAAAGATCTTGATGTCCATGCGGTCGCGCATGCGGGGGTTGGCAAGGATCAGGATGCCTTCCACGATCACCACTTCCCGGGGAGGTACCGGTATGGTTTCTTTGGCACGGGCGCAGGTGAGATAGGAATAAATGGGCATGGGCACGGTTTTTCCTTCACGGATCAGATCCAGATGCTTAACCAAAAGGTTAAACTCAATGGCTGAAGGATGGTCAAAATTGATCTTTGCACGCTCTTCTGCCGAAAGATGGCCGTTGTCCTTGTAATAGGCATCCTGGTAAATTACCGATACACTGTTTTTGGGGAGCCTGTTGACGATCTTTTTTACCACCGTACTTTTTCCTGAGCCGGAGCCACCGGCTATTCCAATGATCAGCATGTTGTTGGGGTTTTGGCTGTAAAAATAATCATTCTTTCAGGGCCTGCCAATTTATTTTTTTACCGCATCGGGTAATGATTATCTTTGGCAAAAATAATTTTTTATGCTGAGCGAATTCATCACCCTGCCCTGGGAACATGTTGTGCTGGTGGTGCTTGCCGGAATCCTTTGCGGGTTTATCAATACGCTTGCCGGCAGCGGGTCGCTGATCAGCCTGCCCATCCTGATGTTTATCGGCCTGCCGCCCCATGTGGCCAACGGCACCAACCGTATCGGCATCTTTTTCCAGAACATTGTAAGTACCACCAACTTTCACCGTCAAAAGGTGCTGGATGTCCCCATGGGCTTGCAGGTAGCCATTCCGGCTATCCTGGGAAGCATTTTCGGGGCGGTGGTGGTACTGGAGTTGCCCGAACGGGCCGTGGAAATTGCCGTGGGCATCATCTTGTTCATCATGCTCATTCCCCTGTTTTTCAGCCCGCGCCAATGGCTTTTGGGCAAAAAAATGGATGGCCGCCGGGTAAACCAGCCCCTTCGCTGGGTCATCTTCTTTTTTATCGGTGCCTACGGGGGGTTTATACAAGCCGGGGTGGGCATCTTTTTGCTGTCGGCCCTGGTGCTCAATGCCGGCTACAACCTGGTAAAGGCCAATGCCCTGAAAGTTTTTATCAACCTGATCTTCACTCCTTTTGCCCTGGGGGTGTTTGTCTGGCAGGGACAGGTAGATCTGCTGGCCGGCCTGGTGCTGGCCCTGGGCAATGGCATCGGGGCTTATTTTGCCAGCCGCTGGGCCGTGAGCTGGGGCCCCGCCTTTGTGCGTTACGTATTGGTGGTGGTGATCGTGCTGGCAGGCGGCAAGCTGCTGTTCTTCGGGTAGCATGACAGGAAGAAAGGGGAAGGATGGCGGAAAGCAAAGGACAGAAGGGGCAGGGTAGTAAAGCCTGTCAAAGCCTGTATAATTTTGATTGTTTTTTGGCTTCCGGGTTCAATAGATCCTTTTTGCCAGGATCTTGTCCACTTGTTTTGCCATGGAAAGGGGGATGTGCTTTACCATGGGTTTCAGCAAGGGGTAAAGGCGGGAAGCATTGCCCTGCCTGAAGGTGGCGTTCATTAGCAGGCGTTCTTCGTGGCTTGCCCATTGCTGCTTGTAAAGGTGCACCCCGCTGCCCTCGGTGCTGCGGCCCATGCAGTAAACGGTACATCCAAGGGAGTGCGCTTCCTGTATCATGGCATGGTGCAAAAGGTAGCTTACATAAAACCGGTTGTATTTTCCCAGAGTCGCAAACCAGGCATTTTCGGCCTGATCGCCAAAGGTGAGCATGATCGCCGATCCCACCGGCTTTCCCTCATGCCGGGCAATGACCATCCTGCAATGCCCGTCTTTATAACCTTCTGCCAGGTTGCGGAAAAATTTCAAGGGCAGGCCGAAAGACCCCAGCTCACGAATGTTTTGCCGATACACCCCGTAAAATTCGCTCAACAGCTCCACCCCTCCAATGGTTGTTTCCAGATCATTGCGCATGGCCTTTCGCACCTTGCGGCGCACCGATGCGGAATA
>SKVW01000020.1 GCA_007129255.1 Bacteroidales bacterium
ACGGTACCATTGCCAACAGGCTCCATCATGGTCAGGGTAAAGGTATCAAAGTCCCCCACCATCACATGGTCTACGTAAATCCAGTTAAAAGTTGCATTATCCTCTGCGGTAATATAATAGTTAAATACCAGGTGCATATCACCGCTAAGGCTGCTAATGTCTACTATATGATCGGACCATGAACCTTCAAAGGGAATGACCTGGAGTAAAATGGCATTGTCGTGCAGGTCGTTCACATTATCGTAAACCTGGTCAACAGCCAGAATGCGCATATTTTCCCTGGTTCCGTCGGGAGCCATACTTGACAAACCATAAAAAGTCAGCATCTGCGCTTCGGGATTATCCATATCGAGCAAAGGGGTAATGAGCCACTCATCGGCCAGGTTGTTTGAGGCAACTCCCTGGTATGAACGGGCCGAATGGGTACCTGTATAGGAATGAATACTGCTTCTTTCCCAGTATGATCCAGAAATACCGTTGACCCATGTCCAGCCTACCGGAGGGAATTGCTCTTCTTCAAAGGTTTCCAGAAGAAGTATGTCATCTGCACCCAATAAAGCCACATTGGACTCACCGGTTCCGCCGGTTCCGGCATCGTTACTTGCGGTAACCCGATAGAAATAGTTTCCGACACCCGGCACGGTTTCATCGGTAAAGGTTTCTCCGGTAATGCCGGTAGCCACTTCCTCCTCATCGGGGAATCGCACCACGGTATAGGTTAGGTTATCACCGGTGAAATATCCGTCGTTATACCCTTCGGTGGGTGCATCCCAGGTAATCAAACCGTCATTTCCATCTGCCACCAGGGTCACATTGCCGGGAGCAGCGGGTACATCCTCACCAATGTAAACAGACATATTGGCCGGAAGGCCATCACCTGCAACATTTTCTCCGATTACTGTGTACAGGTACATTCCATCAGAAGGAACTGCATTGTCGGTGTAACTAACAGGATCTCCAATAACCGGATCGGTAACGGTATGGATCAGTTCGCCACTACGATAGATCCTGACTGCGGAAAGATCGGTAAGAGGTTCTCCATCAACGGTTTCATCGGGATTGTTAAAATCGATCTCTGCATTGAGCGCACCCATTTCACCGGCTGTAACAACCAGGTTGGTTGGAGCAGCGGGCGCATCCGGATCGGCGGCATCTGCCAGCTCCAGTGCCCAGATGATATCATTCTGGGCAGTGCCCAAAAATGCCCATTTACCGGGAACTATCAGATCAGAAATAACCATACCGCCGGAAATGGCATCAGGGTCTCCGATGGTAACAGAATTGGTAATATCAAAAGTCTGAATTGTATTTCCCGTGGCAATTTCAATCTGCACCAGGATGTTGCGGCTGGTTCCGGTAGGCTGGGTGTAACCCCAGATATACGGTCCCCCGTCGGTAACATTTTCCCATCCAAGGCCCGAGAAGCTTCCTTCTGTTGAGGAAACGGTTTCCACAACACTTCCCGCACGGCTGATCAGCCTCAGGGGAGCATCCCAACTGGAAGTTACCCAGAAGCCATCATTATCTGCATCATAGGCAATACCCCGAATGGTTCCTGAAGCACTGATGGTGCTCACCAGCGTTTGGTTGGTAAAGTCCATCTCAAAGATGTTGGCACTGTTGGCCGAACCATAAAAATACTGACCGTCAAAAGTAAGGTCTCTGATGTTTCCAGCTCCGGAAATAGTAAATGACTCAATATAAGTCCCATCCATCTGGTATTTATAAAAGTCGGTACTATTCCAGGCAACAGTGTAAATGTACTCTCCATCGGTAGCAACTCCATATTCTCCACCTCCGACACCTACATCAAACTGAAAAAGCAGGTCAAAAATGTCTTTGTTGGGAATCAGAGGCGCCGGGGAGGCATTGGGATCCTGCTCAAAGATGGAAAGGGTAGCTTGCTCTTTTTCCATCATGAGCTTTTCTTGTTGTTCAGGGCGCAACTCCTGACTTTGGGCAAGGAATGAACCACACAAAAAAATTGCAACCAGCAATAATGTAATTCTCTTCATAGGTTTTTGTTTTTTAGTTTAAAAATTGGGTTAAAAAATTTAATAGAAAAAAAACCGTATTTTAATTAATTTTTATATGAAACCTCCTTTTTTAGTTAAACACTACTTTTAAGGCAGTAAATTTATGCTACAAATTAATAAAAACAAAAAATTTATGAAAAAAATAAAAGAAAACCACATAACTTTTACTTTCTACTTCATGGAAAGCCTTTAATTGTTTCTAAAGTAAGAAACAGGTAATAGAAAATAATAGGATTGAGAAAATCCCTGGAATTAAGGATAAAAAAAGCATGGGCTATGATTCCAATGGCTTGTATTTGGCAAGGGGAATAATCATTTTTTCCCTGGCAAAAAAAGCGCCATCAACAGATGATCAGAAAATTTTTAGGCAATTTTTAACAAGGGAAGATCCTTTGCCGGAAAAGCAAATGGAATAATCTTGCCCTGCGGAATGGTATTTTCGGTTCAAAAACCTATAAAAAAGAAACCGCCCCGGGTTTAATTTTAGGCGGTTTCTTTTTTCGTAAATATTGGATTTATTCCCTTATTTGGTAACCTGGATCTTGCGGGTTGTAAATCCTTTTTCGGTAAGTACCTGTACAAAGTAAACACCATCTTTAAAGTTGTTTACTTTGATCTGGTGTTGGTTATCTTCAGGACTTGCCACATAAATAACCTGTCCTAACATATCCAGCACCCTTATTTCGCGCATGATCTCACCGGAAACGATATTGAGTTCATTGCGGGCAGGGTTGGGATAAAGCAGGATTTCGGCATCCTCAAGTGTATGGATAACGTTGGGATCGTAAAGCGGCAGCGCGATCAGGTCACCACCTTCGGCAAGAGCAACAAACAATCCGAAAGCAGGTCCATCGCTGTTGTTTTCCGGTGCCAGGAAGCCAGAGGCCAGCACAACAAGTGCCTCTCCGTGCAATTCAAGGGTTTCCAGTGGGGCTTCATAAGCAGCTACCACATTTTCGCCCGCGGCATCACGAATCTCAAGGATATAATCCATGGTAGCAAGCTCAAGGTAACCGGCAAAGTCGCCAAAAGAGAAATCCGGAATGATCTCCCCGTCCACCACGGCAGTTTCCCATACACTTACCGTGGGTGCATCAGTAGAACCATGGAATACCAGCACGTCGGTATTACCCGGATCTTCAGCCTCCATACGTCCCATGTCAAAGACGAACAAACCAAAAGGCTCGGCAGGATCATAACCTGCATCACTAACAA
>SKVW01000186.1 GCA_007129255.1 Bacteroidales bacterium
AGGGAAGCCGTAACTTCCTGCATCTTGGCCTGGGCCTGCTGGTGGCGAAGTTCATAATTGTTTTTTGCCTGCCCGTAGGCCCTTTTGGCTTTCTCCAGGCTGATCTCCGCCTGACGGATAGTGGCAGGAGGTTCAAACTGAGATTGCTCAAGGGTAAGCTGGGCCTCTTCGTAGTTAAACTGAAGGTTGACCAGTTCATCGCGTGCATTACGCAACTCCAGGGTGGTATCGAGCCGGGTTTGCGTATGCATTGTTTGCAGCTTCTCCAGTTCGGTCTCCATATCTTTCAGGCGGTTACTGATCTCCGTGCGATCCAGGGTAGCCACCCAGTCACCTTCTTCCACCACACTGCCCTCGGGAATCAACTCGGCAATCTGAACATTCCATATGCCTACCGTGCGCAAACCCGAAGGACCCTGAATATTTTCAGAGCTTTTGGCCTCCAGCTCCCCGCTGGTAAAAACGCTGATTTCAAAATCTCCATGCTTTACCGGTACCTTTATCGCTTCCACGGTACCGGGCTCGGAACGCAAAAAATACCACAGCCCCAGCAACACAATGGCAGCCAAAGCCGTAAGTATCCATTTTTTGTTTTTCATTTTTTTGGAAAAAATTATGTAATACTAAAATGAAGCCTTATTAATAAACCAACATTATCTAATTCAGGTCTTACCGGTTAATATAAAGAGGAACCCGGTCAGCAAATTTAATCAAAAGCAATGCCGAAATATAAAGTTAATTTACATTGCCCGTCTTACCCAGGCCGGGAAAGTTAAAAAATCATAAGCCGGGCAATGAGGTTTTATTTTCTGCAAAACCCGTTATCCCCTAATAAATCTATCGTTTAAAAATGGGTTTAACAAAAAAACGCAGGTTTGCTAAATAAAATTTTAATCTTTTGTTGGTGGAATTAATTTTTTATTTAAATTTGGTCTAAATAAAAACAAGACCTAAAAATTTAATTCATGAAAAAATTACTTTTAACCTCCATACTCGGCTTTTTTCTTTTGGCCGGCACCGGCATGACAGTACATGCCGAGGAAACAAAAGAAAATAAAGAAACCACTGAAGCCAAAGCATGCTGCTCCAGCGCCAATGCTGAAAAAACAGCTGAAGCCACCTGCGGAAGCGATACTGCAGACAAAGCAAAAACGGCTGAAGAAAAGAGCGGTTGCGACAGTGACTCAGCTGCCGTTCAAACCAGCCAGGAAGCTTCCAAAGCAGGAGTTTGCGGAGGATCTTCTGAAGTAAAAGCAACCCAGGTATCCAATACCATTCCGGGAGAGTGCCGTAAACTCCCTTCAGGTGTTAACAACCGGGCTGAAAACCGATAGTTTTTTCCCTTTGTAGTTTAATCTCCTTGTTAATTTCGTGCATAAGTTGTTTAGCCCTCCCGTTTTTCGGGAGGGTTTTTTTATTTTTGCAAAAAACCAGCCTATGGAACATCAGATTCAACCAGGGACCAGAGGTCAAATGGAAATGACCGTAAAGGAAAAGGATACGGCAGCGGCCTATGGCTCAGGCCTTGTAAAAGTATTTGCCACCCCGGCCATGATCGCATTAATGGAAAACACTGCCCATAGCAGTGTTCAGCCTTTTTTACCGGAAGGATACATGACCGTTGGCTTTGAATTAACCATCAGGCATTTGAAGGCCACTCCGGTGGGAATGGGGGTAACCGCCTACTCCGAACTGACAGAGGTTGACGGGAAAAAACTGGTTTTCAACATCAGTGCCTGGGATGAGGAAGGAGAAATCGGTAAGGGAGTGCATACCCGTTTCATTGTTCACGGAGAAAAATTCATGGAAAAGGCCGGTGGAAAATAAAGACCACACTTTTTCCACTCAAATAAAAACCCCTGAGAGAAATTGCCTCCGGGGTTTTTTAATATTTCGCCAAACAGGGAAAAGGTTACTCTTCGCCTGCTCTTATCCGGTCGGCCTGTGCTTTGGCCTCATCAATTATTCTCTGGGCGTTGGCTTCCGCCTCGGCCTCTACCTGATCGGCCCTGCGGTCAGCTTCACGTATCAGGGCTTCGCCGGTTCGCCTGGCTGCGGCTTTGGCTATGGGGCCGGAGGCTTCATCTTCCAGTTTTTTGGCCTGGTCACGTGCTTCCTGCCGTATGGCATCTGCAGCTCTTTTTCCTTCCCGGCGGATCTGTTCGGCCCGTTGCTCTGCCTGTTGTATCACCTGGTCGGCACGGCGGTCAAGTTCTTCCTGGGCCCTTTCCCGTGCATCATCAATGGTTTCTTCCACGCGTTCCTCTACCTCATCGCGCACCCGGTCCACTTCTTCACGAACACGGTCTTCTGCGTCGCGGATTAGCCGGTCCACTTCTCCTTTAAGTTGTTCTCCCACATCGTCCATCATGCCGGCAAGGTGGAAGGACACTTCAGGATCGGTAAACGTGCCTTCGATCTTCACATCCAGGTTGACGGTTTCCCCGGGAGTGATGTTAACCCCCCTGTCAGCAGCACGTCCCACCAGATTATTCAACACCTGGTTGGCCTGGGTGCCGAATTGTTCCCGGGGTATCTGAACCTGCATTACGTAATCAATGCGTTGGTCAAAGTAACTGCTTCCGGCAATTTCGGCCCGGGACTGCCCGAATCGAATATCGAAAGGATCCACATCTACTTTTCCATCGGCAAACCGGAAACTGAGGGAGAGGTCTCTGACAGGAATTTCCCTGAAGAGGTCAAGTCGCAGCTGATCTGCCAGCTTCACCATGGCCGGGCTGTTTTCCACCACCACGGAAGAAGAACGGAAACTTCCCTGACCGGAAAGGGTTTCCAATAAAGGTTCAAGGTTTTCATCCAGCACAGAATTCAGTTGCAGTGTGGAAGAAAAACTACCTGTGGCATACCGGCCAATGGGGGCAAGTACCTGAACGGTATTAAAGGTATTAAAGGTTTCCTGTATATTAAAGCCATTGATATTAAGCCCAAAATTCACTTCAGGGAGTTCCTCCCGGGTGTCATACGATCCGTTGAGTACCAGGTTGCCTCCGAGCAGGTTCATCCTCAGGTTATCCATAACGGCCTGTTGTTCGCCAATCCTTAACCGTCCATTGACGCCGGAAATCTCCATTTCGCCAAACACCAGGTTTTGCACCCTGCTTCTGAGGGAGAAGTCGATGTTTTCGGGAATTTTGATCACGGAAAGCTGCATGGGTTCATCTGACGGGGTTTCGTCTTCAGGAATTTGCTCCATCAGCTGGTTGAGGTTCAAAAAAGCAGAGCGGGTCTCAAAGGATCCCCTGAGCAGTTGTCCGTCAAAAAGGTAACCAAGCAGGTTATCAATGCTTCCGGTGGCATTCAGGTCGCTTTCTCCGAAAGAAGATTCAAAGGCATCCAGGCTCATGCGTTCGGGCCGGAACCGGAAATCAGCCGTTTTAATTTTTACCCCAAGAGGAAGGGCTTCACTGACATAATCCAGCTCCTGCACCTGCAGGCGGCCACCGGCATGGAATTCACGGTAACGTCCTGCTTCGATGGATGACAAGCGGCCACGGGCTTCCAGGTTGCTGGTAATGATGCCGCTTAGGGATTCTCCGGGATCCAGGGGATAAAAATTTTCGACCTGCGAAAGGTCAATGCGGCCGGTGAGTGCTGCATCTACCTGAGGGTCACTAACGGGGGTTTTCAGGTTAAAGCGGGCATCTACCGGGTTTCCGGCAAAGTTCATTTTAAATACGGGGACGTCCACCACCGTGAGGTCGGCATCAACTCCCGGGTTGACAATACTTCCGCCAATTTGCACCCCGGTAACGGCACCCGGCAGGTCCGGGTATTGAAAGCGGCCGTTTTCAACGGCCAGGTTGAGGCCAAAACCGGGAATTTCATCCTCAGTAAACATTCCGTTGACAAAGCCGTCGAGTTGAAGGGTTCCTGAGGTTTGTAACGACTCAAAGTCTTTGGCATAGACCGCGGGCACCAGCGAAAGAAAATGACGAAATTCCGACTGCTCGGCACCAAAGGTAAAGTCCATCAGCATTCCTTCTTCGGGCATTCCAAATAGGCCGTCAAAGCGAACAGGCAGCTCATTAAGCCGAAGGCGGTTATCCCTGAAGGTGAACATGAAGTTATTTAAATCTGCATCCAGGGTGGCCGTGAGGTTTACCGCCACCCTGCTCAGTATGGGCATTTTGTCATAACGCAGGCTAAAGGCTCCAATGGTGGCATTGCGGGTAGAAATGGTTGTAAGGTCCTGTGTAAGATCGCCCCTCATGGTGGCATTCAGATTATCGGCCGTAATATAGGTTGTGGCATAATCATCGTGATAAAGGATATGCCCGTTGCGGATCTGAATGCGCTGAAGCGTAAGCTGGAAAGCAGCAGGCTCTGCATCTTCGGGTCTTTCTGGGGCATCTTCCTCCACGATGGCAATATCCCAGTTGGCGGTGCCATCAGTCAGGATTTTAAAATTCAGTTTTGGGTCATCCAGTCTGATGGTATTGATTTCATAGCCATTGCCCCTGATAAGGCTCATCAGATCAATGGAAACGAAAAAGCTCCCGATATCTGCAAGGGGAACGCCATCAAATTCATCCACTCCAACTACTTTAACCTCATTTACCCTTAAGGAAACATTGGGAAAATTCCGGATCAGGGAGATCCTAAAGGTACCGAAATCCACATCAGCATTTACATTTTGGTTTATTTCATATTTTACGCGTTCCACGATCTGCCCTTTAAAGGCAACAGGAAGCACAATCAGCAGCAATAGCAGGGAAGCTATTACAATGACGGTTGTTTTAATGATTTTCCTTAGCATATGGTTAAGTTTTCTCACCTTTTAAGGGAACTCTTTCTTCCCCGGGAGGTTTTGGTTAATAAAAATTGAAAGTAAAAATATCTTAGCCTTTATAAAACAGAAGAAATTTTATTTAACAAAACATGATCGGCAATCACCAGGGCGGCCATGGCTTCTACAATGGGCACTGCTCTTGGCACCACACATGGGTCGTGCCTGCCTTTTGCAGAAAGCCTAACCGGGTTGCCTTCCCGGTCAACCGTATCCTGGTCTTTTTGAATAGTGGCTACCGGTTTAAAGGCCACCCTGAAATAAATATCCTGCCCGTTGGAGATTCCCCCCTGCATGCCCCCTGAAAAGTTGGTGCGGGTAGTTACTTTCCCGGTCTGGTCCTTTACAAATGCATCGTTGTGTTCAGAGCCTTTCATGGCCGGGGCTTCAAAGCCGCTGCCAAAATCAAACCCCTTGGCGGCATTGATACTTAGCATGGCATGAGCCAGGCTGGCCTGCAGTTTGTCAAAAACCGGTTCGCCGATTCCGGCAGGAACCCCTTTAATCAGGCAGGTGATTAACCCGCCGGTGCTGTCTCCTGAGGCTTTCAATCCTTCAATAAAGTTAATCATGGCATCGGAGGCTTCCTCATCGGGACATCTCACGAAGCTGGCTTCCACCTTTCGGGCGGTAACTTTATCCTTTTGCACAGCGGCCTGAATGGGCCCGATCTGGCTGACCCATGCCTGAACCTGTATGTTGTCTTTATTCAGCAGCATTTTTGCCAGTGCACCGCCCACCACCCTGGCGGCAGTTTCCCTGGCCGAAGCACGGCCTCCACCCCGATGGTCGCGCAGGCCGTATTTTTTTTCATAGGTATAGTCGGCATGTGAGGGCCGGTAAAGGTTTTCCAGATGAGCATAATCTTCAGGCCGGGAATCCTTATTTCGGATCATAAAGGCAATGGGGCTGCCCAGGGATTTGCCGTTAAAGATCCCCGACAAAAACTCCACTGCATCGGGCTCTTTTCGGGGGCTGGCAAGGTGTGACTGCCCGGGCCGGCGTCGCATCAGGTCTCGCCCCACCAGGGAGAGATCCACCTCTATCCCGGCGGGAAACCCATCCAAAATTCCGCCTATTCCTGTTCCGTGGGATTCGCCGAAGGTAGTCAAACGTAAAAGCTTTCCAATCATGTTTCCTGCCATAAGACAAATTTACATTTAATTTGGCTTAATTAATAGCTACCATCTCCACAGAAAAGATATTTTTTTAAAAAACCGAAGCTTTGGAAATCCCTGGTTTTGTAAATCTTCGGTTGAAATAAAATATCAGCTGGCCGGTACAAATGGCAAACAGCTTCCCTCAAAGCAAAAACAACCGCTGAATTTTTGTTATTTTTGTAGTTTACAGCGAGTTTAACCCAACCTTAAAGAAGTTTTATTAAACAAACAAAACAAACGATGAAAAACCCTTATCTTTTTACCATAACAAAAATTATTTTAACCCTGCTGTTTTTTGCAGGAATAATCGGTTCTTCTCATGCACAGATCACCACCGACCCTCCCCTGCCTACAGCTGGGAGCCAGGTGACCATCACTTTTGATGCCACCCAGGGTTCGGGCAGCATGGAAGGCTATACCGGAGATGTTTATACCCACACCGGTGTGCGAATAGAAGGAGTCGGCAACTGGCAATACGTAATCGGCAACTGGGGCGACAACGATGTGCAGCCACAGTTGACCCGTATCGGCACCGACCTATACGAACTGGTCATCAGCCCAGATCTCTACGATTTTTACGGTGTCCCGGAAACCGAGACCATTACCGGGATGAATTTTGTTTTCAGGGCAGCTGAAAACGCTCCCCAGACTGAGGACCTGTTTGTTGAAGTGGTTGAAGAAGGCCTGATGGTGGCTATACTTTCACCGGAAGGGTTACAGCCCATTGTAGAGCTTAATGAAGAGGTGCCAATCCATGCGGCCGCCAACGAGTCGGACTCTTTGTCTCTTTTTGTAAACGAAGCCTTAATCGCAACCACCCATACCCCGGAACTTTTCTACGACTGGACTGCCGATGAGCACGGACGTTTCGACATCCAGGTGGTTGCCTATGGTGCAGGAGATGAAACTGCTGAAGCCAGCACCTATTTTTACGTAAGACCTGAAGTTCCCGTTGCCGATCTTCCCGAAGGGGTGGTACCCGGCATCAACTACATTGACGAAAACACCGTGACCCTGGTTTTGCATGACCCACCCGCCCTGAAGGAATACGTTTTTGTAATCGGAGACATCCTGGAGTGGGGCGTGGGAGAAGAAAATTACATGAACCGCACTCCCGATGGTACCCACTTCTGGATTACATTTAATGACCTTACTCCTGACACAGAGTATGCTTTTCAATATTACATAGACGGAGAATTACGGCTGGCCGACCCCTATACCCACAAGGTACTGGACCACCTGGACCAGTTCATTGATGACTTCAACTACCCCGATCTGATGCCTTATCCGGAAGATAAAACCTCCGGTAATGTGAGCATCATGCATCCGGGCCGTACCCCCTATGAATGGGAAGTAACGGATTTTATCCCTCCCGCGGAGGAAGACATGGTCATTTATGAGCTGCTGATAAGGGATTTTGTGGAAACCAGTGCCATCAAAACGGTAATGGACTCCCTGGATTATTTGGAAAACCTGGGGGTAAACGTAATTGAGCTGATGCCCATCAACCAGTTTGAGGGCAACATTTCATGGGGTTACAACCCCTCTTTTTACTTTGCCACCGATAAGGCTTACGGCACCATGGAAGATTACAAAAAATTCATTGACGAATGCCATAAGCGGGGCATTGCCGTGGTACTGGATATTGTGCTGAACCATTCTTTTAATTTGTCACCCCTTGTGCAGATGTATTTTGACCCCGGGGCCGGAAACTGGGGGCAGCCCCTGCCCGAGAACCCGTGGTACCTGGAAACCTGCCCCCACCCACCCTGGTGCTGGGGACAAACCTTTGACCAGGAAAGCGAATACACCATTGAGTTTTTTGACCGGGTAACCGAACACTGGCTCACCGAATTCAACGTGGATGGCTTCCGCTTTGACTTCACCAAAGGGTTTACCAATGAACAAACCGGTGGGCAGGGCTGGAACTATGATGCTGACCGCATTGCCAACCTCAAGCGCATTGCCGACCATGTTTGGAGTGTTAACCCCAACGCCTATGTTATCCTGGAACACTTTACCGAAAACAGCGAAGAAAAGGAACTGGCCGAATACGGGATGATGCTTTGGGGCAACATCACTTTCAATTACCAGGAAGCAGCAATGGGCTGGCTGGACAACAGCAACTTCGACTGGATCTCTTATACTAACAGGGGCTGGGACGATCCCCACCTGATCGGTTACATGGAAAGCCATGATGAAGAGCGCATCATGTTTAAAAACCTCAACTACGGCAACTCCAACAACCCCGCTCATGATGTGAAGAACCTCTCCACCGCCTTAAGAAGGGCTGAGCTGGTGGCTGCGTTTTACTTCCCAATCCCCGGCCCGAAAATGATCTGGCAGTTTGGGGAGCTGGGCTACGACTACTCCATTAACCATTGCCAGGATGGCACCATAGACGACGGCTGCCGCACCGACCCCAAACCCATTCGCTGGGATTACTATGATGACTGGAGGCGCAAAAGGGTGTATGATATTTACTCCATCCTGGCCAACTTGAAAACGTCGGAGGAAGTGTTCCGCACCACCGATTACTCACTGAGCCTTGATGGGGCCATGAAGCGGATCCACCTGAACCATGAAACCAACAACGTGACCGTTTTGGGCAATTTTGACGTAGTAGCCGGAGAGATCAACCCCCACTTTCAGCAAACCGGAACCTGGTATGAGTTTTTCAGCAGAGAAACCCTGGAGGTAACAGATGTGAATCAACCCCTGGAACTGGAGCCCGGAGAATACCGTCTTTATTCAACCGAAGAGTTTCCAGATCATGGCATCCCCCTGAGCACTCCGTCTGTTTCCGATCCGGAAAGCATCAGTTTTATGGCATATCCCAATCCGGCTAGAAACACCCTGATGATAGACGCTGAGCTCGAAATGAAGCAGGTACGATTAATGGATGTAACCGGAAGAACCGTTTTGGTAAAAAATCCCGGAAGCACCAAGGTCAGCCTGAGTGTTGGCGGATATCCTGAGGGGATTTACTTCATACAGGTGGAAACCGTCAATGGAGTAACCGCAAAAAAAATACAGATCAGTAAGTAACCTTCACAACGGGCAAAGTTTAACCCACCCGGAACCTCCTACAATTTGGAGAAAGTTTCAGGTGGGTTTTTCTTTTTAAGTAAATTTGCCGCGGCAGGTAAAAAACCAAAATACCGGTAACACAAATCAAAAAAACACATCCATGCAAATCATATCTTACAATGTTAACGGGATTCGTTCGGCAATCAATAAAGGTTTTCTGCAATGGCTGGAGCGGTCCCTGCCTGATGTGGTGTGCCTGCAGGAATCAAAAGCCCAGCCGGAACAGGTTCCGGTTTTTCATTTCCAGGAAATGGGTTACCATGACTTTTGGTTTTCTGCAAAGAAAAAGGGCTATAGCGGGGTGGTGATCCTGAGCCGTGAAAAACCCGATCATGTGCAATACGGCATGGGCAATAGGGCTTATGACGATGAAGGCAGGCTGATACGGGCAGATTTTGGAGATCTGTCGGTGATCAGCGTATACCATCCAAGCGGCACCACGGGAGGTGAGCGACAAGCCTTTAAAATGAAGTGGCTGGAAGATTTTTATGATTATATTCAGGATTTGAGAAAAACCCGTCCCAACCTGGTCATTTCAGGAGATTTCAACATTTGTCATCAGCCCATCGACATCCACGACCCGGTGAGAAATGCCAAAACCTCCGGTTTTTTACCCGAAGAGCGCGAATGGGTTTCCCGCTTTTTGGATGCCGGATTCATTGATTCTTTCCGGCACTTCGTAAAAGAACCCAATCATTATTCCTGGTGGAGTTTCCGTGCCAATGCACGCCCACGCAATTTGGGCTGGCGCATCGATTACAACATGGTAAGCGACAACCTGAAAGACGATCTGAAAGCAGCGGGAATCATGCCCGAAGCTGTGCTCTCCGACCACTGCCCGGTATGGGTGGAACTCAATCACCGGGTTTAAAATCCTTTTGGTTTATCCAAAATAATAAACGGTTTTTTATACTTTTGTTACCGAAAGAGGCAGGCTTCGGTTATTCTGCGACAAGCCCCCCTCACTAAAAACCATCAACAAATTGCATTATGAAAAAAAACCTGATCTATACCCTGATTATCCTGTTAGCTTTGGGTTCGTCCTGTGTACCTGCACGCAAGTTTGAGGACCTCCAGGAACGTCACCGAACTGCTGAGGCCGAAAACCGGCAACTAAAAGAAAAAACCGAGACCCTTTCTTCTGAGAACGAGGAACTCAAAGACCGGCTAGCGCGCCTGGAGAAAGCCCGGGAAGACCTGACCGGCGATACCACCCGCTATGGGCGGCAGCTTCGCATGATCAATGAGCATTATGAGCAACTCAATGATTCCTACATGACCCTGATGGGACAAAAGGAAAAGCTACTGGAAGGGAAATCCATCGAAACACAGCAAATTCTGGCGCGCCTGCAGGAAACCCAGGAAGACCTTCAGCGAAGGGAAGATCAGTTAAGGGCAGCGTCCCGGCAAATGGACGAAAAAGAGCAAAACCTGAACCGGTTGATGGCAGAGATCAGTGACAAGGAAGTTCGGTTAAACGAATTGGAAGACATTCTGAGCCGTCAGGATTCAGTGGTAAATGCGCTCAGAAACACGGTTTCCAACGCATTGCTTGGGTTCCAGGACAACGGCTTATCGGTAGAGATCAAAAACGGGAAGGTATATGTTTCCCTTGAAGAAAGTCTGCTTTTTGCCACCGGCAGTACCCGCGTGGACTCCCGGGGCGAATCGGCCCTGAAGGAGCTGGCGGCAGTCCTGGAAAAAAACCCTGACATCAACGTGCTAATCGAAGGACACACCGATGATGTGCCTTTCAGGCCGGGAAGCCAGATCCAGGACAACTGGGACCTGAGTGTATTGCGGGCCACAGCCATTGTCAGGATCCTGAAAAAGCACGGCAGTAATATTGACCCCCAGCGGCTTGTCGCAGCAGGCAGAGGAGAATACCACCCTCTTGACCCGGATAAAACCCCCGAAGCCAGGGCCAAAAACCGCCGTACCGAGATCATCCTTACTCCGCAATTGGATGAACTTTTCCAGATCATCGAAACCAACTGACATTCGCATACTCAACATCCGTTTTATTGCAAAAGCCGGGGAATACCCGGCTTTTTTGGCTTACTGCACAATAAAATGTGAAAAAATTTCTTTTAGTGGTTTTTATATGACGTTTAATTTATTTTATCTTTACCGTCAAACCAAACAAACCCACCATGAAGAAACTCAACCTCAACCTCGACAACCTGGAAGAATTGCTTCCCGAAGACCTTACCCCCCAGCAAAAGGCCAAAGCCAAAACCCTTTTTTACAAGGAAATGGCCCTGAAGGCCCACCGGTTTTACAACGGAAAAATGCAAACCCTTCCCAAGGCCCCCGTTCTGGGATTCAACTGGTTCAATGCCTGGTACACCCCCGGGGTTTCCAAAGTCTCCACCACCATTCGCGACAACAACGACACCTCTTATGAGATCTCCAACCGCGGAAACCTTGTAGCTGTTGTAAGTGACTCCACCAGGGTTCTTGGAGACGGGGACTGCACCCCTCCCGGCGGTTTGGGCGTGATGGAAGGAAAGGCTTTTTTGATGAAATACCTGGGCGGGGTGGATGCCATTGCGCTGTGTGTGGATAGCAAAGGAAAAGATGGCAAAAATGATCCGGAAAAGGTGATAGAATTTGTGAAAATGGTCCAGCACAGCTTTGGTGCCATCAACCTGGAAGACATATCCCAGCCCAATTGTTACCGGGTGCTGGATGTTTTAAGGGAGGAATGCAACATCCCGGTTTGGCATGACGATGCCCAGGGAACGGCCTGCGTAACCCTGGCCGGGTTGATCAATGCCCTGAAGCTGGTAAACAAAAAAATGGAGGATGTAAAAATCGTTTATTTCGGTGCAGGAGCTTCCAACGCCACCATTGCCCGTATTGTAAATGCCGCAGGGGCCGATCCCGCCAAATCCATCATGTTTGACTCCAAAGGCGCCCTGCACACCGGCCGCAAAGATATTGAAGAAGACAAGCGATTTTACAGGAAATGGGAGCTTTGCCAAATCACCAACCCCGGCAAGGTGGAAACCATGGAGGAAGCCATGAAGGGAGCAGATGTGCTGATCGCCCTGTCGAAGCCCGGCCCGGATGTGGTAAAGGAAGAATGGATCCGTTCCATGAACCAGGACAAACCCATTGTGTTTGTTTGCGCCAACCCGGTACCCGAAATTTATCCATACGCAGCCAAAGATGCCGGTGCATATATAGTAGCTACCGGAAGGGGCGATTTCCCCAACCAGGTGAACAACTCTGTTGGGTTTCCGGGAATCCTGAAAGGTGCCCTGATGGTAAGGGCCCGGAAGATCACAGACAATATGGCCATTGCCGCTGCGGAATCCATTGCCAAATTTTCAGAGAAAAGAGGCATAAACCCCGAAGACATCATTGCCAAGATGAGTGAATCGGATGTGTTCCCTTATGAGGCGGCTGATGTGGCCATACAGGCCATCAAAGACGGGGTAGCCCGCAAGGAGATGACCTGGCAGCAGGCTTTTGACCTGGCAAAAAAAGACATTGAGCATGCCAGAAAAACCACGCACTTTTTGGTGGACCATGGCCTGATTGCACAGCCTCCCCAGGAACTCATCCACGATGCGCTGAATGCCGCCATTGAAACCGTGAGGAAAACCGCCTAACAAATCGGTGTTTTTCCCTTTTTAATTTCTTTTCAATTATTACTTTTGCAACGTTTTACCGCTCCCACCGTATACATTAAAACGGGGGAGCGGAATTTATTTCTTAAAAAAACATCCGATGATCGCATTTATTGAAGGAACCGTTGAGGAAAAAAATCCCGCCTATTGTATAGTGAATTGCCAGGGGGTAGGTTACCTGGTTCATATTTCCCTGAACACCTACTCCGGCATTCCTGACTCCGGCAAGGTAAAGATCCACACCTTGCAGGTGATCCGCGAAGACGCCCATACCCTGTTTGGCTTTGCTGACAAGGAAGAAAAGGAATTGTTTAAGCTTCTGATTTCGGTAAGCGGGGTAGGACCCAATACGGCAAGGATGATCCTTTCCTCCATGTCGCCGGCAGAGATCAAAGCTGCCATTGTAAACAACAACATCTCGGTACTGCAATCCATTAAGGGAATCGGCGCCAAATCGGCCCAGCGCATTGTGGTAGACCTCAAAGACCGGCTTGAAAAAGAAGGGGTACTGGAGGATGAAAATTTGGTTTTGGTAAACAATACTATTCAGGAAGAAGCGTTATCAGCATTAGTAATGCTTGGGTTTGCCAAGAGTTCGGCCCAAAAAGCCATTTCGTCGATCCTTAAGCAAAAGCAGGGAACAGTCATATCGGCAGAGGCCCTTGTGAAGGAAGCATTAAAAAATTTCTGATCCGGATTCTTTAAATAGTTATTCATTGGTGCTAGTAAGGCTTTTTTTCTCTTTCCCGTATTTTTTCCGGTGTTTGATCCTGGCAACCCTGGGCCTTCTGCTTTTAACCGCCGGCAATAAGGGGGCTGCTTTTAACCTGAAAGCCAGTCCTGCCATTCTGGATACCGACACCCTTCAGCCTCTTCCCCCGATAGACCTGCCTTTCCCTTTTACAGATGCCGACCCCTATGATCTGAAAGGCACCCCTTCGGGCGGACTGTATTTTACGGATCCTCCCAATGTTACCACAGAAATAAATTATGACCCGGAAACAGGGCACTACGTTAAAACCAGGAAAGTGGGCGACATGGTGATCGGCCGCCCGGTATATATCAGCTTTGAAGACTACCTGCAATATGATATGGACCGCGGGCTGCAAAAATACTGGAGGGAAAGATCGCAACCACAGACCTTTGAACGTCGTGAAGGAGTGATTCCCGAAATTTATATCGGGGGGGAGTTTTTTGACCGCATATTTGGTGGTAGCACCATAGATATCCGGCCTACCGGTTCGGCAGAACTCATTTTCGGGGTTATGTCCAATTACCGGGAAGATCCTGCCCTTGATGAAAAGCGCCGCCGCACCACCAACTTCGACTTTCAGCAAAAGATCCAACTAAGTGTGGAAGCCAGGATCGGTGAAAAGATCGAGATCAGCAGCAATTACAATACGGAAGCTTCCTTTGATTTTGAGAACCGGATGAAACTTGAGTACCGGGGTACCGAAGACGAGATCCTGCAGCTGGTAGAAGCAGGAGATGTTACCCTTCCCCTTCCCGGCTCCCTGATATCGGGCACCCAGGGGCTTTTTGGGTTCAAAACCGAAATGCGTTTTGGCAACACCACCGTGACCAGCATTTTCTCCCAGCAAAAAACCGAAACCTCTACCATTGAAGTTTCCGGAGGAGCCCAAACCACTGAATTTGAACTTGATGCACTTGATTACGAATCCAATCGCCACTATTTCCTGGCGCAGTATTTCCGGGATAATTATGGCGAAGCCCTTTCCACCCTGCCGGTTGTAAGCTCAAATGTCAACATCACCCGTATGGAGGTATGGGTTACCAACGTGGGGCCTGCCACCGAGGACAACCGCAACATTGTCGGGTTTGCCGATCTAGGCGAGGTGGAGCCCTATAACGAAAACCTGGAACCCTATCATACCATGGGGCCAACCAATGCCTCCAACAACCTTTATGAAAGCATGCTGGGAACTCCCATACGGAACATTAACCAGGTAAATACTTACCTTTCGCAACGGCCCGAAGGTTTTGCATCGGGCGTGGATTATGAGAATGTAGAAAACGCGCGCAGGCTGCGTTCCAACGAATATACCTTTAATAGCAAGCTTGGCTTCATTTCCTTGAACCAACCCGTAAACCCTGATCAGGTTTTGGCGGTAGCTTTTCAGTATACCATTATTGGGGACACCACAACCTACCAGGTGGGTGAGTTTTCAAACGAAGTTTCCGCCCCCAGCACCCTGATGGTAAAGCTGCTGAAAAGCACGGCAGTGGACACCCGCCTTCCCATGTGGGACCTGATGATGAAAAACGTTTACAGCCTTGGTGCTTTTCAGATCAACCGCCAGGACTTCCGGTTTAACGTTTTATATGAAAGCGAGGAACTTGGTGTTCCCATTGGCTTTTTAAACGAAGGTCCGGTTGAGGGAGAGCCCCTGATACGTGTTCTGGGCCTGGACAATCTCAACACCCAATTGGATCCCACCCCCGACGGTATCTTTGACTTTATTGACAATGCCGCCACTCAGGGAGGAACCATCCAGGCTTCCAACGGCAGGGTCTATTTCCCGGTTGTGGAACCTTTTGGCTCCCATCTTCGAAAAGTGCTCGAAGATGAAGAACTGGGCGACAAGTACGCCTTTGACTCCCTGTATACTACCACCAAATCCAGGGCGCAGCAGTTTCCTGAACAGAACCGCTTTATCATGCAGGGGACCTATAAGTCGGAAGCCGGATCGGACATTCCCCTCAATGCCATGAACATCCCTCCGGGATCCGTGGTGGTCACTGCAGGCGGTGTGCCCCTTACCGAAGATGTGGACTATACTGTAGATTATACCCTCGGCCGGGTGAGGATTATCAATGAAGGAATCCTGAATTCGGGAACCCCCATCCGCATTTCCCTGGAAAGCCAAAGCCTTTTCAACCTTCAGACCAAAACCCTGATGGGTACGCATGTGAACCATCGCATCAGTGACGACTTCAATATCGGGGCCACCATCATGCGCCTTTCGGAACGGCCCCTCACCCAGAAGGTGAATTACGGGGATGAGCCCATTGCCAATACCATATGGGGACTGAACACAACCTACACCACGGAGTCTTTGTTTTTGACCCGTATGCTGGACCGGTTGCCCTTTTACAGTTCAACTACCCCCTCGCGCATTACCTTCGACGGGGAGTTTGCCCACCTGATCCCAGGGCACTCCCGCCATATCGGGAGTGCAGGAACTGCATACATCGACGACTTTGAAGGAGCCAAATCATCCATTGATCTGAAAAATGTTCAACGGTGGAACATTGCCAGCACCCCGCAACACCAGACAGAACCGGGCATGTTTCCCGAAGGGGCGCTGATCAACGACTGGGCATTCCGCTACAACGTTGCCAAACTGGCATGGTACGTCATTGACCCTCTGTTTACCCGCAACAACAACCTCACCCCTTCCCACATCCGCAATGATGTGGAGCAGCGCTCCAACCACTTTGTTCGGGAAGTGCTGGAAAACGAGATCTGGCCGAACAAAGAGAGTCCTACAGGCATTCCCTCTCCCATTCCGGTGTTTAACATGGCTTTTTACCCTAGTGAAAGGGGACCCTACAATTACGATGTGCTTCCTTCGGTTTACAGCCGGGGTATGGGGCAGGACGGTTTTCTTAACGATCCGGAAACCAGGTGGGGCGGTATCATGCGCGGACTGGAAACTACCGATTTTGAAGCGGCCAACATCGAATACGTAGAATTCTGGATGATGGATCCTTTCGTGTATGATGAGAACCACTCAGGAGGTGACCTTTACATCAACCTTGGAGACATTTCTGAAGATGTGTTGCGCGATGGAAGGAAAAGTTTTGAAAACGGACTACCCATTACCGATGAAGTGATAAACGTAGATACCACCGTATGGGGGCGGGTACCCACGGTGCAGGAAGTGGTAGATGCCTTTGACAACAACCCCGAGTCGCGTCAATACCAGGATGTAGGACTTGACGGGCTGAGCACCGAAGACGAGCAGGACTTTTTTGCTGAAGATTTTCTTGACGTGATTGCTGCAACCTTCGGCACCGGCTCAGAGGCTTATGCAAAGGCCTTTGAAGACCCTTCGGCAGACAATTACCGGTATTACAGGGGTTCGGACCTGGATGCCGCAGAGGTCAGCATCCTGGATCGATACAAAAGATACAACGGCCTGGAAGGCAACAGCCCCACCGCAGAACAGTCGCCGGAACCATTTCCCACCGCCGCTACCAACCGCCCCAATACCGAGGACATTAACCGGGACGGAACCCTGAATGAATCGGAACGCTATTTTCAGTATCGCGTTAGTCTACGGCCAGAAGATATGGAAGTGGGGCAAAACTACATCACCGATGTAATGGAAGCCAATGTGAGGCTTGCCAACAACGAGGTGGAAACCATCAGGTGGTACCAGTTTAAGGTACCCTTGCGCGATCCTGACAGGCAGGTGGTAGGCAACATACAGGATTTTAAATCCATCCGCTTTTTGCGCATGTTTTTTAAAGGATTTGAAGAGCCCATCGTTTGCCGCTTTGCCACCCTGGAGCTTATCAGGGGCACCTGGAGGACTTATGACCGCTCCCTTACCAGCCCCGGAGAATATGTTCCTATAGACAATGAAGATACCTCTTTTGAGGTTTTCGCGGTAAACATTGAGGAAAACGGGCAGCGTTCGCCCATCCCTTATGTATTGCCTCCGGGCATTGAGCGGGAAGTGGACCTGGGTACCACTACTATGCAGCAGCGCAACGAGCAATCCCTGGCCATGAGAACCCGTAACCTCAAAGACGGAGATGCCCGTGCGGTTTATAAAACCGCAAACATGGACATGCGTCAGTACCGCCGCCTGAAAATGTTTGCCCATGCCGAAGCCGCAGGTGAGCAGGAAGACCTGAACGATGACGACATCACCGTTTTCATAAGACTGGGGGCCGACTTTACCAACAACTATTATGAGTATGAAGTCCCCATGAAGGTGACCCCATGGGGTACCAGTGCTTTAAATGACCTGGCCATTTGGCCCGAAGAGAACAATTTTGACATTGAACTTTCCAAGCTTACCGATCTGAAACTTGCCCGCAACAGCCTGTCAAGGGATCCCACTTCAGGGGTGAGCATGAATATTCCTTACAGCCAGTACGACGGGCACAACAAAATGACCATTGTGGGTACCCCCACTTTGAGTGATGTAAAAGTGATCATGATTGGGATGAGAAATCCAAAGAGAACCTTTAACAACCCGGATGACGATGGCATGCCCAAGACTGCAGAAGTATGGGTAAACGAGCTTCGCCTTTACGACTTTGAGGACCAGGGGGGATGGGCAGCCAACGCCCGCATGAACGCACGGCTTGCAGATCTTGGTAATTTAACCGTCGCCGGTTATACCAGCACCCCTGGCTTTGGGGGCATTGAGCAAAAGGTAAACGAACGCCAGAAAGAATATTATTCTTCTTATGACCTTGCTACCAACCTGGAACTGGGCCGGTTTTTCCCTGAAGATTTCGGCCTGCGCATTCCCATGCATTTCAGCTATTCGGAAAGCCTAAGCAACCCACAGTATAACCCGCTGAACCCCGATATTCTGTTCAGGGACGATCTGGATTCCTATGAAACAAGTGCAGAAAGGGATTCCATCCGGCACCTGGCCCAGCACTATACCCAAAGGAAAAACCTCAACTTCACCAATGTCGGGAAAACACGTACAACACCCGGGGCAACCCCAAGACTTTGGGACATAGAGAATCTCGACTTCACCTATGCCTATACCGAATTGTATATGCGCAGCGTGGATATTGAATACGACCGTCAGAAAAGATGGAGGGGGGCCATCGGCTATAATTTCTCAACCAGCCCCACCAATGTCACTCCATTTTCAGGGGTAGGCTTCTTAAGCCACAATGCCTTTCGGCTGATCAGGGATTTCAACTTTTACTATATGCCCAGGTTGATCTCTTTCCGCACTGATGTGGACCGGGGATATGCCGAATCACTTATGCGCAACAAGAGTGAGGCCATCATTGTGCTGGAACCGAATTTCGTCAAGTCTTTCAGCTGGAACCGGTTGTATGATCTGCGATGGGATCTGACCCGTTCGCTGAAGGTGGAATTTACCGCTACCAACAATGCCCGCATTGATGAGCCCCCGGGGCGCATTAACCGCGAAGAAGATGATTACCGGGAGAAACGCGATTCCATCATACAGAACATTCGGAATCTTGGGCGTACCACTTTTTATAACCATCGTGTGAATGCCACCTACAATATTCCCATCAACAAGTTGCCGATGCTGGATTGGATCAATGCCAATGCAGGCTATGCTGCGGATTTTGACTGGCTGGCCGCACCCTTGTCGGCCCAGGAACTGGGCAACACCATCGAGAACTCCCAGACCCGTCGCCTGAACGTTAATGCCAACATGGTGAACCTTTACAACAAGGTTGGCTTTTTGCGGGAGATCAACCAGCGCAGCCCGGCCAGACCCGGCGGACAGCAAAGAGGCGGCACCCCGCAGCGACAGCAAAGGCCCGGCCAGGACCGTGAAGAAGAGGAAGAAGAGCGTCCGGATTATGCACGTATGGTTTTCGACGGATTTATGCGGGTACTGATGGGCTTTCGCAACTTCTCACTCAATTATACCGAAAGCAACGGGATCCGCTTGCCCGGTTTTGAACCTTCTCCCTCCATCATCGGACAGGACTGGAACAAAATGGCCCCGGGAACAGGCTTCATCTTTGGAAGCCAGCAGGACATCCGTCAGCAGGCCGCAGAGGAAGGCTGGATTACCGATAACCCTATGCTGAACAACGCATACATCACCAACCATACCCAGAATATTTCGGCCCGCTCCAACTTTGAACCCCTACCCAACCTGAGGATAGAGTTCACGGCCATGCGTAACTATTCACGTAGCTATTCGGAATATTTCAAGTTTGACACCATCACCAACCGCTTCGATTCCTTCAGCCCTATGGAAGCCGGAAGCTTTAGCATTTCCTTCCTTTCCATTGCCACGGTATTCGAGTCGGTTGACGACCGGTTTTACACTTCCGAGAATTTTGAGAATTTTAAAGATCACCGCTTTGACATCGCCATGCGTCTTGCCGGGGAAAACCCTAACTGGAACGGTGCCATCAACGACACCACCGGTTTTCCAACCGGTTACGGACCCACTTCTCAAAGCGTGATGATCTCTTCCTTTATGGCGGCTTATGCCGGATGGGATCCCTCCACCTCTACCCTGAACCCCTTCCTGAGCATCCCCATGCCCAACTGGAGACTCACTTATGACGGGCTATCCAGAATACCGGCCCTGCAAAGGTATTTCCAGTCGGTAACTTTAGGGCATGGCTACCGCAGCACTTTTAACATCTCCAACTTCCAATCGGATATCCGTTACCGTGAACGGGAGGCCCATCCCGGCTTCCCATCGGCCATCAGTGAGGCCACCGGCAACTTCATTCCCGAACATGAGATCGCCCAGGTGAGTATCAACGAACAATTCAACCCCCTGATCAATATTGATATTACCTGGCAAAACAGCCTGCTGACGCGTTTTGAATACCGTCGCTCACGTGATATCGCCCTGAGCTTTGCCAATAACCAGGTAACCGACGTCACTACCAGGGAGTTCATTATCGGTACGGGATACCGCTTTGAAAACCTGGCCTTTAATATGGCACAGGCAGGTGGAGGCAGGCAACGCATCGAAAGCGACCTGGTGCTGCGGCTGGACCTTTCCATAAGAGAAAACCGCACCGTTTTGAGAAAGCTGATTGAAGAAGAAAATCTGATCACCGCAGGGCAGCAAACCATTTCCCTTAACAGTTCGGCTGATTACCAGGTGAGCCCCAGGGTGAACTTCCGCTTTTTCTTCGACCGCATCATATCCAGCCCCTTCGTTTCAAACCAGTTTCCCAACTCCAACACCCATGCGGGGTTCAGCCTAAGGTTTATGCTGATGTAAAACAATTTCCCCGGAAAGACATTCCCGGGTTTAGCCTTGGTCGGAATAGGAGGAAAAGGAAAATTTCTCTTTGAAGTTGATCAGCTCCTGCTTTACGGAGATCTCCGGCAGGGTAAGCAACTTTTTAATTCGAAGGTCATCTTTCACTTTAATTTCGCGCATAACCAGGTGCTGGTTCACAAAGATCATTTCCAGTTGCGGGAAGATCTCTTTTATGAGTGCGGCAATATTCTGGATGGCCAGGTTCTGATCAGAAAGGTTGTAGGTGCCTGAGGGCAGGTCGTAGCGCAGCAGGTTGCCAATTACGTTCACCACCTTGTCCACATGAATGAAGGCCCTTTGTTGCCGGCCATTACCGGTGATTTGTATCTTGCCGATAAAGTTGGCTTCAAACATAAAGCGGTTGATCACGGCATCAAAGCGCACACTGGGGCTGTAGCCGTATACATTACCACAACGGATCACCCAGGTATCCATTTTCGGGAATAACCTTTCCACATGGGCTTCTCCCCGGAGTTTGCTGCTGCCGTAAAAAGTTTTTGGATCGGGAGGGGTATCGATATCGATCATTTCTTCCGAGGCTCCGTAAACAGAAGTGGTGCTGAGATAAACAAACTTCGACACATTGCTTTCTTCCACGGCATAAACCAGTTCGGCGGTACCCCAGTGGTTTACCTGCTCATACAGGTGAGAGTCTTCGGTGGCCAGGGGAGTAGAAACCTTTGCGGCCAGGTGGTACACCACATCAATGTCTTTCAAAACCTGCCGCAGTTTGCGGGTATCCAGCAGCTCACCGGCAATAAACTGTACCTTGCGGGGCTCGTATCGGGTATCCAGGAAAAGGTTGAAATTTTTCCGGCTAAGGTTGTCATAAATGATAATCTTTTCAATGGAAGGATCCTTGAGCAGCTCAAAGACCAGTTCGTTTCCAATGTAGCCGGCCCCGCCGGTGATCATTATTTTCATGAAAATATATCGGTTTTGGGTTTTCAGGTTTTGCGCTTCCCGGGTAAAATAGCCGGGGTCAGGTTTTGTTTTTTCCCATCAGGTCGGTGTGCAGTCCGCATTCTGTTTTGGTCATGCCAAACCAACGCCCCTCGCGGGGACCTTTGGCCCCGGCCGGCCGGGTGCAGGGTTCGCAGCCAATACTGGTATAACCCCGGGCATCCAGGGGATGCTCCGGAAGATTGTAAGCCGCAATATAATTGCGGATGTCGCTTTGTGTCCAGCCAAGCAAAGGATGATAACGAATGGTATGATGGTTGGTTTTCTGCTCTTCCTTTAGATTGCGGCGGTTGCTGTTCTGATCGGCCCTCACCCCGCTGATCCATACATCGTAACGTTCCAGCAAATTTTCTACAGGCTGCACTTTGTTAAGGTAACAGCAATAATCGGGGTCGAAAGTAAACAGCAGGTTACCGGAAGCGTTTTTTTGCATGGTTTTGGGGACATTGGAAAAAAGATCGTGAATCCTGATGCCAAAGGCGTCAGCAACCCGGTCTTTATAAAGGATAGTCTCGGCAAAATGAAAGCCGGTATTGATAAAGTAAATGGGGATGCTTTTGTCGATGCGGCTGAGGACATGCACCAGCACCACGCTATGGGTTTGAAAGCTGCAGGTAGAAAAAATGCTTTTCCCCTGCAGGCGGTAACCTTCAATCTTTTGCTGAATCGCAGAAATATCCATAACGTAGGATTATATGAAACAAATTTAATATTTTTTCTTGTTCATGGGTCAGGATAAAACAATCTCTTTGAGGGCCGGGAAAAAGTTGCGGGTTTTTATTTCGGGCGGATGTTATACCTTTACATAAAATTTTTCTCTGCCGATGGTTACCCAGGATCCCATGCAATTTGAGCCCCTGAAGGATTGGCTGCCAATAAAAAGCAAGCTGCTAGTTATTTCCGGCCCCTGCAGTGCCGAAAGCCGCGAGCAGGTGGAAACGACCGCCCGTGAACTGGCCGCCACCGGGCTGGTATCGGTTTTCCGGGCGGGCATCTGGAAGCCGCGCACCCGCCCCAAAAGCTTCGAGGGCAAAGGAGAGGAAGCCCTTCGATGGGTCGCGGAGGTGAAAAGCCAAACCGGCATGCTCACCGCCGTGGAGGTGGCCACCCCAAAGCATGTGGAGCTTTGCCTCAAATATGGCATCGATATGCTATGGATCGGGGCCCGCACCGGAGTCAATCCTTTTTCCGTGCAGGAAATCGCACAGGCCCTGGAAGGAATCAACATCCCGGTGATGGTAAAAAACCCCATCAACCCCGACATCCGCCTCTGGACCGGGATCATCGAACGCATTTACCAGGCGGGCATTTCCAGGATCATCGCAATTCACCGGGGCTTTAATACTTACGAAAAAAGCATTTACCGAAATATCCCGCTATGGGAGATCCCCATCGAGATGAAAAGGCTGTTCCCTGGCCTTCCCATGATCTGCGACCCCAGCCATATTGCCGGCAACCGCACCCTTCTGCCCAAAGTCTCCCAAAACGCACTGGACCTGGATATGGACGGACTGATGATCGAAAGCCACTGTGAGCCCGACAAAGCCCTTACCGATGCCCGTCAGCAGGTCACCCCGGCCAGGCTGGAGCTGCTGGTTAAAAACCTTGTGATACGCAAAGCTGCCGGACACAAAAAAGAACCCGCCCAAGAGCTGGAAGCCATCCGCAAACAGATCGACGATACCGATCACCAGATCCTGGAGTTTTTGTCGAAAAGAATGAGTATGGTGGAAAAGATCGCCCACCTGAAAAAGCACCACAACATCACCATTTTGCAGATCGAACGCTGGAACAGCATATTTAAAGACCGCATAAAAACCGGTGAAGCCCACGGGCTGGATGCCGCCTTTCTGAAAAAGATCCTGGAGCTAGTGCATAAAGAATCCATCAACATACAAACCCGTATCATGAACCGGGAAAACCCTTAATTTTGCAGCATGAAAAAAAGCTACCAACCCAACCTGACCGATATTTCGAGCCTTGGGGAGTTTCGCCTGATCGACCACCTCACCCGGAACGTAAAAACCTACCATGCTGGCACCGTTAAAGGAGTGGGCGACGATGCCGCCGTAATCGACAACGCCAAGGAGATGACCATCGTCACCAAGGACTTGCTGGTGGAAGGGGTTCATTTCGACATGGTTTATACCCCCCTTAAACATCTGGGGTACAAAGCCGTGACGGTAAATCTGTCGGATGTTTACGCCATGAATGCTCTACCCAAACAAATAATTATCGGCCTGGCCGTTTCCAGCCGCTTTTCGCTGGAGGCCCTGGAGGAACTGTATGCCGGCATGCTGCTGGCCTGCGAAAAATACCAGGTGGACCTGGCCGGAGGCGATACCACCACCAGCCCTTATGGCATGACCCTGAGCATTACCGCAATTGGCCATGCCCCCAAAGAAAAGATCACTTACCGTTCAGGTGCGCAAACCAATGATATCCTTTGCGTAAGCGGCAACCTGGGTGCAGCCTACTGCGGCCTGCTGGTATTGCAAAGAGAAAAGCAGGTTTTCAAGGCCAACCCAAACATGCAGCCTAAGATCGCCGATTACTCCTTTGTCCTGGAGCGGCAACTCAAACCCGAACCCCGCAGGGACATCGTGGAAGCCCTGGGGAAGACCGGGGTGGTGCCCACCTCCATGATTGACATCTCAGACGGCCTGGCTTCGGAGATCCTGCACCTTTGCAAGAATTCCGGAAAAGGGGCCGCCATTTACGAAGACAAGCTGCCCTTTGACCAGCGTACCGTGGTAGCCGCCAATGAATTCAACATCGATCCCACCACCTGCGCCCTGAGCGGAGGAGAAGACTACGAGCTACTGTTTACCATCAGCCAGAAAGATTACGAAAAGATCAAAGACCTGCCGGAGATCACCCCCATTGGACACATAACCGATGACGAACAGGGCAAGCACCTGATCACCTCTTCCGGGCAGTTTGTAAAACTTACTGCCCAGGGCTGGGACTCCTTTGGAAAAAGAGCTGAAGAAAACAATCCCGATTCCTGATGGCGGCAAAGAAAAAGTTTTATGTGGTTTGGAAGGGAAACAAAACCGGCCTTTTCGATAACTGGAAAGAATGCCAGCAAGCGGTGAAAGGGTTTGAGGGTGCCATTTATAAGTCTTTCCCCACCCGTGAGGAGGCCGAAAAGGCAGTGAATGACAGTCCATGGCAATACATTGGAAAAAACAAAGCCAAACCGGCCATAAGCCCTGCACAGCAAAAAGCTGCAGGCAAGCCCGTTGCCAACAGCATTTCGGTGGATGCCGCCTGTAATTCGGTTACAGGACAAATGGAATACCAAGGCGTGCACACCACCACCGGACAGCTGCTGTTCAAAAAAGGCCCCTTCCCAAAAGCCTCCAACAACATAGGTGAATTCCTGGCCATTGTGCATGCACTGGCCTGGTGCAAAAAACACAAAATAGACCTGCCCATCTATACCGACTCCCACACCGCCATGGTATGGGTAAAAAACAAAAAAGCCAAAACCAAAGTGGAGAAGAACCACCTCAATGAAGAGGTGTTCGACCTGATTTCCCGGGCCGAAGCCTGGCTGCAAACCAACACCTGGAAAAACCCCATCCTCAAATGGAACACCGAAGTATGGGGGGAGATCCCGGCGGATTTTGGCAGGAAATAAACCTCACCTGAAAAGGGAACCCAAAACCAGTTTGAGAAAAGCACAAGCTTCCGCACAATTTTCAGTTTCCGGATCAGGAAATTTTTTTGATTTTAACCCGGAAGTTTTCAGTTCCGGAAATTGGGGAGCTGGAAATTCCTGGCCCTTGATTCCCAATATTCCCTGAAGCTTCCGGTTCTGCAAGCAAAAAAAGGAGGGCTCTGAAGCCCTCCCTTTTCATTGATTGATTTGGTATGGAAACCGCTTACCTGCTGATTTGCAGACGCTCGATGGCAAAACCAACAGATGTCCTTATTTGAATGAAATAAACTCCATTATCAAAGCCTAAAACATTCAGAAGGTATTTATTCCCCTCAACTCTGGAAGCATAAACAAGCTGCCCTAAAACGTCCAACACCCTGATTTCTTCAATGGTTTCATCAGCATGTATGTGGAGATTGTTCCGTGCAGGATTCGGATAAATGGTCAAACCGGCTACCGAAGGATCCATAACAGAAACAGGATCTTCCAGAATTACTTCAACCAAAACATCTTCATCTTCCACGCTCACCTCACCGGTTGCATCCTCATAACCATCTCTGCTTACAATATAATCGTAATTTCCGGGCTCAACATTTTCGAACACATATTCACCGGCATCGTATTGAGTTCCATCAAAAGTAATGGTGGCATCAGCAATGGCTTCGCCTTCCTCGTCAGTAACATTGAAGGTTACCGTATAAGAGACAGGTTCTCCTTGCATTTCAAAATCGATCTCGACAATGTCCGAAGAACCGGTGGTGTAAACCGACTGCACGCCTGCGGTGTGATCACCTGCCGGAAGGTCAGTAAACAGGTATTCTGTTTCAGGATACTCTTCTTCTACCATGTTACCGTTGATATATACATTGAAGCCGATGAAAACTTTATTGGATCTATCCTCATTAGGGCTGTCAACAATGAAAGGAGTTTCCACAGGAATAGCTTTTGGAGAAGGTCCTTGGTTGAAAGCAGGTTGTTGCTTCCCGAACTGGATTTCACCGTTATTTTCACCATACGCCCTCAGAAGGAAATTCATTTCAAAGTTCCAGGTATTGATGTCCGAGAAGTCCATGTTTGCATCAGTAATATCCTGAACGGCAAAGTGTGTTCCTGGAGAAAACTCCCAGGGAGGGCCGGACCCATTGTCAGTAGCAATTCCCAGAAATCCATTATAGCTTAAACCGACAAAAAAACCATTTGAAGCATCAATAGGTTCAGGAAAAGCGAAAGTATTCCATTGCTCATCGGTATTGGTAACATTCTCTTGGGTGTGGATGATGTTGTTGCGATCGGGAAAGCCATTTTCATCAAGCCCCAAAATCCAAATTTTTACATAATTATGTGGTCCTCCTTCAGAGGTAAGAAACCATGAAACTTCATGAACTACCGCATCATAATGGTGGACAGCACCGAGCACACTATTCAGGTTACCTTCGGTAAAGCCTAGCTGGTGGTCAACATATCCGTCATCGTAGCGAAATTCATATTCGCTGCCATAATCATTCCACATAAACAGGGCCTCACCTTCGTCCATTCCTTCTGTTACGATTTCAAGGTTATATGGCTCAACAATGTCATCCAGCATAAAAACATTCATTTCTTTATCCTGGTGCTCAAGTTCAAAAGAAACGGTTTCGGTGAGATATCCCTGTGCAAAAACGGTAGCTTCATAAGCCATTCCACCAATCAGGTCAATGTGGGCAGTTCCGGTAGCATCTGTAGTGGCTTGTTGATCATTCACTGTAATAACCGCTCCTTCAATGGGATCTTCCTCATTGGTATCCTCCATAACATTAAAGGTTACTGTATGAATTGCCGATTCATCAACCAAAAAAATGTTATCAAAATTCCAGGAATTGACATCATAGGAAGGCCCGTCAAAAACCCAGGCCAGGAAAAACTCCTCTGATCCTACCCCATGATCTTCTGCTGTAAGTATGGTTTGAAATTCGTGAGCGGGGATATCACTGGGGCTTTCCCATTCGTGGATCAGGAATTCTTCCCCGTCGGCGATAGAAACCACACGCAAGTCATAGCCACTTGGTATCCAATAGTTGTTCAAATAATTATTAAAAAAGAAAACAAGAGAGGTGTTTCCGGATGTATTGATTTTGGGAGATGTAAGATAAAATTCTCCACTGGCCATAGGGGCCATGTAAAAGCGCATTTCGGGTGCTTCACCACCGGCATGGTTGGTGTTGGATACCCCCCAGTTTAATACATCTCTTGTCCATAACGCCGGGATCTCTCCTTCAGGAACGCCGGAAAAGTCCTCCATAAAGGGCAGCTCCACTGCATCTGCTGAAGAGAAATGTGCTTTAACTGTTTGGTCTTCATCCATGGTAATGGTTGTTTCAGGATTATGCTCCTCTGCAACGTTTCCTTCCCAATGGCTGAACTCCCAGCCCAGATCCGGACTTGCGGAAATACTGACAATTTCTCCGGAAAGATAATCATGGTCTCCCACCTCTGGCACTACACTGCCGTTCCCTTCGGGTTCCTCCATTGTTAATGTAAAGGTTTCTTCTGAAACAAAAAATGCCTGAACTGAAATGTTCTCATGAATATGAATCACCGTATCCGCATGATAAGAGTATGTTTCTCCATTCACTTCCCATTTTTCAAAGCTCCAGTTGTTTTCTGCTTCAGCATTTAGTTCTACCTCGGTTCCTTCGGTATAGTTATGATCTCCGGACTCCGGACTGACGGCACCCTCTCCAACCGGATCCTGCATGGACAGGGTAAACGTATCGAACGTTCCCACGGCAACATCGTCTACATAAATCCTGTTGGGGCCTGCCTCATCTTCCCCTTTAATGTAATAATTAAACGCAATATGTTTAATTCCGCTGTAATCTTCCAGAGACAATATATACTCTTCCCAGCTTCTGGTAAAAGAGATTTCATCAATTAAAACTGCGTTGACATGAAGTTCAAAAACATTATCATACTGGTCATCCACTATCATTATTCGCATATTTTCCCTAACCCCGTCAGGCCAATAACTGGAGTACCCAAAAAATAAAAGCATTGTTGCTTCGGGGTTATCCAGGTTCAATGCGGGGCTAATCAGCCATTCATCAGCTTGAGAGTTTGAACTGCTGCCCTGATAAGCTCTTGCAGCATAATCACCGGTATTGGATGTTACATCTGTATGCTCCCAATAGCTTCCAAAATTTCCGCTGACAACTTTCCAGCCTTCCGGTGATTCCGGATCGCCTGACCAGGCAGTTTCAAAATCTTCAATCCATGGAAACTCATCAACCAAATCATCGGGGAGATCAGTGGCTTCCATGAAAACATTGATGGTCTTTGTCTCGCCATCAATTGTAAAATCAATGGTTTGTTCTTCAAAGTCCTCTTTGGTAACATGGGCCGTATAACTGCCGTCTGAAAGTTCTATTGAAGCCTGGCCTCCGGTATCTGTCTGAAACGGATCCATTCCATCTATTGCTATTTCCGCACCTTCAATAGGATCCTCCTCTGGTGTATCCTCCTTAACCATAAAGGTTACCAAATACTCTTCGGTTGTGGCCTCTGCCAGGGAAATGTCGTCAATGTTCCAGGAAATAAGATCATAGGATGGTCCGTCAAAAACCCATGCCAAACGAAAATCCTCAGCACCCACCCCATGATCGGCAGCTGTAAGGACCATGTCAAACACATGGGCTGCCATGTCGTCCGGGCTGACCCACTCATGGATCAGGTATTCATTATCTCCAGCAAGAGCTACAACCCTAAGGTCATGTGGTGGAGGAGAAAAATCATTGTTCAGGTAATTCCTGAATGAAAATTCAAGGGCATCACGTCCGCTGGTATTGATAGCGGGTGTGGTAAGATAAAACTCTCCGCTTACCATGGGCGACATGAAAAACCGCATCTCAGGTGCCTCTCCACCGGCGTTGCTGGAATTGTGAACCCCCCAGTTACTGGCATCCCGCGTCCAGCCGGCCGGTATTTCACCACTCTCCACACCCGAAAAATCTTCAGCAAACGGAAGGGTTATTCCATTAGCAGGCTGTTCTGCATAGGCATGGCTTAATGCCATCACCAAAGAAAGAATCGTAAAAAGCAAATAGTTAATTTTTTTCATAGTTGATTTTGATTTATTTTCAAATAAAAAGATAATTCCTGCTTTCTGTTTTCAGAGTATTATCAATACAAGATCAAACATAATTTGCCACTGTAATCTGAACAATACCCGTTGATAGGTATTTTTACCGTTAAGCTTACCCCGCCCCTTCACTGATGCCTTCATTTAGCAATGGGTACAGCCACTTTAAAACAAACGGGAATTTACCCCTCAGATTACTTTTTAAAGTACCCTCTAAAAAAACATTAATTTTGAAAAACATTTAAACAGCTCCAATATTAAATAAATATTTAAGAGTTTTTTGGAGAACTAAATTGATCCCTTTAAAAGAAACCGGTTCAATGAGAAAGAAAGAAAAAAAATTTTCTTTTCGACTTAATGCTCAAACATTGGCTTTAATAACCTTTTGTTATGTTTTTTTACTTTTTAAGCACGCAGCAATGGGCAATTCGTCAACTGAGCCCTTAATCAAGGATAATGACTATCATTCACAGCTTGCCTTTGAACTGGCGTTTTCCGATCCGGACAGTGCCAGAAAAATAGCACAACAAAGATTGGAAATTATCAAGGCAGAAGAAAAAACATTAGAAAAATTACCATTTTATAATGTTATTGGTATTTCATACTTCTTTCAGGCCCGCTATAACAAAGCTCTGGAGAACTTCTACACCAATCTGGAACTGGCAATAGAAGCCAATGAAGAATACTACAAGGCTCATTCATACAACAATATCGGGTTGATTAACCTTTTAACCGGCAAATATAAAGATGCACTTGAGTTTCTGTTGAAGTCTGCAGAATTGTATGAAGCTTTGGATGACACAATAAGTCATTTAAGGTCGGTAAATAATATCGGGCGTGTTTATTTCAATGCCAATGACCTGGATAAAGCCGATTATTATTATTCAAAAGCTTTTCAGGGCTTTACTGCCCTTGGGTTTGACGAAGGGATCTCTTCCGTGGCAAATCATAAGGCTCAATATTATCTTAAAGAAAATAAACCGGATTCTGCTCTATTTTTTTTCAGGAAAGCTGTTGAATTTGGTAAAAAGACTGAATACACCTATGGCTTAAGTGTCATTTTTTTGGAAAAAGGAAACTTCTATTTGAAAACCGGGAATCCTTCTAAAGCAATTGTGAATTACCAAATAAGTGACTCTTTGGCAAAAATTTTACAATCGCCCTTGCAAACCTGTTATCCCATGCTTGGCATCTCACAAGCTTACTTGAAAATGGGGAAAACCAATTTGGCTAAAAAATACGTGAATAAAGTCAGTGAAATTAACAAGGAGTTAAAAAACGAAGAATTAAGCTACAAAATAAATGAGGCTTTGTCAAAAGTTTTTGAAGCGAAAGGGAATGTTGAGAAAGCTTTTTATTATTACAGGTTATCAAACGAGAAGAAAGCCCGGTTATTTGATCAAACAGAAGTTTATCAGTTATATAATGTGGAGATAGAGGAGCTGGGTCGAAAAATGGAGCTCAAAGAACTGGAAATGGAAAAGCAGGAGCTTTTACTGGGTAAACGCAAAAACCTAATTTACCTGATTGTACTGGCATCAGCTTCCCTTATTATCATATTGTCTTTGTTATACTATTTTTACATCAACCGAGTTAAACAGATTCAGAAAGAAAACCTTCATCAAAGCAGGATCAGACACACCCATGAAAAGAACAGGGCAGCACTGAAAGCCGAGCTCCACGAAAGAAAACGCCTGGGCATGGAACTACATGACGGGGTAGGCCCCCTGATTTCGCTGACAAAGCTGAATGTAACCAACGTTTTGGAAGATGAAACTTTAAGTCCGGAAAGAAAGACGGAGTTGCTGGGCAAATCGGCCGACAATCTGGATGAAGTGCTCCGGGAAATGAAATACATATCCTATAACCTGGCTCCTTTGGTTTTGATAGAAAAAGGTTTTGAATATGCCTTAAGGGATCTGGTGGCTAAAATCCGGAACTTAAAAAAGCATAAAATAAGCATTAACATTAACGGGTTAGACAATTCTCTTGACGGTTATTTTGAGCATGCCCTATACCGCGCCATCCAGGAGACCTTTAACAACATCATACTTCATGCAGAAGCCAGCGAGATAAATGTTGAAATTCTCCAAAGCAAAACAGACCTGACCATCATGATCGAGGACAACGGGAAAGGTTTCGATGCCCGCGAGGATGGGCCGGGTTTGGGACTCAAAAGCACGGTTTCACGGATAGAAGGGTTGGGTGGTAGGCTTTTAATTGACAGCAAACCCGGTAGGGGAACCATCATCACCATCATCATTCCCCTGAGTGAAAATGCGTTTCAAATAAAAAAATCAAAACTTTCCTTACCAAAAGACAAACCAAATAAGACGGAACAGACCCGTCATCAATATACAAGAGCAGGTTTTTAAGAAAAATACAAAACAATATGAGTGCAATAAAAGTTTTTCTGATAGATGACCATAAATTATTTATTCACGGACTTACCTCCATTCTAAATGATAAACCCGGCCTGAAAGTGGTCGGATACGTGCATTCCGCTGAGGAATATTTTGAAAGGGAAGAAAGTCTGGATGTTGATGTTTTCCTTATTGACGTGAATATGCCCAAAATGTCGGGCATTGAAATTACCAGGCACATAAAAGAAAAGGATCCCAGGGCAAAAATTTTAGCCCTCAGCATGTATGAAGACTCTTTGTACATTGAAAAAATGATCCAGAGCGGTGCCAGCGGGTATATCATAAAATCTGCGAATATCAAAGAGCTTGTAAAAGCAATAAAAGAGGTAGCCAAAGGAAAAACTTACCTGGGAGAGGATTTACAAAAGGTCATTTTTGAAAAAATGGGATCCATGGATTTTTTTGAAGACCATGGGCATCTGAACACCAATAACCTTTCTAAAAGGGAGATAGAAATTTTATCATTGATCGCCAGAGAATATTCCACCCAGCAAATAGCTGAAAAGTTGTTTATAAGTGAGCTTACTGTGGAAACCCACCGAAAAAATATCCTGGCCAAAACCAAGGCCAAATCCATTGTTGGTTTGGTAAAATACGCCATCAGAGAAGGCCTGGTGGACTATTGACCCATCCGGGATATTCAACTACAAAAAGGGAAGGCGGTCGCCTTCCCTTTTTGCGTATTACTGGAAAAATTTCTGTCAATTACCTGCTTATTTGCAATCTTTCGGTGGCTGTACCCTGTTGGGTGGTCAGCTGTAAAAAATACAGGCCAGGCTTAAACCCTGCCACATCCAGTACATATTGTATATCCTGCACCGGGGTGTGATACACCATGTTTCCCAGGATATCGAACAGCCGCAGCTCTTTGATTTTTTCACCGGATTGGATGTTGACAAGAAATCCTGCGGGATTGGGAAAAACCCGGATCTCTTTTTCCTGGATAGCTTCCACTTGTGTACCCTCGGGATAAAGAACCACCTGAATCTCCAGGTCCTGGTCAATAATTTCCGCCACTCCTTCATGGGTTTGAAAACCTTCGGCAGATACCAA
>SKVW01000131.1 GCA_007129255.1 Bacteroidales bacterium
GCAGGCCAGTTGGCAATGTTGATAAGGCAATCATAATCAAACCCTTTATCCGGGCTGTAATGGTTTTTACACCACACCGGGAAGCGCATATCATAGCAGATCAGCAACAGGAATTTCCACCCTTTATAAGGCACGATCACCCTTTCCTTACCCGGGGTATAGTTTTTGGTTTCTCCCGCAAAAGTAAACAGGTGTTTTTTGTCATACTGGAAATGATGGCCATCGGGCTGCATCCAGATCAAGCGATTAAAAAAATTATCTCCTTCCCGGGTTGCAATGCTTCCAGTCAGCACAAAATTTCTTTCTGCAGCCAGGCGCTTCATCCACTGAAAGGTTTCTCCTTTGTGGGGTTCTGCGCAACCTTTGGGTTCCATGGTAAAGCCGGTGGTAAATACCTCCGGTAAAACCACAATGTCTGTGGGTTCGCTGATGGCATTGATCTTTTTTTCAAACATTGCCCTGTTGGCTGCCGGATTTTCCCAATGCAAGGGCGATTGTATGAGGGTTACTTTTAAATTCGACATAATATTTCTGCGGCTTTTTCAAGGGTTTCTTCTGATTTGGCAAAACAAAACCTAAGGGAATGGTTGTTAAATGGCTTGCTGTAAAAAGATGAAGTGGGTACCGATCCCACCCCGTGGTCCAGGATTAGCCTGCGAGCAAAGTCCATCTCCCCTTCATCGGTTATTTTACTGTAATCCAGCAGCTGGAAATAAGTACCCCGGGTTGGGGTAATTCTAAACCTGGAGGAAGCCAGGGCCTGGTTGAAAAAGTCTCTTTTCTTTTCATACATTTTGCTCAGGCCCAGGTAGTTTTCCTTGTCCTGCAGATATTCTGCCAGGGCATGCTGTACGGGGGTATTGGCGCAAAACACGACAAACTGATGGGTTTTTCTGAATTCTTTCATCAGGTTTTTGGGGGCAACACAATACCCCATTTTCCAACCGGTAGCATGAAAGGTTTTCCCAAATGAACACATCACCAGGCTGCGCTCGGCCAGATTTGGATAGCGGCAAACACTCTGATGCTCCAAGCCATCAAAAATAATGTGTTCATATACTTCATCACTTAGTATAATGATGCCGGTATTTTTGGTCAATTTTTCGAGAGCCATCATATCTTTGGCCGAAAGGATGCTTCCGGTCGGATTGTGAGGTGAGTTGATAATGATCATGCGTGTGCGGGAGTTGAGCAGTTTCTTCACCTCATCCCAGTCAATATGATAATCCGGCGATTTCAGGTTGAAAACAATGGGCACCCCCCCATTAAGTTTAATGGCCGGCACGTAGCTGTCATAGGCAGGCTCAAAAACGATCACTTCGTCTTCTTCTCTGATAAAAGCGGTAATTGCAGAAAAAATAGCCTGGGTGGCACCGGCGGTAATGGTTATCTCAGTTTCAGGGTCATAACTTGCCGAATAAAGCAGTTCTGTTTTTTCTGCAATCCTTTCCCTCAGGGCTGGCACACCGGGCATGGGAGCATACTGGTTCAAACCTTTCATCATGTACTTATGCACCAGACCGATGAGCTCTTCCGAAACAGGAAAATCAGGAAAGCCCTGGGAAAGATTGATGGCATTGTGCTGGTTGGCAAGCTGCGACATGACGGCAAAAACTGAGGTGCCGGTCTGGGGGAGTTTGCTGTGGATCACTTCCGGATAGGGATTCATCATGCTATTTTTAGATGGATTTAAAAAATTTGACAAATAACGAACCAAAAGCAGGCCTTCTTTTTTCTAAAAATATTAACTTTATGTTTTTGTACCTTGCTTTTGCAAGGCACAAAAATAACGGAATTTATCCAATTTTTCTTTTCCTGAGGCTTTGACAGCTGGCGTTGAAATATATTTGAATACCTGTTTCTTATATATTAAGAGGAAAACATTTTTAAAAAGTTTTTTTTACCAAACCACTAAATGAGGATTGATATGAGAACCATTGATGATTTTAATTTTTCAGAAAAGAGAGCGTTGATACGTGTGGATTTCAATGTGCCGCTAAACGGCGATTTTCAGATCACGGATGATTCCCGCATGCGTGCAGCCTTACCCACCATTAAAAAAATACTGGAAGACAACGGATCAGTAATTTTGATGTCACACCTTGGGCGACCCAAAGAAGGTCCTGAAGAGAAATTCTCTTTAAAACACCTGAAATCCCATCTGAGCAAGCTGGTTGGAGCGGAAGTCAAATTTGCCGATGATTGCGTTGGGGAGTCAGCAAAACGGCTTTCCAAAGAACTTGAACCCGGGCAGGTGCTTTTGCTGGAAAACCTTCGTTTTCATAAAGAAGAAACCAAAGGCGATGAAAATTTTGCGAAAAAACTGGCTTCCCTTGCCGATCTGTATGTGAATGATGCGTTTGGTACAGCACACCGGGCGCATGCGTCTACCACCATCGTGGCAAAATTTTTCCCGGATAAAAAGATGTTTGGATACCTGATGGCCAAAGAACTTAAAAATATTGATAAAGTGCTGGACGACACCAAAAAACCTTATGTTGCCGTGATCGGAGGAGCAAAGGTAAGTTCAAAGATCGGCATCCTTGAAAACCTGCTTGACAAAGCAGATGAAATGATTATAGGTGGAGGCATGATGTTTACCTTTATCAAAGCCTCCGGAGGCAAGATCGGTGACAGCATGGTAGAAACAGATTACCTGGATAAAGCCCGGGAAATCATGAAAATAGCGGATAAAAGAGGGATCAAGGTACATATCCCTTCCGATGCTGTGATTGCCGATAAGTTTGCCAATGATGCCAAAACACAGAAGGTAGAAGCGGATGACATCCCTGAGGGATGGCTGGGACTGGACATAGGCCCTGACAGCATCGCCGACTTCCGCAAGATCGTGGAAAATGCCAAAACCGTTTTGTGGAACGGACCCATGGGCGTTTTTGAAATGCCAGTTTTTGCCAAAGGAACCAAAGCCATTGCCGAAGCCCTTGTAAAAACCACTGAAAAAGGTGGGTTTACCCTGATCGGAGGCGGAGATTCAGTGGCTGCCATTAACCAGCTGGGCCTTGAAGACAAAGTGAGCTACGTGAGTACGGGCGGGGGTGCGCTGCTGGAATACATGGAAGGAAAATCTCTTCCCGGTATAAAGGCCATCAATGAATAGCTCTTTTCAGGTTGGACTTTCAAAACATAAAAACGGAGGGTGACCCCTCCTTTTTTATGTCATGCGGTGAATAATTTCCATTAATTTTTGTTCGTCAATGGGTTTGGAGATGTAATCATCCATACCTACTTCAAGAAATTTTTCCCGGTCTCCAGGAATGGCATACCCGGTAATGGCAATAATAGGGATATGCTCACCTGTATCTTTTTCCATTTCCCGGATACGGCGGGCGGTTTCAAAGCCGTCCATTTTTGGCATTTGTCCATCCATCAAAACCAGATCGTAGGCGTTGTGTTCAAATTTCTCAATAGCCTGTAACCCATTGGAAGCGGTATCAACTTTCCAACCCTGCGATTTCAAAAATCCGGCAAGATAAAGCTGATTAATGGCATCATCTTCTGCAACCAATATTTTCAATTCTTTTTCCACAACATTAAAGGTATCTTCTTCTTTTTTCTCAGGTGTCGGCAGGCGTTTTTCCAGGGAATGGCCCAACACGGGGATCTGAAAAGTAACTTTACTTCCTTTTCCAAAATCACTTTCAAAAACCACTTCGCCATTCATCAGCTCCACCAGGCTTTTAACAATATTCAAGCCCAGGCCGGTACCCTGGTATTCTTTTCGGGTGGAGATATCCAGCTGACGAAAAGATTCGAAGATCGTGGGAACATCCTCCTTTTTCACCCCAATCCCTGTATCTTTAACGGAAAAACCGAGTTGAAGGTTCTCATTATCAGCATTTTTTTTCTCAACCTCTATCTCAACTTTTCCTTCATTGGTAAACTTAACGGCGTTACTGATCAGGTTACTCAGTATTTGCCTGATCTTTTTCTCATCACTGTATATAAATTCAGGCAATGCATTCTTAAAGTGAATATTCAGTTCAATATTTTTTTGGGTAACCTGGGGTTTGAAAGCTTCCACCACTTCCTCGATGGTTTTCCGCAAGTTGAAATCGGAAAAAGTAAGTTCTATTTTGTTGGCTTCAATTTTTGAGAAATCCAGGATGTCATTCAAAATGCTCAAAAGGATATTTGAGGAGATCAGTATAGAGTTCAGGTAATTTTGCTGATCATCATCCATTGGGGTTTTTCCAAGGGTTTTGGTCATTCCGATAATGGCATTGAGGGGGTTGCGGATTTCATGGCTCATATTGGCCAGGAATTCAGATTTGGCCTTGTTGGCTCGTTCGGCAACCTCCTTGGCTTTAAGCAATTCTTCTTTTTCTTTACGTTCGGTAATATCCCGGCTCACGCAAACGATCTCTTCCACCACTTCGGTTTTGGGGTTGTAAAGCACCTGGTTGTTGGTTTCAAACCATATGTATTGCCCGTTACTTTTTCTGATGCGGTAACTTTCGATAAAAGAACCGGATTGGCTTTCAAGCATTTTAACATGATTCTGCCTGACACTTTCAATATCTTCGGGATGGATGAGCTGGTAGGCAGATTGACCCACGAGTTCTTCCGGCTCAAACCCAAGTAGGTGTCTGCTGGCAGGCGACACATAAAGGTAGGTGCGATCCCAGTTATGTTTGGATATCATATCGCTTGAGTTTTCAGCCAGGATACGATAGCGTTCCTCACTGATGCGCAGGGCTTCTTCAACCTGTTTGCGCCCGGAAATGTTGCGTATGGTACCAATGATCTTCCGGGGAGCCCCATCCTGGTGATACAGGTATTTGCAGGTGAAAGAACAGGGGATTCTTACTTTGTCCTTGCGGGTAAGGTAAACTTCAAAGTCTGAAACATATCCTTTATGTTGAAGTTTATCAATAAACAGGTTTTCGACATTTTTGTCGTCAAAAAAAGGTTTGCCCAGCAGTTCTTCCTTTTTATAGAAAAATACATTTTCTGCCGAGGGCGACAATTCAATAACAAAAGCATCGGGGGTAAGTTCAAAATAAACATCCTGGATGTTTTCAAAGATACTGCGGTGCTTTTCCTCACTTTTTTTGAGAGCTACCTGCGATTCAGCCAACTGCTGCTGCACATTTAGATGGTTAATAACCTGGTATACCACGGTAGGCAAAAGATCAATGAAGCTGGAGTCTTTGACCATATAATCCAGAGCACCAAGCTTCATCATTTCCACAGCAGTTTTTTCATCTCCATGTCCGGTAATGATTACAAACGGAATGTTAATGTCTTCATTTTTTAAAGTTCTGACCATTTCCTCACCGCTCATATCGTAGAGGTTATAGTCCAGTAAATAAAGGACTTTTTCGTCGGGATTTCGCCGGATCCATTCAAGGGCCTCACTCCCGGTAAAAAACCCTTCCATTGTAAATCCCTGTTTCTCCAGTCTTTTTTGGATCAACTTATTCAGGGCAATATCATCCTCTACCACAACGATTTGATATTGTTGATGGTGAGTATATTCAAAAAATTGCTGCATTTTTTAAGAATATCTCTAAAAATTTTTAACCTAACAAAATTACGATAATCTGTTAGTTTAGCAAGTTAGAAAAAAAAGGGAAACCTTTTGAAAAGGGGGTTCAGCTTTTGTTTTCTTCGGTGGCTAACCCTGAGATCAGGGAGGCTTTTTGCCAGAAGGTTCTATTGGGTTGCAGCCCTTTTTTATCAGCAAAAAACCCCGGGACGATTTTATTCACAAAAAACATGGGCACTGCTTGCTCATTCTTTACAGGGATGTTACCTCTGGGGGTGCATTCAAACAAATCGCCTACCAGGTCATGGGTATTTTTTGAAATATTCACTTTTCCCACCTCCCCTGCCATTACCATCCAGCTGGCCAGATTTGCGGCATTTCCCCAGATATCATAGGCAAATTTTTTGCGTCCGATCACCCCGGCTACCACTTCACCCGTATGAATACCCAGGCGCAGTTCAAAAGCCGTTTTACCTTTTTTATGGGCTTTTGCTCCCATCTCTTTAACCAACTCCTGGATATGAAGGCCTGCCAGAACCACCTTGAACGGATGCAGGGGATCTTCCAGGGGCAGTCCGCCGGCACACATATAACAATCTCCAATGGTTTTGATCTTTTCCAGATTTTGCTGCTCAATAATGGTGTCAAAGGCACAAAAATATTCATCCAGTTTTTCAACCAATTCAATGGGGGTAAAAAAAACAGATTTGGAAGAAAAAGCCTCAACATCGGCAAACATTACAGTGACTTTTTCATAATAACGGGCTTTGGCGGTGCCTTTATCCATTAGCTCACGGGCTATTTTCTCGGGGAGAATGTTTCTGAGTAAGCGGTCTTTCTCGGCCTTTTCAACTTCAAGCGCAGTATTTTGCCGTGTAATACGGGCATTCAGCTCTTTTTGTTTTTGAATGCTTTTTTGAAGTTTGAGGCGGGAGACTTCCAGTTCTGTTTTTAATTGTATATGCTCAAAAGCTTGGTCTACGGCCATATGAACCCTGCGAAAAAAACCTTTTTCCTTAATCAGGTAATCAATGGCACCGGCTTTCATTATTTCCACGGCAGTGCGTTCATCTCCACCCCCGGTCATAATTAAGAAATGAAGAGGCTGGCCGGGTTTTCTGATTTTTTGTACGATATCCAGGGCCGTTATATCGCTTAAAAAATAATCCAGTAATAACAAAACCTGGTTGTCGGGTTGTTCTTTTTCCAGGTGAGATTCAAAGTCGGCTACAGTATGAAAAGTTTTGACCTCATAACCTTCCCTTTTTAACGTGCTACTGATGTATTGATTCACTATCCTGTCATCTTCCACAATCCAAACCTTGCGTGGAGTTTTAAAACCGGATCCTTCGTATTTTTTATTTTTTTCCTGCATGAATCAGCAAGTATTTTCAGGAACAGTCACCGATTTAAGAAAAAGTCCAAGGCGACTGACCACATCCGTAAACTGCTCATAACTTATGGGCTTAACAATATACCCGCTACAACCCAAACGATAACATTCCTCTATTTCGTTTTTATTGTCCGTAGTAGAAAAAACAACAACGGGAACCTTTTTTAAAACCGGATGACTTTTAAGCGTTTCCAGTACTTCCATCCCGTCTACCCTGGGCATTTTCAAATCCAAAATCAAAATGCACCGACAAAAATCTTTTTGTGGTACTTCCACCTGGGATAGAAAAAAACGAAGCACTTCTTCTCCATTACCAAAATGAAGCACATGATTATCAACCCCAATCCTTGCAAGGTTCCTTCTGATCAGCAAAGCGTGATTCTCATCGTCTTCAGCAAGTATGATCTTAACAACTTTCTCCATTATTAAAATGGGCAATTAATATGAGCAAAATCGAAATAGTTACCGTCAAAACCATCAAAATACTTTGCAAAAAAAAGAATTTTTATGATTTAAATGGTAAAATTTATCCAATATAATTAAATTTTTTTGTTTCGCCAGCAAATTTCTGTTGGTTTAAATCCACCAAACAGCCTTAAACAGGCAAACCCTTACCCTTATACCGGTTATTCCATTGAAGGACAACTTAATACATATGTATATATTCGACCAATGGCAGGGGTTTTATTTTGAATCATTATGAATAAGGGGGCAGATGCCGAAACATGATTTTTTTTTATAATTTTACCCCCGTTGGCCTGATAAATTTGCCATCTTGGGTTTTTGAAACCTTTGTTTTTAATACCAGTCTGAGGTTCAATAAATTTATAGATATTTAGATGCCTGAAAAGGATTAAAAACCGTAACCCAAGAAATTAATCACAAAAAATAACCCAGGTAGTATGCGCAAAAAACCTGCTCCCAACCGGAAAAAACCCCGCAACATCGGTTTTGGAATTTTTCTTTCCGCCTTTCTTTTGGTTGCTTATTTTTCATTGGTTTCTTTTTCCCGCGAAAATCCTGAAAGCGATAATGAGGAGCCGCCGGTAAACGGGGTAATAAGCCCGGAGGAGTTTACCCGCACCGATCTGCGAAAGGGGGAGCGTTTGTTTAAGGGACTTGTTGAGTTTGAGAGTGGTATACACGATTGCTCCTCATGCCATTATACCGTTCGATCCGACACCATGAACTGGAACCCCTCGGCCTACGAGCTGGCCAAACAATGGATCAGTGAGGAAAATTACAGCCTCAAAGAAAAGCTGGAAAACCCTGTAGGTGTTCGCATGATCAATGATCATGAGGGGATGCAGATCACCGAAGAAGAAGAGCACCAACTAAATGCCTATCTTGCAAAGGTTTTTGAAGAGGGCCGCGGTGAATTGCAGGTCATTCCTGTCAATGCATTTATTTTCTGGGGACTTGGGTTTTTAATGGCACTGGCCCTTATCGACCTGCTGATCACGCGCAAGATCAAGGTCAAAGCGTTTCACGTATTGATATTAATTGTTGGATTGGTTGTGCACATGCAGTATGCTGTTGCCGAAAGCCGGAGCCTTGGCAGAACCCAGGGGTATGCCCCGGATCAGCCAATCAAATTCTCCCATTTGGTGCATGCAGGCGAGCATGAAATTGACTGCAATTACTGCCACCAGATCACCAATTTCAGTCTCAGTGCGGGAATCCCATCCAACAATACCTGTATGAATTGCCACACGGTAATTCGGGAAGGCACCCACTCCGGAAGGTTTGAGATCAACAAGATCCATCAGGCCCACGAATCGGGTGAACCTGTCGAATGGATACGTGTGCATAAATTACCCGATCATAGTTATTTCAGCCATGCCCAGCATGTTAATGCAGGTAAAGCGGAATGTCAGGATTGTCATGGACCCATAGAAGAAATGCATATTGTTATGCAAACCGAAGACCTCTCTATGGGATGGTGCCTCACCTGCCACAGGGATTCCAGGGTAGATTTTCTCGACAACCCTTATTACGAAATTTATGAAAGGTTGCATAACGACATTAGGGAAGGAAGGATTGACGGAGTAACAGCAGCTGAAGTTGGCGGAGAAGATTGCATGAAATGCCATTATTAATGTTGGTTTCATTTTTTAGAAACCTTCTCAACATAGATTAAATGGAAAAAAAGTACTGGAAAAGTTTAGAGGAGATCCAACCTCAGAGCAACGGAAAATACCAGGAAAAGCAGGCTCCTTCAGAGGCCTCCTCCCCTATGGATATCCTGTCCGACGAATTGAACGAAAAATCTTCTTCCCGCCGTGACTTTTTGAAGTGGTGCGGGATCAGTTTTTTCTCTGCCACGGTGATATCTGCCTGTGAAAATCCCGTAAAAAAAGCCATTCCTTATTTAAACCAGCCTGAGGAGATTATCCCGGGAAAACCTACCTGGTATGCATCATCTTTTATACAGGGGAACGAATATTGCCCCATCCTGGTAAAGAATCGTGACGGACGCCCCATTAAGATCGAGGGCAACGACCTTTCCTCCCTGACGACAGGAGGTACCAATGCCAGGGTACAGGCATCGGTACTGAGCCTTTACGATGACGGGGCCAGGTATAAAACTCCCATGGAGAACAGAAATTCCACTACCTGGGAAAAAACAGATCAAAAAATTCTTTCCAGGCTAAAAGATATTTCAGCCAATGGAGGACGCATGGTATTGGTAACCCCAACCTTGGTCAGTCCCTCCACAAGATCACTCATTGATGAGGCGGTTCAGCATTTTCCGGGGCTGGAGGTGATCACCTGGGATGCCATTTCTTATTCCGCCATTCGCAAAGCACACCAGGCAACATTTAACCGGGATATCATTCCAGGTTTCCGGTTTGACAAAGCTGACCTGATCATCAGCTTCAGTGCTGATTTTCTGGGCACCTGGCTTTCGCCGGTAGAATTCTCTGCACAATATGCCAAAACCAGGCGCCTTAAGAAAGAGAAAAAGGACATGTCGCGGCACATTCAATTTGAAAGCCACTTTTCCATTACAGGTGCCAATGCCGATCATCGCCACCCGGTTCATCCTGCCAAAGAGGCAAAAATATTAATGGCGCTGTATGACCGCATTGCCAATGCCACCGGCAACCCTGTCATCGGAGCCCCTGCTGTTGATTTTGATGTGGAAAACCTGGCAAAACAGATCCTGGAAAACCGTGGAAAAACCCTCGTGGTATGCGGACATAACCATTCCGGAATGCAAATGCTGGTCAATGGCATCAATTATATGACGGGTAACTATGAAAATACCCTTGAAACTTCTGTCCCTTATAATTCCGGCAAGGGCGACAATGAGGCTTTTGAAAACCTGGTTCAGGATCTTGAAAATGGAGAAGTGGATGCCATTTTGTTTTACAAAACCAATCCCCTCTACCATTACCATCAGCCCGAAAAATTGAAGGCCGGGATTGAAAATACCCAACTGAGTATTTCATTTTCTACTGCCAAAGATGAAACGGCTGAAGCATGCGGTTTTGTGTTGCCCGATCACCACTTTTTAGAATCCTGGAATGATGCGGAATTTAAAGACGGATATTTCAGCCTGGCCCAGCCGGTAATTCGTCCCCTTTTCAAAACCCGTCAGTTTCAGGATACCCTGCTGACCTGGATGGAAAAAGAAACAGATTTTCATCAATATCTGAAATATCAGTGGGAAAAGGCAGTTTATCCCACCCAAACCGAACACCCCGATTTTTATCAATTCTGGGTACATGCGCTGCAAAAGGGGATTTACGAAAAGCCGGCCACTGAAACTGAAAGTTTAAGCTATTCGCCCGAAACCTTAAATGAAGAAATAACCAGTGTAAAAACCCTTGCCAATCAAGAGGGAGAGGTTGTTTTCAACCTGTACCCGGGTTTGGCAATGTATGACGGTCAGGATGCCAACAATCCCTGGCTTCAGGAATTACCCGACCCTATTACCTCTGTGGCCTGGGACAATTTTGCAGCCCTGTCCCCTGTTACCCTCAAAAAAATGGATCTTTCAGAGGGAGACCTTATCCGGGTCAACCAAAAAATCGAATTACCGGTGTTGGCACAGCCCGGGCAAGCCAACGATTGTATTTCCCTTGCTTTAGGATACGGACGCACCCAAGCCGGCAAAGCCGGAAATAATGTAGGAGTAAATGCATTTCTGCTCAGCAAATGGGAAGAAGGAAACCGGTCTTTTTCCGGTGCAGTAAATTCCTGGGAAAAATCAGGAAGCGACCATCAGTTTGCCCGCACTCAGACCCATTTTTCCATGGAAGGCAGGGCCATCGTCAGAGAGTCAACCCTGGACAAATACCAGAAAGACCCCGCTGCAGGAAACGAACTGCATCAATATCACGAAGACCACAAACTGACCCTTTATCCAGGGCACAATTACGAAGGGCACCACTGGGCATTGATGGTAGACTTGAACAGTTGCACCGGATGTAGCACCTGTGTGATTGCTTGCCAGAGCGAAAACAACACCCCCGTGGTGGGCAAGGACGAGGTTAGAAGGCGCCGTATCATGCACTGGATGCGGATTGACCGGTACTACAACGGCACAGCCGAAAACCCCCAGGTGGTATTCCAGCCCCTGATGTGTCAGCACTGCGACCACGCCCCCTGCGAAGCGGTATGCCCGGTAGCGGCCACTATGCACAGTAGCGAAGGTATCAACCAGGTGACTTATAACCGCTGTGTGGGTACCAAATATTGCATAAACAACTGCCCTTATAAAGTCAGGCGTTTTAACTGGTTCCAATACGCCCAAAATGAACGGTTTGATTATAACATGAACTCGGATTTCGGCCGCATGGTGCTCAATCCGGATGTTACGGTAAGAGAAAGAGGAGTTGTGGAAAAATGCTCTTTCTGTGTACAGCGCATCCAGGATGCCAAGCTCAAAGCCAAAAATGAACGACGAAAACTCCGCGATGGTGAGGTCATTCCTGCCTGTGTGCAGGCTTGTCCATCCAAAGCCCTGGTATTTGGCGACCTGAACGACAAACAAAGCCGGGTGGCAAAAATGATCCAGGATCCGCGGAATTATCACCTGCTGGAAGAGTTGCACACCTTGCCTACGGTGGGTTACCTGACCAAAATAAGAAACCCGAAGGCCTAAAAAGAACCAATGAGTATGAACAGATTATAAACCATTGTCCATGTTCAGCAAGAAAATAAGCCATGCCCTGGTAGAGGGCGACAAAAACTTCGGCCAGATCAGTGATGAACTGCTTTCCAATGTGGAGAGCAAGCCGGCCTTGTGGTGGTATGCAGGTTTGACCCTGGGCGCCATCTTTCTGGCCATCGGTGGATGGGCCTTTTACATGACCCTGAGCCAGGGCATTGGAACCTGGGGATTGACCAATAGCGTTGCCTGGGGATGGGACGTCATCAACTTTGTCTGGTGGATTGGTATCGGACATGCCGGTACGGCCTTTACCATCTTTTTTCTGGTGTTCAGGCAAAAATGGGCAGGCTCCATCAACCGGTCTGCCGAAGCAATGACGGTTTTTGCGGTAATGTGCGCAGGGCTATTCCCTTTGATCCATATGGGCCGGCCCTGGCTGGCGTTTTTTATTATGCCCTATCCCAATACCCGCCTGCTTTGGGTAAACTACAATTCGGCCTTATTCTGGGACGTGCTGGCCATCAGTACCTACCTGATCATGTCCGTCACCCTGTGGTACCTGGGTATGGTGCCCGACCTGGCAACCATCGCCAATCGCACCAAAAATAAACTCAGAAAAACCATTTATGGGATATTCAGCCTGGGATGGAACGGTTCTTTGTATACATACAACCGCTACGAAACCCTGCTAAAACTTCTTGGTGGCCTTGCGGCCCCCCTTGTAATTTCGGTACACACCATTGTTTCTCTTAACTTTGCCATTTCGGTGCTGCCGGGCTGGCATGCTACCATCCTGCCGCCTTACTTTTTTGTAGGGGCAATATTTTCGGGATTTGCAATGGTTCTCACCCTCATGATCCTTATGCGCAAAGTGTTCAATATTTCCGACTACATTACACCGAAACATTTGGATAACATTGCACAGGTACTTAAATATAGCAGTTTGATCATTGCCCTGGCATATGCCACCGAAATATTTATTGCTTGGTATTCAGGGGTGACCTATGAAATATACACTTTCTTTAATGCCAGGGCCACCGGGTCTTTCTCAACGGCCTTCTGGATCATGGTTTTTTGCAACGCCGTTGTACCGCAGGTTTTCTGGTGGGAAAAAGCCCGCAAAAACCTGCTCATCCTTTTCGCAGCGTCCATCCTGATCAATATCGGGATGTGGTTTGAGCGTTTTGTGATATTGGTATCCTCCCTTGCCGAAGACTTTCTTCCTTCCAGCTGGACACCCTATCAGCCCGCCATGGTTGATATCGGGATTTTTGTGGGCACCTTCGGGCTTTTCATTGTGGGGATGTTGTTGTTTGTAAGATTTATTCCCGTTATTGCCGTCAATGAGGTAAAACCTATTTCACGTATAGGAAAAAATATAAACCCAAAATCGGAAAAAGATGAGCTATAAACATATTATCGGCGTCTTTGATGATGAAGCTTTATTGCTGAAAGCTTTCCGGAAGTTAAAGAAGAATGGGGCAAACATTAAGGATATTTACGGCCCTTTTGCTGACCATGATCTGATGAAAGCTTTTGCTCCCGAATCCCGTCTTCCTTACCTATCCTTTGTTTTTGCCGTGATGACCATCATAGGGGCTTTTGGCTTTTTATATTATACCGCCGTTATTGATTACCCCCTGAACTATAGTGGCAAGCCGTATTTCAGCTTCCCATCCATGGTGGTCGTTTTGTTTTTGCTTACCATTTTGGTGACGGGCGGATTATCGGTAGTCACTTTTTTGGGAAGGACACAGCTTTTTCCCGGGAAGGAAGCCAAAATGCCCGATCCTCAAGCCATGGACAATCGCTTTTACCTGGTGCTGGATCAAAACTTTAATCCTGAGGATATAAAAAAGTGGCTGAAGGAAAGCGGAGCGGAAGATGTCCTGGAAAAAGAAATTGACTTTTAACCTTAATTTTTGCATATGACCGGCAAAAGACCAATCATAAAACCCAGGAGCAAAATCTTTTTTGCGGCCTTTACTTTGCTATCGGTACTGTTTTTTTCGTGCGACCGCACCCGGGAAGATAAAGGATATGAATATTTTCCTGATATGGTGCACGGCCATGCTTATCAGACTTATTCCGATAACCCGGCCATGGAGGATGGAAGGACTATGCGAGAACCGGTTGAAGGCACCGTTCCCCGGCATCTGGTTCCTTATCCTTACGCCGCTGACTTTGAAGGCCGCGAGCAAGCCGGGCAAGCCCTGAAAAACCCTTTGACAATGAGCGACAAACTGCTTGCAGAAGGCAGGGAGCTTTACAGGGTTTATTGCAGCAACTGCCATGGGGAATCAGGAGATGGACAGGGCAACCTGCACACCAGCGGTGCTTACATTATTACGCCCACTTCTCTGCTTGACCCCAGAGTAAAGGAAATACCCGAAGGAGAAACCTACCATGTAATAACTGCCGGATGGGGCGTAATGGGGGCACATGCCTCCCTGATCCAACCGGAAGATCGCTGGAAGATCGTGGCATTTATTGAACAAGTATTACAGGAAAAGTAAAATACAATTCCAAATGGAAGCAACTTACAAACCATCCCAATCCATAAAAATTGCGACCGCCCTGATGCTGGCTGTTGGTATTGCGGCAGTGGTCGTCGGCTTCACCACTGATCCATCAAGAACATGGGCCAACCTTTTGCTCAACAACATGTTTTTTCTGACCATCAGCATTGGTGCGCTGATGTTTTACAGCCTGCAATACATCACACAGTCCAGCTGGTCGGCCATGTTTCAGCGCATTCCCCTGGCCCTGGGTGCTTTTTTGCCCGTTGCTGCCATTTTGATGCTTCTGCTTTATTTCGGGTTACCAGATATTTATAAATGGGCTCAACCCAACATTACGGAAACCGATAAACTGATTGCCCATAAATCACCCTTTTTAAATGTACCTTTTTACATGATCAGGATGGTTGTGTATTTTACACTCTGGATTTCCCTGGGATACGCATTGAGAAAGTTTTCTGTAAAAGAGGACCAAAAAGCGGACATCAAATACTATAAAAAAAGCAGTTTTTTTTCAAAAGTTTTCGTTTTTATTTCGGTAATATTTTTCTCCCTGGCCGCTATTGACTGGATCATGACCATTGACGCTCATTGGTACAGCACACTTTTTGGTTTCAGGGTAATGGTTACCAGTATGTATTATGCAGTTGCCCTGATCGTATTGCTGCTGTTTTTTCTTAATGACAAAGGTTATTTTACACAGCTTAACAAAGCCCACCGCAACGATCTGGCAAGGTATCTTTTCCGTTTCAGTATTATTTTTGGTTACCTTTGGTTTATGCAATTCCTGATCATTTGGTATGCAGACATTCCTGAGTTGACCGCTTATTATTATCCCCGTTTTGTAGGGGAATGGCAGGGGTTCTTTTATGCCGAGATCGTGATCAATTTTGCGATCCCTTTTCTCGCCCTGATGTCGGATGAGATCGGAAGGAAAAAAGAGGTGCTTATTGCCATCAGTTTATTATTGGTGGTTGGGTTATGGATCAGCCTTTTTCTTCAAATCATGCCGGGAAGTTATGGAGAGATCCGGTTTGGGTTTGTTGAAGTTGGCCTTTGGATCGGATATGCCGGTTTGTTTGTCATCATTGTTTTGGAATCCCTTAGCAGAAGTGCGCTAATTCCAAAGAATCACCCCATGCTGGAAGAAAGTGTCCATCATCATTTGTAAAAAAGAAAAACAACATATTATGAGAGCCTTATTATTAACTTTATGCCTGCTGACCGTTTATGGGAGCATTTCCTCCCAGGATATGGGAAGGCAATACCAGCCGAAAGAAGGAGAAATCGGCATTTTTGAAAAACTGGACGAGTACCTGCCGGAAAATATTTCGCTGATCGACCACGACGGCAATACCGTTTCCATGAACAACCTGCTTGACAAGCCCACGGTGCTGGCCCTGGTCTATTACCGCTGCCCCGGCATATGCAGCCCTTTTATGGAAGCCATGGCCCAGGCGTTTTCCCGCTCCGATATGGCACTGGGAAAAGATTTCCAGGTCCTTTCCATCAGCTTTGACCCCAGGGAAGGCCCCGGGCTGGCCAAAACCAACCGCAACACCTATCATCACCTGGTAACCAAAGATTTTGATCCGGAGGGATGGAAGTTTTTTGTAGCCGACAGCACCAATATTCGCAGGATCACAGAAGCAGTTGGCTTCAAATACCGCCGCACGGGTTTCGATTTTTTGCATTCCTCGGCCATGATCTTTGTAAGCAAAGATGGTAAAATAACCCGCTACCTGCATGGTACCTATTTTCTTCCCATTGACCTTAAAATGGCAGTGATCGAAACCTCTGAAGGAAAGTCAGGACCTTCCCTGAGCAGGGTACTGGCTTATTGCTATACCTATGACCCGGAAGGCCAGCAATATGTTATGAATATTACCAAAGTAGCGGGAACCCTGATACTGTTTTTTGCGGTACTCTCTTTCCTGGTGCTGGCTCTGAAACCAAGAAAACGGACAACTTAACCCACTAAATCATCCATAATAACATGTCAGAATCAACCAAAAGCAATCACACAAGTTTCCTTGAATACAAGGGAAAATACAGGGGCATACTGGGTTGGATATTATCTACTGACCATAAGCGCATTGGGTTGCTGTATTTGTATACCATGCTGGTTTTCTTTTCAGTGGCCGCCATTCTGGGCTTGCTGATGAAAATACAACTTATTGCTCCCGGGCATACCATCATGGGGCCGGCCACATACAATGCCATGTTTACCATGCATGGGATAATCATGATATTTATCATTGTGGTACCGGGATTACCCGCTGTTTTCGGCAACTTTTTCCTTCCCCTGATGATCGGAGCCAAGGATGTGGCCTTTCCAAAATTAAACCTGGCTTCATGGTGGATTTATGTGATCGGTATCCTGATTGTACTGACTTCCCAGTTTTTGGGTGATGGTCCTCCCGATACCGGTTGGACCTTTTATGCCCCTTACAGCTTTCAGACCCCGGCCAATATCGTTCCTGCCCTTGTAGGGGCATTTGTGCTTGGTTTTTCCTCCATTCTTACCGGTATCAACTTTGTGGTGACAATCCACCGGTTGCGGACTCCCGGCATGACCTGGTTTAAAATGCCGTTATTCCCCTGGACCCTTTATGCCACTGCATGGATCCAGATCCTTGCCACTCCGGTAATTGGCATCACCCTGCTGCTTACGGTAATGGAACGCACTTTGGGCGTTGGTATTTTTGATCCCGCCCTTGGGGGAGATCCCATTCTTTACCAGCACCTGTTTTGGATTTATTCGCACCCTGCAGTATATATCATGATTTTGCCGGGTTTAGGAGTGATCAGTGAAATCATACCTGTTTTTTCCAGGAAGCGTATATTCGGGTACAAGGCCATTGTCCTTTCTTCTCTTGCCATTGCATTTGTGGGCTATTTTGTATGGGGGCACCACATGTTTACGTCGGGGATGAGCGGAAGAGCCTTATTTGCTTTCAGCTTCCTTACTTTTTTGGTAGCCATACCGTCTGCCGTTAAAGTGTTTAACTGGGTGGCCACCATGTATAAAGGCTCACTGATATTTCAAACCCCGTTTTTCTGGGCGGTATCTTTTATTTTCGTGTTTATGATTGGAGGGTTCAGCGGCCTCACCCTCGGCTCTTTGGCCACCAACGTGCATTTGCACGATACCCACTTTGTAGTGGCACACTTCCATTTTATTGTTTTTGGAGGGACCGGCTTTTCATTCCTGGCAGCAATCCATTATTGGTTTCCCAAAATGTTTGGACGTATGTTTGATGCCAGCTGGGCCAACATCGGATGGGTGGTATTTTTTGCCGGCTTTCTTACCCTATATTTGCCCATGTTCTCCCTTGGCATCATGGGCATGCCCAGAAGATACTACGATTACCTTCCTGAGTTTCACGCAGCCAACATCCTGTCTTCTCTTGGAGCCATGCTGATGATTGCCGGGGCCATGATCATCATTGTCAATCTTGTGCGATCCGCAAGGTATGGCAAAAAAACCAACGAAAAGAATCCCTGGGGTGGGAAAACCTTGGAATGGCAGGCCGATACCCCTCCCACCCTGGAAAACTGGGAAGAAATTCCGGAAGTAACTGAAAAACCATACGAATACTAATAATTGCAAAGATGGAAAAAAACGCAGAACATACGCATGTGCACCGCGATGATGAAGGCGATAAGCTGGGCATGTGGTTGTTTATATTCACCGAACTCCTTTTGTTCGGTATGCTGTTTCTGATATACGCAGTTTACAGGTATCGCAACCCCGTGGCCTTTCAGTTAGGAGGAGAAGAGGTGGATGTTTTTATCGGCACCCTGAACACCGTATTGCTGCTCGTTAGCAGTGCAACAGTTGCTATGTCCATTTCCGCCATTCAAAAGGGGCTGAAAAAACATGCCCTTGTTTTTCTGGGGATTACCCTTTTAATAGCCTTGGTTTTTCTTGTAAACAAATATTTTGAATGGGGCGCAAAGATTGAGTATGGGTTTTACCCTGGTGGAGAAGCCCTGTTGGAGCTAGGACATGGCACCATATTATTTTTCGGACTTTATTATGTAATGACCGGAATCCATGCCCTGCACATTCTCATCGGAATCGGCTTGTTTATTTATGTATTTCAGCAGATCAGGGCCGATAAGATACACAGCACAGATTACATCTGGCTGGAAAACACAGGACTTTACTGGCACCTTGTGGACATTATCTGGATATTCCTTTTCCCATTGTTTTACTTAATTCATTAAAAGAACCCGATCATGAGCCAGGAAAAATCACATATCAGCAGCTATCAGTCCCATGTTTTTGTTTTGTTAGCTTTGCTTGCGCTCACGGCTATAAGTGTGGCAGTAACCACACTGGAACTGGGGAGGCTTGACACCCTGGTGGCCATGCTCATTGCCGCTACCAAAGCAGCCATTGTGCTGGTTTGGTTTATGCATTTAAAATTCGACAATAAGCTATACGCTATTTTTACCGTGTTGGTACTTGTTGTATTTTTACTGGTACTTTATGTTACCTTTTTTGATTATTCATACAGATAAACTTGAAATATGATCTCAGGAGCTTCAACATTTGTAGAAGGAGTTGACAACGCCTTTCTTTTCATCATGGTGATAAGCTTTTTCTTCTTGATCGGTATCACTCTGACCATCCTGGTATTTTTGATTCGCTATAACCACAAAAAAAATCCAAAGCCCACCCAGGTAAAAGACAGTGTAGCGCTGGAAATAACCTGGACCGTTATTCCGCTGATCCTGGTAATGGGAATGTTTTATTATGGCTATGTGGGGTGGATACCCATGAAAAGACCCCCGGATGAAGGTGTGGTGGTAACTGCCAATGCCCGCATGTGGAGCTTTTCGTTCCGTTACGAAAACGGCAGGGTATCGGATAAGCTCTACGTTCCAAAGGACACGGCCGTGATCATTAATCTGAATGCACTGGATGTGCTTCACTCTTTTTATATTCCGGCTTTTCGCATCAAAGAAGACATGGTTCCGGGACTCGTAAATAACCGCACCTGGTTTGAAGCCACCAAAACAGGAACTTACAATATTTTTTGTGCTGAATACTGCGGTTTACAGCACTCCTACATGATAAGCGAGGTGGTGGTAATGGAGCCCGAAGAGTTCTGGGAGTGGTACCATGACCCCGATGCCATGGTAATGGAAGTACCCGATGATGCCGATCCTGTCCTTTTAGGGAGACAAATTGTTGAAAGGCAGGGTTGCGTGGCCTGCCATTCACTGGATGGCAGCACCGTTGTCGGGCCGACCTTTAAAGGCCGTTTTGGTGAAACCATCACGGTAATGACCCAGGGAGAAGAACGGGAGATCGTTTATGACGAAGAATACGTAAAGCGTTCCATATACGAACCGGATTACGACATCACTGAAGGTTTCCGGGCCGGGCAAATGCTTTCTTATGAAGGAGAGATTTCGGAACAGGAAATTGAATTTATCGTTGAGTTCCTCAAGTCCCTGAATGAGTAAAACAGGAATTTTTTTATTTTTTCTTCCCTATCTGCAGCTGGCCAAGCCGAAAATCACCTTCCCTGTTACTCTTTCGGCATTGACAGGTTTCCTGCTTTACCAGGGAGCCTTTTCACCTTCATGGCTTGCTTTGGCAGTTGGCGTTTTCCTTATGGCCGCGGGCTCATCTTGCATCAACCAGTTGCAGGAATTCCGTCTTGACCGTATGATGGCCCGCACCCGAAACCGTCCTATCCCTTCCAAAAAGGTATCTCCTTTGAGTGCATCCATACTGTCGGGAATTTTCAGCATTAGCGGTTTTGTGATTCTTTGGTTGTTTACCTCATCCTTGTCTGCCTTTATTGGTTTTGTTACCCTGGCCTGGTACAATGGTGTTTATACTTTTTTGAAGCGGCTGACGGCTTTTGCCGTGGTTCCCGGTTCGCTTGTCGGCGCCCTCCCCCCGATTATCGGCTGGACAGCCGCCGGGGGCCAGATCTGGCACCCATCAATTCTGCTGGTGGCCTTTTTCTTTTTTATCGGTCAGATCCCTCATTTCTGGCTTATCATCTTGCGTTACGACAAAGAATACCGGATGGCAGGTTTTCCCGTGCTCAGCGACCTGTTAAGTTACCAACAGATCTTCCGGCTTACTTTTGTATGGGTAGTAGCTACGGTTTTATCCGGCTTGATGTTGGTTTATTTTAAAATCATCACCCTGCTGCCTGCCATAACAATGCTTTTCGTTGCCTCCTTCCTGCTCCTGTTTTATTTTGTTGTCTGGCTGCGCCGGGCAAAGGAAAAAGAAAAGTTAAAGGCTTTTGTTTTTATTAATTCCTATTACCTCCTGGTCATGATCCTGATCATCATAAGCAGTCTGCTTTGATAATCCCAGTCAGGAAAAATCTTCATGAGTAAAACTAAAAAAATCCTGCATCAATCAAACATTAGAGGCTGACTGATGCAGGAAAAAGAAAATTAAAAAAAAGCGGCGTAACCTTTAAAACGCAGATCCGGCCAAAACCAGTGCTACAATGGAAACCAGTTTCAGCAGGATATTCAGTGAAGGCCCGGCGGTGTCCTTTAACGGATCACCAACGGTATCGCCCACCACTGATGCCTTATGTGCTTCACTTCCTTTACCATATTCTACTCCGTTGTGGGTAATCCCTTTTTCAATTAATTTTTTGGCGTTATCCCAGGAGCCACCGGCATTGGATTGCAAAATAGCCAGCAACACACCCGATACCGTTACCCCCGCAAGAAGACCTGCCAGGGCTTCGGCGCCAAGGGTCAGGCCAACGATAACGGGAACTGCTACGGCTATTACCCCGGGTAAGATCATTTGGCGAAGCGCCGCTTTGGTGGAAATGGTTACACAACGCTGATAATCGGGGGTTCCTTCTGCAGCATCCATGGTTTCACGATCTTCCTTACTCCAGTCTTTCTGCTCTTTACCCTGGTTTTTCTTCAACACTTTTAAAGCCTTATTTAAAGGTTCAATGGTTTTGAATTGGTTTCTCACTTCTTCGATCATTGATTGTGCAGCCTCACTTACAGCTTTAATGGTCAATGCAGAAAAAACATAAGGAAGCAATGCCCCAACAAATACGGCGGCAATCACTACTGCTTCCGATACATCGATAATGGTGATGTTAGCTGCGGTCATATAGGCTCCAAACAATGCCAAAGCGGTAAGGGCGGCAGAACCGATGGCAAATCCTTTTCCAATAGCGGCAGTGGTATTTCCCACAGCGTCCAGCTTATCGGTTCTTTCCCTCACCTCCGGGGGCAGTTCGGCCATTTCGGCTATACCACCGGCATTGTCAGAAACAGGGCCGTAAGCATCTACTGAAAGCTGGATCCCAAGATTGGCAAGCATACCCACGGCGGCAATAGCAATACCATACAGCCCGGCAAGATGGAATACCAAAACAATGGTGACCGCAATGGTCAAAATGGGAATAATGGTAGAAAGCATGCCGATACCCAAACCTGAAATAATGTTGGTAGCCGCGCCGGAAGTGGATTGTTTGGCAATGATCTTAACAGGCAGATAGTTGGTACCGGTAAAAAATTCGGTAGAAAAGCCAATGATTAAACCGGCTGCCAATCCAATGATAGCAGCATAGAACACATTGATTGCAAGTATTTCACGCTCAATACCCCCATAAAGCATATCGGTAAAAGTAAGGCTGGAAGGCAATACATTTATGATGATAAAATAGGAAAATATGATCATCAGAACAGCCGATACCAGCTCTCCGATGTTGAGCCCGGTTTGAGGGTTTCCTCCTTCTTTCACATTCACAAAAAAGGTTCCCACCATAGATGCAATGATCCCTGCCCCGGCAAGGAATAAAGGCAGGAGCACTGGTGAAAGTCCGCTAAAGGCATCGGTATAGGTTCCTGCCTGGTAGCCTGTAAGAAAAATAGCTCCTAGCACCATGGCAGCAATAATTGATCCCACATAAGATTCAAACAGATCGGCCCCCATTCCGGCCACATCACCAACATTATCTCCAACGTTGTCGGCCACGGTGGCAGGATTCAGGGGGTGGTCCTCAGGAATGCCCGATTCAACCTTACCGACAAGGTCGGCTCCAACATCGGCGGCTTTGGTAAAAATACCCCCTCCTACCCTTGCAAAAAGTGCAATGGAAGAAGCTCCGAAAGAATAACCGGTCACTACAGTGAGGACTTTATTAACGGTAAGGTAGTCTCCTGTGCCAAACAAAAAGGAATAAAAAATAAAAAGCAGGCTTAACCCAAGAATCCCAAGCCCGACCACACTGAGGCCCATTACACTACCTCCGGCAAAAGCCACTTTCAGGGCCCTTGCAAGGCTTGTTTCTGCTGCGTGGGTGGTCCGCACATTGGCTTTGGTAGCAATACGCAACCCGATATATCCGGCAAGGCCGGAGGACAAGGCACCCATCACAAATGAAAAAGCCACCAGTGGATGGGATTGTTCCGTGCCGGTGGCTAATGCTAATAATACCGCTATGGATATCACAAAGATCGAGAGTATCTTATACTCAGCCTTTAAAAAGGCCATGGCACCCTGCGAGATAAAGCCCGCGATCTTGATCATTTTGCCATTGCCTTTAGGCTGTTTTTTTATCCAGGAAACCTGGAAGGCAACAAAAATTATGGCAAGAATACCGATTAAGGGAATTAAGTAAATTAAGAAGTTTTCCATAAGTTTTAATTAAGTGAGTTACAGGTTTTGTTAATTGATTGAAATCGAATCCATATTACTTACTAAAATAATCAAAAAATTGCTTAAAATGATTCACCTATCCAAATAGGTAAATTTTACCGAATATAAACCCTTAAGAAAAAAAGGGTTGATTTTGTTATTTTAAAAAACTAAATGCAAGGAGCTTATTACAGAAACATACCATTAGTTTACATAAATCAAAAAATTATTTTAATGGCATCAATCGGAAAGAACAAATGTAAGAATAAAAAAGTTCAACTGATATGACTAAATTCATATTTAAGCCCTAAAAAAACCTTGTTCCTGTATAAATTTAATAAAAAAAATAGCCGGAATTGGAAATTATTCCTGGGCTTTTTGCCGGTAATATCTTGCTTTGCTTTCGTTTTCAAAACGCTGGTAAATGTTTGCAAGATAACTGGCAATACGGGGAGAAGGGTCAATATTATACAGCTTTAAAAGATAGTTCAATGCAGTGCGAAAATCCTCATTGATCACTTCAAAGGCTTCAAGCAAAATGGCATACTGACGATGGGTGCGGTTTCGCTCATAAGCTTCCATTTCACGGCTGTAGCGGCTTTCGGCCCTGCGAAAGTATTTTATTCCCAGCCATTCAAGTGCATCTGTATTGTTTTCATTGATTTGCAGCAGTTTTTTTGCCAGGCGGGTGCATTGTTCGTCATTGCCAAGGGCCTTATTTACGGTAAAATATCCATTGAGAAATGATTCTTTTCTCCTGGTTTCTTCGTCAAGTTCGGGCCATAGATCGTAAGCCTGTTCCCAGTTCATGCTTTCCACCAGGGTTTCAAAATACCGCCCGCGCATGGCTTCAATTCTTTCTCCATCAGGATATTCATTTACATAAATCTCCAGGTTGGTTATTTCCCTGGAAAGGTTGTCAATTTCACGGTATCCGTCTGCAAGGGCGGCATAAGTTCGCTCATCGGCTGCATCAGTGTGCCTTGCCCGCTCGAGGTATTGAAGAGAGAGGGAAGTTTTTTTCAGGTAATAAGCAGACAGACCGGCCCGGTTCAGGGTTTTACCTGACACCTCGTCTTCACGCGCTTCTTTAAGTTCAATAAGCTGTCGATAATGATCCAGGGCTGCCTGATAATTACCGGCCTCATAGGCTGATTCGCCTTCCTCGCTCAAACGCGTAATTTCACGGGCCGGTCCACAGCCGGTAAAAGAAAAGATCAGAATAAAAATAGAAATTAAAAATGCTTTCGCAGGATTTATAAGTGATAGAGAAGAAAATGGCATTGAATTAAAACAGTTTAAGCGTTTTTTAAGAAGTTGCAAAAATAAGCATAATTTATTATGCAAAAAATATTCCGAAAATTAACAAGGGAGGTGATCACTGGTTGATAATGATGCTATTTTCTGAAGAGAATTAAACAAAACACTTTTCAAATGGGTTAAACAATCAAGTAAGAATAAGACCTATAAAAAAAACCAAAATTTGAAAAGCTATGAAAACTATAACAAAAGAAGAACTGAAAAAGAAGATGGAAAATAACGAAGTCACTGTAATTGAAGTGCTATCTGAAGACTCCTACAAAAAGGAACACATACGCGGAGCCATAAATATTCCTTCGGAAAGGATTGGCAAGGAAGCCCGGGAAAAATTTGATAAGGATGACCCCCTGGTGGTTTACTGCAGTAATTACGATTGTACTGCCAGCCCTACAGCTGCCAAAAAACTGGAGGATCTTGGATTTACCAATGTTTATGATTACGAAGGCGGAAAAGAAGAATGGAAGCAGGCAGGGCTGCCCATGGAATAACCATCCCCCTTTTTAAATTAACCCTTGCTTTTTTGAAAGGCTACCTGCCAATTCAAAAAGCAAGGGTTTTTAAATTTAATTCATTCTGCATTTTTAATCCGGAGAATTTCCAGAATTCGGTTTTTTAAATTTGGACCAGGCCTCCTTAAAAGCCATCCGTAAATCGTCCATTGCTTTTTCCATACCCTCTTTAAGGGTTCCCCACGCTTCCGACCCGGATCCTTCCATTTCTTCAAGTTTTTTTCGTCCTTTGGACATTTTAATTTGCAATTCCTGAAGTCTTTTATCCTGGTCCAACCGCCTGTTTATGTCTTCCTGCCTGGCCTGGGCTTTCATTTTTTCCATTTCCGCTTCCCACTCTTCCAGCTGGGCTTTAACTTTTTCTTTATACAATTGATGGTCGGTCATAGTTGAATAGTTTATTGATTAGAAATACTTCTTTACTATAAATATAAGAAAAAAAACCGGCAACACCATAATTTATATTCGGATGTTTTTCATGCTTCTTCAAATAGAGCTTGGATAAATTTAGAAAAACATATTACTTTTACAGAACAGACTCAAATCCCAAAATACAATAAACATGAAAATTCCGTTTAAAATTTTTATTACAATGGGCTTACTCCTTTTTGGCGGCGGTTTTATTATGGCTGCTCCTGCGGAAGGAAACGCTACGATAGAAAGAATACTTACTTTCTGGCCATTCATTATCGTTTTGGTTTTGTTGCTGCTAACCATCCTTTGGTATCAAAACATCCGCACCATGCGGCGCGGCAGGCAGGACCCGGGTCATCGCAGAAGAACCGGGGTAAACCCCATCGTTTTTCTGGGTATTGTAACCATTTTTGCACTGGTATTGCTCGCATTACCCTGGTATATTCAAACAACCCATGAAAGAATTGAGGAGGAAAGGGTGGTTACCCCGGTAATTGCTCCGGAAGACCGGGTAGAAAAGACCTTTCACGTCGAAGGAATGACCTGTACAGGATGCGAATCACTTATTGAGAGAAGGGTTAAAGAACTTCCCGGAATCGAGTCGGTTGAAGCCAATCATGAAGAAATGGTTGCATTGGTAACTTTTGATAAAACCCTGACCAGCCAGGATGAAATCACTATGGCCATTGAAGATGCAGGTTATAAGGTAAAATCAGCTAATCCATAAAATAAAAATTCAACTTCTGTTCCATGGTAAAAAGTATTACCTTTTCATTTTTCGCAGTTTTTCTTGCCTTAAACCTTAATGCAGACCTGCCAGAAGATTTGCCGGTTAATCCCACCACCATTCCTGAATATGATTCCGTAGCCGGGGTGGTTATGTATTGGATTCCTTACAATAACCATCAATACGATTTAATTGCTGTAGCAGTAATTGACGGCATACAGGAACAGGCAACCGTTTTTATGCAAACGAACAATGATGATCATCGTTCCGACATGATCAATTCCCTTAGTTATCATGAGGTGCCTCTTGACAATGTGGTTTTTATCAACGTTTATGGCGACCGCATATGGATCAGGGATCACGGACCTTTCAGCATATATGATGAAGGGGAACTGGCCATAATTGGCTTTGATGATCTTGCTGCCAGCCACGGCGACCAGGATCTTCCCTACCGGCTTGCCCAGTATTGGGATTTGAACTTTTATGATTTTACCCACATCATTTTTGACGGGGGAAACTATATGGTGGACAGTCACGGACGGCTTTTTGCCACCGACCGCCTTTATTCCAACAATCCCGGGATACCCCCTGCAGATATTGACAGCATCCTGGCCCAATATATGAATATACAGGAGATCTTTACCTTCAGTGCTTTAAGCAGCGATTACTGGGGTCACCTGGATATGCAGATCAAACTCCTTAACGACACCACCTTCATCATCAGCAGCGTAGATGAGTGGCACGATGACCATCAGATACTGGAAGATAATTACCAGGCATTGCTGGCTATTGACCATCCTGAAGGAAAAGCTTACTCTATTCATAAAATTCCCAAGGCAGGCAACTGGAAAACCTATATCAACAGCCTTATTGTAAACGATGCCGTGCTGGTACCCATTTATAATGATGCGAGGGATTCCCTTGCACTGGCGACTTATGAAAACCTTATGCCTGGCAAGGAAATCATCGGGATTGACTGCAACCACATGATCGGGTGGGAAGGCGCAATTCATTGCATCACCAATCAATTGCCTCCTTTCCAGCAAAATCCCGGAGATGATGACGATGACAATGGAGATGATAACGGGGATGATGATAATGGGGATGATGACAACGGAGATGATGACAACGGGGATGATGATGACTCCACCTCTGTTGAAGATTTTATCCAAACCGGGGAAGAAGCGGAACTGAAAATTTTCCCCAACCCTGCTTCAGATCATGCCATTGCAGAATTCACCATTACCCGAAGTGGGGATTATGTTTTCACCATTACCGATATTTCAGGTAAGGTTTTGCGCAGCGTGAATATCCCGGCATGGTATGTCGGCAATTACGCGGTGCCCATTGATGCCGGCAAAAAGCAAGCAGGTATCTATACGATAACCCTTAGCGGGAAAGAATATCTTGAAACCAAAAAGCTGATCATTCAATAAAAACCGTGATGGTTATAAAGAAAAAGCCCGCAAGCAGTTGCAGGCTTTTTCTTTTTCCGGGAAGCCCCGGACGAACAATCCGCGGGAAAGATTGTCCGAAACGTAATGGTCAAAAACCATACGAGGATTGAAACAATAATCAACAAAAAAACTTTTCAAAAATCAATTTCACTCCAAAAGTACAGCGCCCTGAATCCATGCAAAAGAGTATTTTTGCTCGATTTTTATATGGGTGTTTTCTACGGGTTTTCTCAGAAGGCCTATCGCCAGTGGCCTTTAAGGCTTATCCCTGAAACAATGGAACCCGTTACATAAAAGGGATAAAACAGGAAAGCAGGGAGGAAATAAGGCATCAGATCCTTTTTTTTGAAAAATACTGCAGCGGAAAATATCAGGGGAAAATCAACCAGTCCCTTGAAAAGCCAGGCTCCCGCCACCGCCCATCTCACTATAGGCTCCTGCCAGGGAAGGCTTATTAAGCCAATGACCAGTAACAGGGAAAATAAACCAACCGCCAATGCAGTCCAAAAGGTAAAGCGGTCGGAATAGGCTTTGAATTTTCCGGCCCAACGGCCTCTTTGTCTGAAAAAAGGTTTTAAACCTTGCTCCGGCATGGTAAAAACAATAGCCCGGGGATCTTTCAGATAAACGATCTTACTGTTTTTGTTTTCTTTGATCCGGTGCATCAAAAACATGTCATCTCCCGAAGCCAGGTGAAGGTTTTGTTCATAACCGTTTGTGTCGAAAAAAACCTCCTTATTAAAAGCCAGGTTAGCCCCATTGCACATAATGGGCTCTGAAAGTGCTGCGGCTCCCCCGGTACTTCCCTGCAGGCTTAAAAATTCAAGGGCCTGCAATTTCTGAAAAAATCCTTTTTCTCCGGAGATCATTACCGGCCCAATGATCATTTCGGGTTCCTGGCAGGAAATAACGGATGCCATTGAGGAAAGCCACCCTTTTCCCATTATGCAATCAGCATCGGTGGTAAGAATATAATGGCCCCTGGCTTTTTTGATACCTGCTTTCAGCGCATGTTTTTTCCCGCGAGGGTTGTGCGTTCCGGCATTCCTGAATAGTTTTAATGGCAGGTCAGGGTGTTTTTCCATAAAAGTATTGATCATGCCTGCTGTGTCATCTTTGGAATGATCGTCCACGAGGATCACTTCAAATAAATTTTTTGGATAATCCTGTTGAGCAATAGACTCCAGCATGCCCCGGATTCTGCAGGATTCGTTTCGGGCAGCAACAACCACTGAAATCATTGCTGAAGGTCTTGCATCATTATTTTGCAAGGGAAGGGAAGTCCATCCTGAGGTAAACCGGAAAATAAGAATACCATAGATCAAGGCTGCCGATATCAATACAATGGCAAAGATCATGGCTTTGGAGGTTGCTTTTTAAGGGAGATCCCGCCCGACATGGCAATGAGGGCACCGGCCAGTCCGGGAACTACCAGGTTAATAAACCATACCGCCATCACCGCGGCCAGCACGCCCAGCCCCATCCCGGAATAAAACCCTTCGGAAGGAAGGTAAAAGAACTCAAACACAAACAAGGCGACAGATCCCCTTATACCTGCTTCTCCTAAAGAGGAAAGCGGTACTACGGTCATCACCAGGTAGATAAGGGCCAGCAGAAAAAAGGCATCAAACAAAGTGGCGGGAAACTGGAATAACCTCAGCAAAATGTAAAACTGGAGAATGAAAATGCCATACCTTAAGGAGCTGAAAAAAAACAAACTGGTCATTTGGCGGTGACTAAGATTTTCAAAGACATCCAGCACCTGCAGCCAGGAATGACGACCTTTAAACTTAATCAGCCATCCTGATAATTTGCGCATATTAAAAATAAACACCAGCAGCAACAAAATGGCAATTGCCGTGTACCAGACCAAATCCATACGCAGGGCTCCCCCGGCAGGTCCATGGGGCCCGCCCCCGGCGAAAAACAGAATGACCATTACCAGGGCCAGCAATCCGGGAACAAGGGTAACTACAATCTGGGAAAGGCTGGCGGCAGAATTCACTACCATGCCCCTCACCCTGTTTTCGGAATTTAACACCAAAGCCCTGCCGGCAAAATCCCCTACCCGCTTGGGAGTGATCATTCCCAGGGTTACCCCATACAAAACACCCTTCAAAGAATGAACCATAGATATTTTCTGCAGCCGGTCGGCAAGCAGTTTCCACTTAACCGATTCAAAAAACCAATTAAAAAAAGTGAGGATCAGCAGTAAGGCCACCATGAAAAACACTTCAGTAGAAAACTCAAGGGAAGCCGTCCAACGCTTTACCCCTTCTTCGGGAAGGCCGCGAATGGCAAAAACGATATAGGCAAGAGCAGCCAGCGGTATAAAATACTGCACGACCACACGGATTATTTTATGTAATTTTGCTTTGCCGGGAAAAAACCGGTGTTTTAAACCCATACCTTCAATTTGAATTACGAAAGGATCATACTTGGCATCGACCCCGGCACCAACGCCATGGGGCTGGGTGTTCTTGGCATCAACCGGCAAAAAGTGCAGGTAGTAACCATGGACGTTTTAAAGCTTGACAAGCTGCCCAACCATGCCCTCAAACTTAAAAAGATCTTTGAAACCGTATTGAGAAATATTGACACCTACCATCCTGATGAGCTCGCCATTGAGAGCCCGTTCTACGGCAAAAACATTCAATCCATGCTCAAGCTGGGTCGGGCCCAGGGGGTAGCCATTGCTGCCGCTCTTTACCGGGACATCCCGGTATTTGAGTATTCTCCCCGCAAAGTGAAGCAATCCATCACCGGCAAAGGCAGCGCTTCCAAAGAACAGGTGGCCTCCTTGTTATACCGCATCCTGGAAATGCAGGGAACGCCTCAAAACTTTGACATTACCGATGCCCTTGCCGTTGGTTTGTGCCATTTTTTCCAAAAAAAAGGATCGGCAGGGGAAGCGGGAAACAACTACAGCGGTTGGAAAGCCTTTATTCAAGATAACCCCGGCCGCATTTCCCGGTAATTTATAACTCCACCTTTCTTGCGATGCGCTCTGCAATCATCTTAAACTCATCGGGCCCCAGTTTCAGCTTGGGTTTGCGGAAATCAATATCATAAATCCCATTGATGGGCACCAGGTGAATGTGGGCATGGGGCACCTCCAACCCTAGAACGGCTACCCCGATTCGCTCACACTGAATGGTTTTATCCATGGCCCTTGCCACTTTCTTGGCAAAAAGAAAAAGTCCCTGGTAGGTTTCATCTTCAATATCAAAAATATAATTGATTTCCTTTTTGGGGATCACCAGGGTATGGCCCTTGGCCAAAGGATTAATATCCAGGAATGCCAGAAAATCTTCATCTTCTGCTACTTTATAGCTGGGAATCTCTCCCTGCACAATCTTCGTAAAAATACTTGCCATATCCTTTTGTTTTAAATGACTTTCAAATTTAATAAAAAAAGCCGGGTTGCTTTTCTAAGGACACAACCCGGCGGGCAAGAAAAAAAACGGTTTTACCTTGAAATATCTACTACTTCAAAAGACATAATGCCGGCAGGCACTTCAATTTCTGCCTTTTCGCCAATGGCCTTACCTAGAAGGCCTTTGGCAATGGGAGAGTTTACAGATATTCTGCCGGCTTTGATATCTGCTTCATTTTCAGGAACGAGGGTATAGGTTACCACCGCATTGTTTTTTAAATTTTTAAGCTTAACCTTTGAAAGGATGGAAACCTTGTTTTCATCCAGCTGGCTTTCATCGATCACCCTGGCCTGGCTCAGGGTTTCCTCCAGCTTGGAGATCTGGAGTTCCAGCATGGCCTGTGCATTTTTGGCTGCATCATATTCGGCATTCTCTGAAAGATCGCCTTTTTCACGGGCTTCTGCAATTTGCTGGGAAATAGCAGGTCTCTCAACAGACTTTAACTTTTCCAGTTCATCTTTCAGTCTGTTGAGTCCTTGTTTTGTGAAATATTTTACCTCGCTCATCACTATTGCATTAAATTGTTTAACAAAACTCCTTTTGATGCAAAATTTTGCATTTTCAAAAAAAGAGATAAAGATTTTAAAATTATTGATTTGGTTTATCCCTCATTATTGGGGCATTTGCTCTTATGACTGGCCCGGGAAAAGAGGGAACTTTGACAAGAATTGGCCTAACGCCTGATCTTTGGGATATTTTATTCAGGTTACAACGACCATAAAACAGCAGTTGCCGGCACATGATAAAAATCACATGCAAAAAAAAGCAATATGTTTCTCGGTTGTTGCACATAAAAAACTTCCGGGTAAACTGCATAACACAGGGCAAAAAAAAATTGTTGACAGCCCGTAAAAAAACAAACTGACAACATTTTTAATCAGAATCTGGTAAAACAGTGTTGTCCGGTGAAAAAACACCTGACCATGGCATTTTTGCCATAACCAGGTTTTTAAAATTTGATTAAACTTTAGGCAAATATAAGAAATTATGCAATGATAAACAATTTTAAGCTGGCAATAAAAAAATTTATCAGGTATATTTTCTGTTGTAGATCTCGGAATAAATAACGGCTTTTCTCAGATCAAAATCAGGCAATTCGTCCCGGACACCCACCTCCTGATCACCGTCCACTTCCTCCACTTCAAGCACGGGTTCTTTCTCTTTGTGGGCTTTAATCAAGTCTTCAATGGTTTCCACCTTGCCTTCGGAGGAAAATTCAAAATCTTCTTCAACTCCGACAAATTCCTCATATTCTTTTTTTGTACCTTCCTTTTTCTGCAACATTTCTTCTTTTTCACGATAATGGCGCTCTGCTGCAGTTTCATGCGCTCTTTCAGGTTCTTCCGCTTCAACAACTTCTTCCTGTTTTTCCTTTTTCTTACCCCCGCCAAGAAATTCTTCCAGCATTTCTTCCAAGTCGGTTTCTTCCTGCGGCTCCTGCCGGGTAGCAGGGCGTGGCTTTCCGGTAGATTTGGCATCTTTGGGCTTTTTCCGCAAAAAGCTGATCACCAGCCAAATCAGGATCATTATCAGGATTCCAAAATCTTCCATAATAAAAATTTTTCTAAGTGCTAAACAGCCTGAACCAAAACAAGGTCTGCATTTTATTTACACAAATTTACCATTTTCCTGCTAACTTTACGTTATATTTTAAAACGAAGAGGTAACCTGAAATGTTAGATTTTCTGAAAAAAATATCCTGGCCGCTCTTATGGCTTTTCATTGTTGCCCTGCCCTTTGCCTGTGACAAGGAAAGCCGCCATCCGGTGCCCGTTGTACCCGTGGATTTTACCATCAACGTGGAGTCCACCCAGCACATTGAGTTGAATAA
>SKVW01000144.1 GCA_007129255.1 Bacteroidales bacterium
CTCATGGGGGAGGTCATGCCAAATGTGGAGCCGTCGCCTACAAAAGCAAGGTATAGCTGGTAAATCATGAAAGGGTCGGGGGCATCCAGTTCGTACTCTTCGCGATCTACAAGGAATCCACCCGAATAATAATTGTTGATGCTATCTCTTCTGAACCAGTATCGGGTGGCGGTGCCGCCCCCTTCAAAACGAAGCTGGCGCGATAAAGGATACTGACCGAAAAGCCCCAGTTCGTTCTCAAACACCCTTTCTTCCAGCAGCACCAGATTCTCTACCGGGGTGTCATTGATGGTATCAATACGCATCGTTGCCCCGGCGTACCTGTATGGGATATGTGACAGGGTAGAACCCCATTGCAGACGGCTGGACTGGTTAAAATACACTGCCCGTCCGCCAATATCCTGCAAGCGGCCCTGGGCATATATAGATGTCATTAAAATATTTTCCCTAAGAATATCGGCAAACATAAAACTCACTCCACCGCCCATACCGGCTCCGAACTGGCTGACACCCACACCAATTCCCCCACCCCCAATGAATTCCAGGCCAAACTTAGGATCATATTCCCTTGTTTGGAACCGATCGGGATCGATAAGGGGAAAAGTTTCCAGTTTTTCTTCTACCAATTGCAAGGGTTCAGGCGGAGCTACCGGGGGCAGTTTTCCTGCCAGAAGATCTGTGTCTTCTGCAGTAAAGACCGGGCCGTCAAGATCATTTATATGGACTTTGTGCAGTTCCTGGCCACCTTTGTTGAAAAGGATATAAACCAATTCCCCGCTTTCCCTGGCAATGTCAAAAGCCGGCGAGATTCCTGTGATGCCGCTGATACCCGTTTGCAGGTCGGTTAACTTTCGGGTTTCACCGGTAGCACGCTCCAAACGATACAGGTTGCGATGTCCATCGGCATCGGATACAAAAAAGATGCTTTCTCCATCAGGCGAATATTTGGGATTAATGTGATCGGCCCCGGGAAAAAAATCGAAAACCGTCACCTGCCCGGTTTCCATATTGTATTCTGCCAGCTTAAATTTTCCAAACCGGGTTTCTTCCAGGTCTGCCTCCCCCTTCTGATCGGTGATAAAGGTAAAGCTGCCGCCATCAGGTGACCATGCAGGCATCAAAGAGGAATGTCCGTCATCGGTAAGTTGTTCAGCTTCCCCGGTTTCCAGATCAACCTGGTAAATGTTGCTGGCCCCTTGTCTTAAACCTGAAACCAGCAAGGTTTTTCCATCGGGCGACCAGTCGGGATTGCTCAATGCCGGTAAACCCGGGGGAGCTAATCTCCGCTCTATCCTTCCCCTCTCCAGGTCGGCAATGAGGATTTTATTGCGCCCTCCTGAAAAAACGGTAATCGCATATCTGCTCCCATCAGGACTCCAGGTGCCTGCAGATTCCAGGAAGTTGTATTCATCAATGTGTGCATCCCGTATAATATTGGTTATGCGCCGGCTGATCTCTTTCTGCTCAACATCTGCCAGGAAAAAATCAGTGGTAATTACGTTCTTATCGGAAATAAAGATCAGGTTTTTGCCGTCAGGACTGAGGGAAGGAGCAATATTCAACCGGCCTGCATTTTCCCGGTCAAACAATTTCTCTCCCACAGACTCTTGTTTGTTCTCAAGATGAGGCAGGTAAGTCTGTTTCAACTCCCGGGCCCAAAAAGCCGACAAGGTATCGGGACTGTAGGTTGTAAGGCTGTCCAGGGCCCTTTGAAAACCCATGGCACCTGAAAACAAATGGAGGGGCTTCAGGATCTCATCTCCAAAATGCCCTGTAAGAAATGCAGTAAAGGCATGACCATAACGATAAGGGTTGTAATCAAAAGGGTTTCTGGTCATTTGGGTCAGATTGGGAATATTATCGTGTTTTACGGCATCACGCATCCACATGGCTGTAAAGGGATCTTCCCGCCCTGAGGCCATATATTCGGCATACCCTTCCATCATCCATAAAGGCACATTTTCGGTGGCCCGGATGTTCAAGCGTTCATCGGCTTGAAAAAGATGATATTGAAAAATGTGCACCAACTCGTGGCCAAGTACATGATCGGTGTCGCGGCGGGAGGCCGAAAGTGGCATGACCATACGGTTTCTTAAACCCTCGGCAAAACCACCTACCCCGGCACCGATCAAATCCTGTATTACCGTGGTTTGTTGAAAATCTGCGTGATTGTTGTATAATATAATAGGCCTTTTATCCTCTATGGTGTCCTCAAATACAGCCAGGTGTCTTTGATACCAACGCTCGCACATCTGTGCAAACAGCTCAATCTCCATTTCATCTTCCAGATAATGGTAGATCAAAAAATTGGGGGTTTCGTAAATCCTGAAATCCAATTGATCGTAAACCACTTTGTTTCGCCCAAAATGCTGTGAATATCCCAATTGGGTAATTGAAAAGAAGCAAAGGAAAATGATGAGTACTTTACAAAACTTATTCATGGTTTCGGTTCTATTAATTTTTATAAAATATAGGTATCCAGGATTTCTTTTTTTAAAAAAAAGTTGCCCCGGCACCGAAAATGCAGGTTGTTATTTTCGGTGCCTGGGCTTTTATGCCGGAAAAAAACAAAGCATGCGCATGGATTAATGCTCGTAGCCCTCCGTATCTTCATAAGTTTCATGGATGATACCGGAAGGATGTTCCGAGGGTGCATAAATGGTATACAACTTCAGGTCGGTATCTCCGGTGTTTCTGACCTGGTGCCAATACCCTGCAGGAATAAAAACCGCCCAGTCATCATATACCATTTCATCGTATAACAGGCTTTCCCGGGTTTCTCCCATCCTTACATGGGCCTCTCCCTGTTCAATACGAATGAACTGGTCATGATCCTCGTGTACTTCCAGATCAATAACCTCCCCTGGTTTCAAAGACATGAATACCATTTGCAGGTACTCTCCCGTCCATTTGGCCTCACGATAGTTAAGGTTTTCTATGGTTTCCCTTTCAATATCCAGTACCCAGGGTTGCCTTCCCATGTCTTCCGGAACCTCTTCGGGGATTACCGGATCTTCAATATCCGCTTCTTCTCTTGGTGGCTGTGGCTGACATCCGGAAAGAACCATCAAAGCGATTATAATTGTTGCAATAGGTATTAAACTGAATCGAAACAAAATGTCTGATTTTTTCATATTATTTTTGATTATTATGGTTTGTATGCCTTCTAAATTCAAAAAACATACCACTGACCTGCCAAAAGATCTACGGACAGCTACATGGGCCCGATTAAAAGCTCATTTTCAGCTAACTGTGCAGAATTGGGGAGTTTATAATAAAACCAGGGGTGAATTATTTTGACATGGGGTGTGGAAAAATCACCCTGTTTTTAGGCTTTTATACCTCTGTTTGCATTCCGTCGTAAGCAGCTGAAATTTTCATATCGAAGGAGTTCAGCTTTTTTCTCGACTCCTGTATGTCTTTATAAAACCAGCTGCCGAAATGTGTAAAAATTATGTGAGGGGTGAATTTGCGGAATAAATTCACCAATTGGGGAATGCCCTGATGCCCATATATGTTGCCTTGTTTGTCTCTGCGGATCATTCCTCCCTTGCGAAAGTAACTTCCGTCAGTGATCACCAGGTCAAGGTGTTTCAGTTTATGATGATGTGTTTTCTTAATCCATATCATATCTCCTGTGTACAGGATCTTTTTCTTTCCTTTTTCAATGATATAGGCCTGGGATTGCACATGTTTGCTGTGAAAGGTCGGCACTGGAGTTACGGTTAAACCTGATATTTCACGTGTTGCACTTAGCCTGATGATTCCGTTATTGTTTTCCGGGGCATATACCGGCACATCCGGAAGGTCTTCCTTGTGATTTTTTACAAAAAAGGCATGGTCGGGATGCAAATGGGTAATGCAGACAGCCTCGGGGTTGTGATCCAGGAATTCTTTCTCGCCAACATCAAACAGTACTTTTTCTTCGATCAGGATTCCCGAATGTTTGGAATGGTATGGGGCACTGGGTTCCACATTACCTCGGGTACCCAAAAAATGAATTTTCATAATAACAATCCTGCCTTCCTGTATTTTCGCAGACGGTTTTGGGTACAATTTTTTACTACAGGCCCATCCCTCCGTCCACATAAAGGGTGGTACCGGTAACATAATCCGATTCATCGGATGCCAGCCACACGGCTGCCATGGCAATATCTTCAGGTTCACCAACACGTCGGTAGGGGATGGACTGCCCCAGTTTTTCCCGGGCCCGGGCGTCTTTCATAATTTTTGGGTTGATGGGGGTTTTAATGGCACCAGGGCCAATGCTGTTAATACGGATCTTATGCGGGGCGGCTTCAAGGGCCATGGATTTCATCAGCAGCATGATCCCTCCTTTGGAGGCGGTGTAATTGGCATGCCGTGCCCAGGGAACCTGATCATGGATGGAACTGATGCAGATGATCTTGCCTGCCGCCCTGGAAACCTGTTCCTGTATTCCCCTTTTTTTGAACTCCCGAATGGCCTCGCGCGCACACAAAAAAGTGCCGGTTAGGTTTACATTGATCACTTTCTGCCATTCCTCCAGGCTCATCTTATCAACAGCTTTTTCATTTTGAATCCCTGCATTGCTTACCAGGATGTGTACTGTGCCATATGTTTCAATGACCTTCCGGAAAAGTGTTTTTACTTGCTCTTCCCGGCTGATATCGGCCTGAATAGCCACCGCCTTGCCTCCTGCATCTTTAATTATTTTTGTTACTTCCCTGGCCCGGGCGGAATCCGACAGGTAGTCTATTGCTACATTGGCACCTTCACGGGCCATTTGAATGGCCGTTGCCCTGCCAATGCCCGTGGCGGCACCGGTAATGAGGGCGGTTTGTCCTTTCAGGCGCTTAAAGGGTAGTTTTTCCATAAGTTCAGCTGAGGTTTTGGAAAGCTAAATAGCTTGACGCTGCAGTAAATCACAAAAAAAATTACAGGTAATTTTTCCGGAGCGCTTTTTTAAAGGCGTTGGCTTTTTTTGCAATCCGGAACGAGTTGTAATCCGGAAAGAGATTTTTTTTAATTAACTAAAATAAGAAAAACCACGGTAATATCAAAAAATGCGCCTGCCTGTTCTGAACCTGTTTTTTGGGGTTGATCAACCCTCCTCTTTCCAGTGGTCCACAACAAATTTCCCGTCTTTAATTTTAACATAATTAAGCTCATCAAAACCTTCCTCAAAAGAGGGGAGAACAAGCCGGTTGTGGAAAGCCCTTATGCCCTTTTCCGGGATCCTTAATTCTTTTTTTCTTTGCCTGTTGCGTTCCAGGGCGTCTTCGAGTTTTGAGCTGAAGTAATATCCGGTTATCTTGTAATTGTGCTCTTTTGCTTTACCAATGTATTCTGCCCGTTCCTTCAGAAGGGTGTTGGTATTGTCTACAACAAATTGTGATTTTGTATAAAAACAGGTTTCAATAAACTTGCTTTCCCTGATCCTTGAATTGAACAGGTCCAGGCTTATGCGCACATGCGAAAAGAAAAAATTTTCCTTGTAAAATGTGGATTTGCCTGTTGCCTGTATGCCCATGAATATGATTACCTGCAACTAAGATTGCTTTTAAGCGTGAAACCCAACCGAAAAATTATTCTGTTTGTTTTTCAAACCAGAGGTCTCTGACCCTGATGCTGGAAACGCGCAGCCCGGTGATGTTGCCCTGTTGGTCGCGTGCAAATTGCAGGGTTCTGAAAAACCAGCGGTTTCCCTCAAAGGTATCGGTTTTAAGAGGGTTAAATGTTATGTCGCCATGGCGATAATGGGTGGCGGTCAGCTTACCTTCCTTAATTTCCAAAGTATAACCCGTGCCGAGTTCTTCACTGTAAAAAGTACCGGTAAATCCGGTTAGCTCTTCCGGAGGGTATTCTTTGGGAGTGTATGGCAAATAGGTGTTTGGTATGTCGTTGTTTGCCGTAAGGATCATCTGGTAACCGTTATCCTTCTCCAGGAATTTAAAGACCAGTTCCCGGCTGTCGCCGGGCACATAAAATTCCTTTTCGCCGAAAGGGACCAGGGCAAATCGGTTTCCGCCGGAACGATATCTGAGGGTATCCTCCTCAACTTTAAGTGTGGCTGCGTATTTCTTCCGGGCATTCCAGTATTCTCCGGCAAAGGTTTCCAATTGTTGCCTGTTTAGCCCTTCAAAGTCATGGTTTTCGGCGGCAGGAACAAGGGGTTCGGTAAAATACTCTTCCAGGAGGATATCGGCCACATTCATGGCCATTTCCCGTGAGTTGAACCCGGCATAATTGCTGAATACCACAACGGCTGCCTGCTGTTCGGGAAACCTTCCCAGGTAGGTGCGATAGCCTGCATCGGCCCCTCCGTGGCTGATCTGATGCAGTCCTTTGTACCGGCTTACAAACTGCCCCAAAGCACCTCCGAAAGTGCTGCCATCGTTGAGGGTGGCAGGGCGGTTCATTTTTTCAATCAATTCCGGGCTGCCCACCTTAGGGTCAGAAAAGTTAAGCACCCACTTTCCCAGGTCTTCCACTGTGGTAAACAAGCTGGTGGCTCCCACATTGGCATAGCTTAAAATGCTTTTGGCAAAACCATCATTGGCCGAATGATAGGAATAAGCCCTGCCCGGTACAATTTTCCTGTGGTCGTCGTAAAAAAGGGTGTTGTTCATCTGCAGGGGCTTGAAAATGTGTTCTTCGGTAAATTCAGCAAAGGACTGTCCGCTGATTCTGGCCACTACCTCTGCAAGCAAAGTAAAACCGGTGTTGCTGTAAAGATATTCCTCTCCGGGTTTAAAGTTAAGTTCCTTTTGCCGTTCCACCAGTTTCATAACATGCTCCAGGGTAATGACATCATCCAGGCGCCAGCCCGCAAGGGCCAGAAGGTTCCACTGGTCCCTGAGGCCGCCGGTATGGTTGGCCAGGTGCTCCAGGGTGATGGTCTCTCCCAGGTCAGGAAATTCGGGGATATGTTTCCTGATGTCATCCTCCATGGACAGCTTCCCGGCCTCCTCAAGCAACAGGGTAGCAAATACCGTAAACTGCTTGGAAACCGAAGCAATATGAAAAACCGTTGAAGGCTCTATTGGAATGTCATATTCCAGGTTGGCGCTGCCGTAGCATTTGCTGAATATCGGCTCATCCCCATATATAAGGGCCACGGCCATCCCGGGGCTGCCCGGGTCGTCGTATTGCGAAAAAAGACTGTCCAGGCGGGCTTCCATGGAAGGAATATCCCTGCCGGATCCTGCAATGGCTTTATTTAAGCCCGGGATAGAAAGCAGAACCAAAAATAGTAAAAAGACAAAAGGAGATTTAAATCGAAACATTTGGCAGCAAATAAAGGTTTAAAAAAATCAAGGAGTTATGGTGGTTTTATTGGTCATATCCATAAAAATAACCATGGTTTCTCCTGTTTCCGGATTCTCCGAAGTCACCTCCCCGGATATTACCTGTATGATTTCTGAATCGATGACCCATCCGGTTTGGCGGTCAACATGTATCTCTGAGAACAGGGTGCCTTCCACGTCAAAGGCAAGGGGTATGCCTCCCATAGGAAATTCAGCTTCCCCGGGATCGGTTTCAAATTTTCCTTTTCCCCGGATCAGGTAGCTGGTGTCGGTCACTTCCTCCAAAACGTAAACTATTTCTAACAGGGCATCCGAAAGCGATTCCAGCCTGGTGTTTATGGTCCATTGATCGCCCACAGCTACTTCGGTTTCAGGAAAAATGGCTGTAACCAACTCAATATTTTCTTTTATTGAGTTATCCCCAAAAGTTTCTCCTATTTGCTGCCGGGATTGCTGCATTTGTAAATCTGAAATTTGCTCAAACCCATCCATAGCCTCATGAAGTAAAAAATCAAAACCTTCTACACGCCTGATTTTTCCGTTTTTAAGCATTTCTATCGAAAAAGGCTTGTGCTTCATTTCTTTAAGCAAGAAACTCAGAGGGTTTTCATCATCGCTGTCAGTGCTAAAGGCCATGTTGCCAAAAGGGGTTTCAGATTTCATGGACATGTTTTCATAATGCACCTGCAATTCATAGACAGAGTCTTCAAAAGCTTTTACCCGATAAGCTATTTCATTATCGAAGGACACGGAAAGTTCCATTTCCCTTGGACCAAAACCTTGCTTTACAGTTACTTCCGATTCCATTTGGTGGAAATAGACATCACCCGGTGTAAGGTTAAGCCCCGGCTGATATTTCTGTCCCTGCATGTTGGTGAGCATCAGGAAAAAAGCAAAAGTCAGCAAAAGTGTTTTCATAATTACCTATAGATTTTGTGGTAAAATAAATGGTTTATGCGGAAAGTTCCTTCAATCCTTTTTCGATAAGGGATTTAAGTTCTTCATATTCCCTGGTTACCGGGTATTCAGGGTAATCCTTCACCACTTTTTCAGGCGGCCGGAAAAAGATCCCTTTTTCGGCTTGTTGTATCATGCCCATATCGTTATAAGAATCGCCGATACCGATCACCTTGTAGCGCAGGCCCTGAAAGGCTTCCACTACCCGGCGTTTGGGGTCGGGCTGCCGCAGGCGGTAACCGGTGATCATTCCGCGGCTGTCTACTTCCAGGTTGTGACAAAAAACCAGGGGTTTGCCAAGCTTTTCAATAAAGGGCATGGCAAACTCCACAAAGCTGTCGGTTACCACAATGGCCTGGGTGCGATCGCGCACGGAATCAAAAAACGCCTTTGCCCCGGGCAACAGGTCCAGGGAACGGATCACATCCTGGATCTGCTTCAGGGTTATCCCGTGCTTTTCAAGAATACCCAGGCGGTACTGCATCAGTTTGTCGTAATCGGGTTCGTCCCGGGTGGTGATCCTGAGTTCCTCTATTTCCGTCTTGTTGGCAACGTTTACCCAAATTTCCGGCGTGAAAACGCCTTCCATGTCAAAACAAACAATATTCATCGTTTACCGGATTTTTTTTAGTGATTAAAACCCTGGTAATTTGAAACCAGGTATTCTTTAAAAGCAGCATACTTTAAAGGGATCTTTTCATAGTGTTCTTCTTTTTCTTCAATTCCCTCAAGGGCAGGAGGCAGGGAGGGATCGAAGCCCAGCAGACGGTTGATCTCTTCGGGGAACTTGGCCGGGTGGGCCGTTTCCAGGGAAACACAGAGTTTGTCCGCTGCGTTGTCGCTAAGCCCTGTCAAGTATTTCTGCAGCCCGGCCCATCCCACTGCTCCATGAGGCTCAAGCAGCAGCCGGTGGTTTTCCCAGGCCTCCCTGATGGTTTTGCGTGTTTGCTCATCGCTCACAGAAGCCGTCCAGATTTCCCGGCGCATGGTTTCCATATCTGCCGGCTTGTGAAGGATCCCCTTTTCATCCATCATTCCGCCATAGAGGTCTACCAGGCGGGCCAGGTTGCTTGGGTGACCCACGTTCATGGCGCTGGAGATGCAGTTCCTGGAAGGCTCGATCTTGTCATATCTTCCGGTTCGCAGGTATTTCGGGAATTCATCGTTTTCATTTACTCCGACCACAAATTTTTGAACGGGCAATCCGGTTTTCATGGCCAGGATGCCGCCCATCATGTCCCCAAAGTTTCCTGATGGAACAGAAAAGATGATGTTTTCGGCATTTTTGGAAAGACGCGAATAAGCCCAGAAGTAATAGACCGTTTGTGGGATAAGCCTGCCGATGTTGATGGAATTGGCAGAAGAAAGGTTAAGCCCCTGAAGGTCGGGATCGGAAAAGGCCTGTTTTACCAGTGCCTGGCAGGCGTCAAACTTGCCATCCAAACCAAGAACCTTAATATTTTGTCCCAGCGTGGTCATTTGTTTGCGCTGGCGGGCGGTTACCTCATCTTCGGGAAAAAGCACCACCGCTTTGATGCGTTCCAATCCTAAAAAAGCATGGGAAATGGCGCTGCCGGTATCGCCCGATGTGGCGGTGAGGATCAGCAGGTTGCGGTCTTGTTCCTCTAAGTAATGGTTCATCAGGCGGCCCATCATGCGGGCGGCAAAATCCTTAAAAGAGGCGGTAGGGCCCTGGTCGAGCCGCATTACATATTGTCGTTCCTGCACATGCTCCAGGGGAACTTCAAAATCATAGGCATCTTTGGTCAGTGCATCAAGGATCTGTGGCGGCAATTCCCCTTCAAGGAATTTTCCCATCACCCGGGCGGCCACCTCGTGGTATTCCAGTTCGCTGAAGGTGCTGATCTCCCTGGCAGAGAGGACAGGGATTTCTTCGGGCATGTAAAGCCCCCCGTCCGGGGCTTGCCCCTGCAAAAGGGCCTGCGAAAACGGGATGGGGGGCGATTGCTGATTGGTTGAATAAAAAAGCATCTTGACTATTTTTGCAGTTTGGCAGAAGAAGCTCCTCCTGCAGAATATTCGGGTGATGAAAAGCTTACCTTTTTCCCTTCCAGGCTGTCGAGTGCCTTTTCCAGATCTCGGATGATGTCATCGGGATGCTCAGCACCCACGCACAAACGGATGAGGTTGTCGGGAATATTGGCCATTTTGCGGCCCTCTTCGCCCTGCTGGGAATGGGTGCTGATGGCCGGAATGGTGGCCACGGATTTGATCCTGCCCAGGTCGGTGGCCCGGTAAATGCGCTGGAAGGCATCGAATACCTGTCGGGTGGGTGCGGGACCACCCTTTACGCAAAACGACATCAGGTGGCCGTAGCGGTTCACTTTTTTACCGTAATGGGGATCCAGCTCCGAGTCGGCCAGGAACAAGTAACGGGAGGCAAGCTGGTGGTATTCATGGGAGGACAACCCGAGGTAATCCACTTTTTCCACCGCCTTGTGGTTTTCCAGAAACTCGGCCACCTTTTGGGTAGAAGTGCTCACCTGGTCCATACGCATACGGATGGTGCGGATGTCGTTCAGGGCCAGGATGGCGCTCATAGGAGAGATGTTGGGACCGTTGTCGCGGTTGGGAAGCAGTTTCAGGTAAGCACAGAAGTCTGCTTTCATCTCATCGTTGTCGATGTTGGAAGTGATGTTTTTTCGTGCGATCACGGCACCGGAAATGGCAAAGCCACTTGTTGCCAGCGATTTGGTAACACTTTGCACCACAATGTCGGCCCCGTGCTCCAGGGGACGCATCAGGGCCGGGGTGGCCACGGTTGAATCGATGATCAGCGGAAGGTTGTATTTATGGGCCAGGGCAGCCACCTTTTCCAGGTCGAAAAAACTCAGGGAGGGGTTGCTGGGCATTTCCCCGTAAAGAAAACGGGTGTTCTCGTCAATTTGCTTTTCCCACTCATCCAGGTCGGTGGAACGGTAAACCTTTCTCCATTCAATGTTGCGCTCCTGGTCTTTGCGGATGGCAAACTGCTGGAAGGTGCCCCCGTAAAGTTGTGTGGTTGCCACAAAGTTCATTTTGGCTCCCGGCCTTTTGGGATCTTCCACCAGAAAGGGGTCTACCGCACTTTGTATGGCAGCCATTCCCGAAGAGGTGGCCACACAGGAAGTTTCCAGTCCGCTGCCATAACCTTCAAGCAGGGCGAGCACCCCTTCGTAATAGTAAATCGATGGATTGGCAATGCGCGAATAGCACCAGGTAGGGATCATGTACCCCAGCCCGGCCTCCATTTCATCGGAATTGCGGTATCCTTGCGAAGTGGACATGTAAACGGGCTCTATCAGCGATCCCTGATTGAAGTCAAGCGCTTCCTGCATGGAATAAATGCCGTGAACGGCAATGGTGTCAAAACGGCAACGGCGCATTTCCTCAAGGTGGTGCTTGTGCCATTCCGCAGCGCGCTTCCCGGCTTCTACAAAATAATTCACTCCCTGGTTTTCCATAGTAATTTTTTGTTTTGGTTAGTTGGTTGGTTTATGGTTTGATGTTGTTCTATTTTCAGGGTTGAGCTTCCTGCCAAATGAAATAGCTTAACGGCAGAAAAATGCAGCCCATTGGCATACATTTCACAAATATGGGTTTTTTTTTGAACTTCCCGGAAAAAATTACCGAAAAATTTGATTTTAGATAAAGCGATAAAAAAAATAAAAATATATCATTAGCGTTGCGTTGTTTTTAACTAAAGTTCTTTGAAATCCTTGATATACTTGCGCTACATAAGTTTTTTGTTGAGCAACGATTTGAAATTTGTTTTGTGTTTCTTCGCACAAAATA
>SKVW01000154.1 GCA_007129255.1 Bacteroidales bacterium
AAAAGGATCTGAATTAAAAACCCAGATCCTTTTTTTTATGCTTGGCAGGGTAAAATCAATCAAACCTGATTTTATAATTCCCCAGATCCTTTTCTTCAAAATTCCGGATGTATTCCTCCCTGGCTTTATTTTCCGTTGAGGCCATACGGATGAATATTTCAGCTGATTTATGGAATTCTTCATTCCTGTGAGAATCCTGAAGGAGCAAATAACCCATTATAATGTTTCCTGCCATTTCAACCAACCTGCGGGAGTGAAAATCAATCAGTTCATTATTTTTGAGTTCCATTACCTTTCCCACCACAGCTTCAAACCGATCGGTGAGTTCAACCAGAATGCTTTTGAGGAATTCAAATTCGGGTTTTACCTTCTCTTCTTCAAGCTTTCTCATTAGCGAAAGGTAGGTTCCGTTTCCTACTCCCCTGATTGCAGCAACAACCTGCAATTGTGAGGTTCCCTCATAAATGTTGGTAATTCGGGCATCCCTGAACAGCCTTTCCACGGGAAAATCTTTCATATACCCTGCCCCACCGTGTATTTGCAAGGCATCGGAAGCGATCTGGTTGCAATACTCACTGGCAAAGAGTTTGAGCAATGGGGTAAGCACATCCGCCATACGGGAATGGTATTTAAAATCATTGCGCTCTTCAGGCTCCAGTTTGCGATCTTCCTGTATATAACTATATGCCTTGTAAACATCAACAAAGCGGGCTGTTTCATAGAGCAGACTACGGGTAGCATCAATTTTTGCCCGCATCAGGGAAAGCATTTCATAAACAGCAGGAAACTGAATGATGGATTTACCAAACTGCTCCCTTTCATGAGCATACTTAAGGGCCTCGCGGTAAGCGGCTTCTGCAATGCCTACAGACTGGGCACCCACCCCAAGACGGGCAGAATTCATCAATGACATTACATACTTGATGAGGCCCATTTTACGGCTTCCAATAAGCAAGGCCGGTGCATCCTTAAATACCAGTTCACAGGTTGGTGAACCTTTAATACCCAGTTTATTCTCGATACGCCTTACTTTTACGGCTTTATCCTTACGGTCATATAAAAAGAGGGACAGGCCTCTTCCATCGGTTGATTCGGGTTCGGACCGGGCCAATACCAGGCTGATATCTGCATCACCATTGGTAATAAAACGTTTTACGCCGTTCAATTTCCACTGCCCGGTTTTTTCATCCTGGGTAGCTTTCAGCTGTACTGCCTGCAGGTCGCTTCCGGCATCGGGCTCGGTAAGGTCCATGGCTGCTGTGGCTCCCTTGTTAAAGCGGGGAAGAAATTCTTTTTTTATTTCTTCATCGGCAAACTCATGAATGGTTTCAGCACAATCCTGTAATCCCCAGATATTGGCAAAGCCGGCATCGGCCCTGGAAACCAGTTCTGCAGCGATTACATAGGGCACCATGGAGAAATTCAGTCCGCCATATTCACGTGGCAGGGACATTCCAATCAACCCGGCTTTGGTAAGGGTTTCATGGTTTTGGGCCGTACCCGGGGCATATATCACTTCGTTGTTGACCAGTTTTGGCCCGAAGGTATCCACCAGCTCGGCGTTAGGCGCAATGGTTTCTCCACAGATCTCCCCTACAATTTCCAGCACCTTGTGGTAGCTGTCCAGGGTATCCTCGAAATCTGCCGGAGCAAATTCGTACTTCTCTTTATCAGCAAAATCTTTTTCCTTCAGCCTGATGATCTTTTTCATCAAAGGATGGTTCAAATGGAATTTTAAGCTGGGATTATCATTAAAAAAATTAGCCATTGTTCTCGGTTTACTTGGTGTTTTTCTTATAAAACTTGATCATTTTGGGAATGATATCCTCAATATTTCCAATAATGGAATAATCGGCAATCTGATTGATGGGAGCCTTTGGATCATTGTTAATGGCAATGATTTTGGCCGATTCACTCATCCCCGCGGTATGCTGCACTGCCCCGGAAATACCACAGGCAATGTAAAGTTTTGGCCTGACGGTGACCCCGGTTTGTCCAACCTGGCGGGCATGATCCACAAAACCGGCATCTACTGCGGCCCTTGATCCTCCAACTTCACCGCCAAGCACTTCTGCCAATTCAAAAAGCATGTCAAAATTTTCTTTGGAACCAACACCATAACCGCCAGAGATAATGATCTGGGAGCTTTTGATATTTACCTTTTGCTTTTCAATGTGGCGCTCAACAATCTGCACCGGGAACAGTTCATCACGCAAAACTTCATCAAGTTTAATCTTTTTGATTGTTCCCTTATGGTCTTCATTGTAGATTTCTTTTTTCATCACGCCTTCCCGCACAGTGGCCATTTGCGGCCTGGTATCGGGATTGATAATGGTTGCGATGATATTTCCTCCAAAAGCCGGCCTGATCTGATAAAGCAGGTTTTTATATTCTTTTCCGGTTTTGGTTTCTTTATGGTCTCCAAATACCAGGCTGGTGCAGTCAGCTGTAAGGCCGCACTTAAGATATGAAGCAACCCTGGGCGCCAGATCCCGGCCTACAGAAGTGGCTCCAAAAATAGCAACTTCCGGTTTAATTTTCTCAAACAACTTCACGATCACCTCGCAATGAGGCAATGTGGTGTAAGGGGCAAGCCGGGGTTCATCGGCAAGATGCAAAATGTCTACCCCAAAAGGGAACAATTGCTTTTCGATGCCCTCCAGCTTATGACCAATAACTGCTGCTTCCAGCTTACAATTAATTTCATTGGCAAGCTTGCGGCCCTTGGTGAGCAATTCCAGGCTAACATCAGCCACCTGTCCGTCCTCTATTTCACAATAAACAAAAATATTATTCATTTTTTGGGAGTTTTCTAATTTGAGGTTTTACAATTAGCCAATAACATGACTTTCAATGAGATCCTTCATCAACTGGTCGATGTCTTTATTGTCACTGGAAAGAACAACAGACTCTTTGGCTGCGAATACCACATTTTCGATCTTTTTTACTTTGGTTGGCGAGCCTGATATACCAAGTTGTTCCACTTTAGCGTCAAGGTCAGCCACTCCCCATTCATCAATCCGTAAATAGGGCTTATTGGTAAGCATCTCGGTGTAATCCTTGGTTTCTTCCTGAAGTTCGGAAACCGTTCTGGCATGTTTGTACTGCATGAGCAACCTGGCATTGCGTGGTCTGCATGAAGCCGCGGAACTATGCACGGTAATCAGGGTAGGAATTGGGGAAGTAACAGTTTCCACTCCCCTTTCAAGGCGCCTTTTTATAGTAATTTCTTTTTGGCTAATATTTTGGATCTCTTCACAGTAGGTCACCTGGGGCAAACGGAGTTTTTCCCCAACTTGTGGTCCCACCTGGGCGGTATCTCCATCAATGGCCTGACGCCCTGCAATAACCAGGTGATAGGGTTCCAGCTTTTTCACGGCAAGTGACAATACATAGGAGGTGGCCAGGGTATCGGACCCGGCAAATTTCCGGTCGGTGATCAGGTAGCCTTTGTCAGCTCCCCGGTACAAAGCCTCCCGGATAATGTCGGCAGCCCGTGGAGGTCCCATGGTGAGTAAGATAATTTCTACATCCTTGCGCAGTTCTTTTATCCGCAAGGCTTGTTCAAGGGCATGCAGATCTTCCGGGTTAAAAATGGCCGGCAGTGCGCCTCTGTTTACCGTACCATCGGCTTTCATGGCATCCTTGCCGACATTGCGCGTATCTGGTACCTGCTTGGCTAATACTATTATTCTGAAACTCATGAAAAGATTGGTTTTCTTACTGAATTTTTATGAATTAAAAATACCGGGCAAAGATAGGAAAATATTTAAAACCATGGTTTGCCCTGTATGGATAGGCTCCTGCTTATTTATCAGGAAGATGCTCGTGACAGTCTCCCTTGCAAACGAAGCAGTTTTCTATTACCTGGTCACTGATTCCCATATTGGAATACCCGCCATCGTGATAAAGGTTTTGCATGGTTACCATACGGGTAAGGTCTGAAAACAGGGAAATACAATAATTGGCACAATCATCCGAAGTAGCATTGCCCAATGGTGACATGCAATTGGCATAAGCATAGAAACTGTTAAAACCTTTCACACCAGTACCTGCTGTAGTAACTGTGGGTGACTGGGAAATCGTATTCACCCTAACTTTTCGTTTTTGGCCGTAATGATACCCAAAACTTCGGGCAATACTCTCCAGCATGGCTTTGGCCTGGGCCATATCGCTGTAACTGCTGAATGTTCTTTGGGCTGCAATATATGACAAGGCCACCACACTCCCCCACTGATTCATGGCATCCATCTTAAAGGCTGTCTGTAAAACCTTATGCAATGATATGGCTGAAACATCCAGGGTTTTTTGAAGGTAGTTATAATCTAGGTCGGTATAATGCAAACCCTTTCTCACGTTTGGCGACATTCCAACAGAATGAAGGATAAAGTCGATCTTCCCACCAAGAATTTCCATGCTCTCCTGAAACAGGTTTTCGATATCGTCAACCTGTGTGATATCTGCAGAGATCACTTCACTGGTGGTTTTTTTCCCAAGCTCAAAAATATCGCCTTTGCGAAGCGCAATGGGAGCATTGGACAATACAAAGGAAGCCCCTTGTTCATGGGCTTTTTCAGCAACTTTCCATGCAATGGAATTATGGTCCAGTGCGCCAAAAATAATTCCCCTTTTCCCGTTTAAAATATCTTTTACCATTTAATTTAAGCTTTGATTAATTTTTCCTTTTATTAAAGATAAGCTCTTTTGCGGTTTCCATCATACTTCCGGAAGGTTTTTCTCCACCTAGCATTTTTGCAACCTCCAGGATCCGCTCCTGGTTTTCAATTTTTTTTATCCTGGTTTTGGTCTTTCCGTTGTCAATGGTTTTGTAAACCAGCAAATGGGCTCTGCCTCTTGAGGCAATTTGAGGGAGGTGAGTGATGGTGATCACTTGCATATTTTGGGCGATGGTTTCCAGAATATTGGCCACGCGGGTACCGGTTTCCCCGGAAACCCCGGTATCAATCTCATCAAAAATAATGGTTGGCAGCAGATTCTTGCGGGAGATCATACTTTTTACACTGAGCATGAGTCGGGAAAGTTCACCACCGGAAGCCACCCTGGATATTTCCCTGAGCTCTCCCCCAGTATTCGCCGAAAAAAGAAAGTCGATTTCATCCAATCCGTTGGATGAGAGATTGTCTGACTGACGGCAGTCAATTTTAAATCCGGCACCCGGCATACCCAGTTGACGCAACATACCCGTAATTTCTTTTCCGATGGAAGGAATGGCTTCAAGCCGCTTTGCTGACAAGTTTGCTGCAAAAACCATCAGACGGTCATGGAGCTTCTGTATCTCCGCTTTCAAACCACTGATCTGTTCTTCCATAAAATCCAAACCCTTGATGTTGGCCCGGTAATCCTCCCTGATCTTTTCCAGATCACTGACCGAAGAAACATTATGTTTTAAAAACAACTTGTTTATCAGGTCCAGTTTTTGCTGAATCTCCATGGCCTGCCGGGGGTCATGAACAACCTCTTCGGCCATACCGGAAATTTCAGAGGAAATGTCGTGGGTTTCAATCAATACCGAATCCAGACGATCCGCCAGGGCACGGTATTTTTCATTAAAGCGGTCCAGGGGTCTCAGCAATTGTAAAACCTCACGCAAGCTGCCAACGGTATTTATATCGGCATCATTTAATAAAAAAGCCGCTTTTTCAAGATTCAATTTGATCTCTTCAGCATTTTGTATGATCTGCATCTCCCCTTCCAGCTGGTCAAACTCATCCTGATCGAGCCCGGCTTTATCCAGTTCATCCAACTGGAAGCGGAAATAATCCAGGTCGGTTCGGGATTGTTTTTCCTGTTCTTCTAGTTTTTGGAGGGTTTGTATTTTTTGTTGCAGTTCCCGGTATTCTTTTCTAAACTTCAGAACATCTTCATAGTTTCCGGAATAGCTGTCCACCACGTCAAACTGGAAAGAGGATTCCCCGATAAGCAAATTTTGATGCTGTGAATGAATATCGATGAGTTTTTCAGCCAGCTCCTTCATGATCTGAAGGGTGACAGGGGTATCGTTAATAAACGCCCTTGATTTGCCCTGGGCGTTTATTTCCCTTCGGAACAGGGTCTGTGGATCGTAATCAAGCTGGTTTTTTTCAAACCATTCCCCCATCGGGATATTTTCCACATTAAAAACCCCTTCAATGATGCACTTTCTGGATTTGTCCATCAGTACCTGTGTATCGGCACGCTGACCTAAAATAAGGGATAAAGCCCCTAAAAGGATGGACTTACCTGCACCCGTTTCACCGGTAATGACTGTGAGCCCCTCTTCAAAATCAATGTCGAGCTTTTCTATCAGGGCATAATTTTCAATCAGCAGGTGTTTCAGCATAAAGGCAAAAATATGGAAAGCACAAAGTTAGTAAACTTCGGAATAGTTTAAACCATTATACCGTTGGTAAGGGGATCAATTCCTTCCGGTTCCTTCACCCCCACCCTGGGTCATGCGGCGGTATTTGGAGCTATTTGCCGGGTCTATTTCGGAGAGGATGTTCACCGCTTTGTTTCTATCCATGCTTGAGGCTTCAGAAAACAGATTGACCAGTTCATCGCTTTTGGTGGTCATGATGATCTGCATCAGAAAGCTACCGGGCCTTGCCCTGTGGGCTCTCTGAAACATCTCCAGGGCGTTGACAACTTCCCCCCTGGCTATTTCCATATTTTCTGTCATTTTGTCAAACCCAAGACGGTGGTAAGTATAAATGGCTTCCCGGATGGGGCTATATGTGTTGTTAAACAGGTTTTCTACCAGCCAGTAACGGTTTCTCTGGCCTTCAAAAGACTTCCATCCGCGCTCAGGGGCATTCTGCGCGTTATTTACAATGTTTTGAGCGCGCTCAAAATAAGGGTTACCTCCAAGGGGAGCAAAAGTATCAAAGTCAAACCCAATGATAATATAAACATAATAAGCTATCACAGCGGTTAAGTTAGAACTGTGGGTGTTGTCTGAATAATCCAGGGCTTGATTTTCTGTATAGCGAAACTGAAAATCGCGATCCTGATGATTGAATATCGGCGTGCTGTATGAGGTCTGGTAGACAGGTCGCCGGGACTGCACCTGTATGGTGCCGCGGTATTCATCAGATCCCATTCTCTCGCTGATGGTGATCACAATGGAAGCCTCAATCCGTTCGTTGGACTCAAACTGGTAATCTGTCCAATTGCGTTGATTCACAAATTCGTAAAGATCTGATTGAAGGGTGCGCATAATCTGCCGGTCGGTTTCAGACATCCCGGGAGTGGAAATGGAGATCATGCAGTTCATCTCCTGTTGTCCGTAAAGATTCGGGGCAATGAGCAGAAAAAGAAATAAAAAAAGGTATCGGATCATTTTCTGAAGTTTTTCCGGTTGATTGAGGCTGCTAATAACTTCACTCAAAGTTAAAAAACCTATGATTTTTTTTCTACAAAAGCGGTAAGATTATCAGCCACATCTGATGCTGCGGCCTTTTTGCTTTTTAAATTAAAACGAATAATCTCTCCATTATTGTTTAAAATGGATATTTTGTTTGTGTTTGTGCCAAAGCCGGCACCGGTGTCTTGGAGAGAATTGAGGACAATAAAATCCAAGTTCTTTTTCTTTAGTTTGGCTTTGGCATTTTCTTCCTCCTTATCGGTTTCCAGGGCAAACCCGGCCAGTACCTGGTTTTTCTTCTTCATTTTTCCCAATGCTTCCAGTATATCTGGTGCAGGAACCAGTTCCAAAGCCATTCCTTTAGGATTGTCGGATTTTTTTACTTTAGCAGTATGCCGGTTGGCCGGGGTAAAGTCAGCCACCGCAGCAGCCATGATTGCTGCATCCACTTCCGGAAATACTTTTTGACAGACATCCAGCATTTGACCGGCGGAAGTGATTTTAATGAGGTTAATTGCAGGGTCATTTAAACCAATATCCACAGGACCCGAAATCAAATGAACCCTTGCCCCCCTGCGGGAAAGTTCTTCTGCAATGGCATAACCCATTTTACCTGAGGAGTGATTTCCAATATAGCGCACCGGGTCAATGGCCTCATGGGTGGGGCCGGCAGTAACCAAAATGGTTTTACCTGAAAGAGATTGGCTTTGTAAAAAATAAGCCCTTACCTTGTCAAAAATAACCTCTGCCTCTTCCATACGGCCTTTACCTTCATAACCGCAAGCCAGGTAACCCTCGGCCGGTTCAATGATCTCAAGGTTATTATACTTTAAGGTTTGAAGGTTTTTTTGGGTGGCAAAATGGTCATACATTTTACAGTTCATGGCCGGGGCCACGAAAATTTTTTTATTAAAAGCCAACAGTGAGGTGGAAAGGGCATCATCGGCAATGCCATTGGCAAGTTTCCCGATAATATTGGCCGTTGCAGGTGCAACCACAAATACATCACCCCAGTCGGTCAGGGAAATATGCTCGGTGGTATAATCGTTTTCAGGGCCAAATACTTCATCGTAAACCTTATTTTCCGAAAGGGACTCCAAAGTAACTTTGGTGATAAACTCAAAGGCATTGCGGGTACCCACAACCTTTACTTCTGCCTCTGCTTTGCGAAATAAGCGAATCAGAAAAGCGGCCTTATAGGCGGCAATTCCTCCACTTATTCCTAAGATCACCTTTTTCTCCTGCAACATGGGTTTTGGAGTTAAAAAAAGCCTGCCAGGGAAAAAAATCGCATAAGGCAGGCTTTAAAAAAGAGAAAATGCTATTTCTTTTTGTCAGTTTCCTGCTCAGGAATGCGGTAATAAATATTGCCATTAAGAAATTCGTTGATGGCAATAAGGCTAGGTTTTGGCAACTGTTCGTAATACCTGGCTATTTCAATCTGCTCGCGGTTTTCAAAAATCTCTTCCAAATTATCGGTGGAGCTGGCAAACTCTTCAAGCTTGCTATTAAGCTCTTCTTTCATTTCCAGACCAATTTGGTTGGCACGCTTTCCAATTATAACAACAGCCTGGTAAATATTCCCGGTTTCCTTGTCAAATTGCCTTAAATCACGCGTTTCGGTGGTAATTTCGCTTTTTACTTTTTTATAATCCATGGGTTTTAATTTTTATCTGAAATTTCTTCTGTTGGCCTGAGTTCCTGAATGGTAGCAAGGGCTGCTTCTTTCATGCTTTTTGCCCTCGGCAGGTATTCGCTTTCAGGGTAGAAGCGCTCTAAACGACGATAAGCCTCTATCGCCTTTTCAAACCTTTCAACCTGCCTTGCCACAATGCTACGTTCGGCAAAATCGAAATAGGAACGGACAATGTAAAACATGGCTTCTTCACGGAATTCCGTATCGGGAAAATCCTTGATCAGGGTTTCAAAACTGGTGGCAGCTGCCGTGTACTGACTCAAATCATAATAAAGCCTGGCGGTCCTGAATTGTTTTTTTTCCAGTTTTAAACGAAGCTCATCAATCAGTTGGTTCGCTTCCTCAACCCTTTCGCTATGAGGATACCGGTTAATATATGATTGGAGTTCCCGGATCGCCTCCCGGGTAGGGGTTTGGTCCAGACTCGGCCTTGGTGATAGCAAATATTGGCAATAAGCACTCAGGTATAAAAACTCTTCCGCATGCTCGCTGCGTGGAAAAGCATTGGCAAAAGATTTAAAATAATGGCTGGCAAGCAAATAGTCGCCCTGCTTATAGTGCGACATGGCATAATAGTAATTGATGGTTTCTGCTTTGGCAGTACCCCGGTAAACCGGAATAATGTCCGTGAGCAAACCAATGGTACGTCCATACTGCTCATCTTCATAATATTCAATGGCCTTTTCAAATTTAAGCTCATGGTCAGTGCTTTTCAGAAGACGCTGGTATTCTCCGCAGGCCGATACAACAACTACCAGGCTGAATATTAATAGAAGACGAAGGATTCCTTGTTTATTTAACATTGATGGAAATTAGGCTTTTGTATTTACTTAACAAAGAACGCAACTTTTGCCGAATCAGTTTGCAAAAGTAACAATTTTTAACGTTTAATGTTAAAAAACAATGCTTTTAAGCAAATAGGGCCTGCCAATTAAAAATCCAGGTGCTTCTTCAGCAATGAATACCCCGCCTTACTTACTGAAACCCGGCGATCATTTTTTAATATGGCAATGTATGCATCTTTTGAGTAAGGTTCAATTTTACGAATGGCATCCATCCGCACAATAAAAGAACGGTGTACCCTGAGAAAATGAACCGGATCAAGGTTGTCCTCGTAGAATGTAAGGGTTTTCTTTTTCAGGAATTCTTCTTTACCGGTGGAGATGAGTACATAGTCATCCTGAGCTTCCAAACAATACAAATCTTCTTCAGGAATGACCCGTAAACCCGAACCGGTTCTCACAACAATACGCTTGAGAAATTCCGGGGAGTTATCTCTTTTTTCCAAAAATATTTTGATGGCTTCCTGACTGTTAACCCCTTCCCGGAGCTGACTTAATGCTTTTTCCAATGCCCGGTCAAAACGACCGGATGCGATGGGTTTTAAAAGGTAATCCAGGGTATTGTATTCAAAAGCTTTTATTGCAAATTCATCATATGCGGTGGTGAAAATAATCAATGGCATTTTCTTTTCACCTTCAAAGAGTTCCAGCATTTCAAATCCATCCACGCGGGGCATTCGGATATCCAGAAAGACCAGATGGGGATCGTGGCGGTTGATCTGCCTGGCACCTTCCAGGCCATCTGCACATTCTGCCACCACCTCAAAATGCGGATGTTTTTCCAGAAAATGTTTGATCAGGTTCCTGGCCGGAACTTCATCTTCAACAATCACAACCTTGAATTTTTCCATGTTTTCAGCGTTTTGCAAAACGGTAAACTATTTTACCTGTTAGGCGGCCATTATGCGTTTAGTCTTTTTTTTCAGCTTTTAACGGTATGGTTAAATTAGCAATAAAAACTTTGTCTTCTGCCCTTATCTGCAGCAGGTTTCCATTGCCGTATATCAGTCTCAAGCGGTTGCGTATATTTTCCAGGCCAATCCCTTCACCCTTGAACCTGGTGTAGCGGGGATCGAAAGTATTGGTCAGGCTTAAAACAAGGTTTTTATCCTTTCGAAAAGTTTTAAAAAATATGTTCACAGGCTGTTCGCTTTCCTGAACCCCATGCTTTATGGCATTTTCAAAAAGAGGCTGAAGGATCATCACCGGTAATTCCTGCGCCAGGTCTTCGTTCTGGATGTTGAATTCAGGATAGAGTTTTTCCCCGAAGCGAACCGCCTCAATTTCCAGATATAATTTTATGGAAGCAATTTCATTTTTCAGGGTTGTCAGTTGCATGGCATCCTGCTTGAGGGCATATCGTAGAAAGTCGGATAACCTGATAATCATTTCCCTGGCTTTTTCAGGAGCGATGGTGGTAAGGCTGCTGATGGTATTGAGGCTGTTGTATATAAAATGCGGATTGAGCTGGTTCTTCAGGGCCTGTAATTCGGTTTGCTGCACCAGGTTTTTTAGCTGATGCTCTCTTTTTACTACCTCACGGGTAACCCTGATCAGGTGATAATTGTAAAAAAAGAAATGGACAATGATCCCCATCCCCAGGCCAAAAACGGCCCTGATAATCATTGTATCCCCCAAAAATGCCTTATAGGCTTCATTGACTGCAAAAAGGCTGTCCAGCAACTTGCGGGAGGCAAAAACCCATATCAATACCAAAAATAGAAGTGCAAAAAAACTACCGGAGAACTGCCTCAGGGAAGTGGCAGAATGCGCCCCGGAAAAACGAATAACATACCAGAGAGACAACAAAATCATGAACAACAACACCTGAGAAACCAACGCATCAACAAGGATTATCACGGTTTCGAAGCCTCCCTGAATATACATTACCAGAAAATGCAATATGGTAAACAATCCGAACAAAACCAGGTAAAAAGAAATTATCCGGCGGTCGGCCAATAAAAAATTTCTCATCAAATGGGCTTTTTCAAGGAAAAAAAAGAATCCGGTTTTTCTGTAATCCGTAAAAAAGGGGAAACTTCCCTGTATCCGGAAATTTCCCCAATGGCAGTTTATGCAGGTTTTATTTCTCCTCCTCCAAACAACAGGGTTCCCCGGATCAACAATACCTTTTCGGGATCAGTGACCAGGTTGGGGTTGCTTTTGGCACGGGCATCCGAAAACCCGGCAAATAAAACCGTAGATTCGGTTTTAACGGTCCAGTCCTCCGGAACATAAAAGGTAAATCCGCCAAAAATGCAGGTTACATCCACCACATTTACCCCCCTGGCAAGGTCTGCATTCTTAAAAGAAAGTTCTGACCCCCCAAATATGCAGGTCACCTCTCCCCCTTTAAAGTTGCGGGAGTTGATGTTTTTGTTCCCTCCACTGAAGATATTCACCTCATCAATACTGTCCATGGCGTCGTCGGATTCAATCTTGTTAAAACGGCTTTTGGGGTATTTTTTTCGGGGCATAAGAATATAAATTCCCACGATCAGAAATACAATGGGGATGGCAACCTGAATGACCTCTCTTAGACCCACCCCAAAAATATTCTGGGATAAAAATACCGCACCGATCACAAACAAGATCAGTCCTGTGGATTTGTTCTTTTCGGTCAACATCAGCACCACCCCAAGAATAATCAGGATCATCTGCCAGGAAAAAACGTAAAAAGGGAGGGTAAAAGGCAAAACGCCAAGCCAGCGCATCAGCAGAATGGCTCCAATGGTGATCAGGATCAAGCCGGCCAGTACCCGCCGGGAACTATTTGTTTTCATGGTTTAAGTATTTAAGTGAATAACTGTGACAAAAATAGGATGAAGGGGATATTCCATCAATCCTCTGTCGGTAAATGACACTATTGGGTCGGTGAAAGCCTTTTTAATTAAATATTTTCATGATCCTCCAGGTCACTGATATGGATGTTCAGGGCTTTAACGCTAATGTTGATCTCCCAGATGCTGATGGCAAGGCTCAGGATCAGAAGAATCAGGGCTATTCCAAAAATGATCTCTGCCACCAAAATATAGCCGATGTAAATCAAAAACATACAGGCTACGCACAAAAGCAAGCTTGCCAGGCCATATATCTGCATGCTCCGCGTCAGGTTAATGCGGCGCTTCAGATTGGCAATCTGTCCCTTGAGCAGCCTGCTGGGATTTTCCTTATGTCGGTCGTGCAGGTTTCTGACCAATCCCGCCATGGTAAGGAAACGGTTGGTATAAGCCAGCAGCAGCAGGGAAATAGCTGAAAACAATAAAGCCGGCGTAGTGAGGGTGAGGCTTTCCATGGTTCGGGCTTAAAAAAGGATGGACAACCCTATTGAAGGAAATGAAGGGGCTGCGACAAAGTCAAAATTAAAATTCCTTCGTTTATTGTCGTCATTAAAATAACGGGTATCCCAATCAAGGGAGAGCCCGGCAAAATTGAGTTCCATTGCCACAACAGGTGAAATATAATAAGCAAGACCCATGCGGCCCCCGAAGCCTAAAATAAAACGGTTATCCTCATCAGTAATCGTGGTACCCCCAATTGTTTCCTCATCCTTATATTTTCCAAAACCTATCTCTGCAAAACCTCCTCCGTAAACATAAAGATCCCCGGCAACATTAAGATAATACCTGGCAAAGGGTGAAAAGAAATACAATGGCCGGCTTTGTCTCTCCTCCCAATTATTGCCGGTTGATTTTGCAATGGAATTGGAAAAACCAACCGATGCCCCTACCAGAAAATTTTCATCAAGGAAAAACCCGGCAGTAGGACCGAAACGGTAAGAAGTGAAGGTGGGCCCATCTGTTGTGGTGTTTCCGGATATATTTTTACTGCCGGAAACAGAGAACTGCAAATTCCCTGAAACATAAAAATTACCTTCTGCAGGCTGGGCAATCAGCGCAATTGGCAGTAAAGCCAATAAAAAAAGAATGGAAGTTTTTTTCATGACAGTTAATTTTTGTTTAAAAAAATGAATTTCGCAAATATATATTTTTTGAGATTAACCATTCCTGAAAAAGGTAAAGTCATTTATCAGCGAGATGAACAATTCCGAAATGTGATTTTTTTATATTTAAAAAAATCTAATAAACATATTGTATTCCGGATTGTTAGTATGAAAAAATATGATCACTACACATTTTAAGCAAATGGCGCCCGAATAATAATCATTAATGAAAGCAATTAACCCCATCATTCGTATTTCCTTACTGCTTAGCATGCTCCTTGCTCCGTTCCTGGTTTTATCCCAACAGGGAACCATCAAAGGCCGTGTTTTTAACGAAGAAAACAATGAGCCCCTCCCCTTCACCAACCTGATCCTTTATGAAACCAACATTGGCAGTACTACCGATCTGGATGGGAATTTTACTTTCACGGGTGTAAAGCCCGGGTTTGTGCGTTTAAAGGTTTCAGCCGTGGGCTTTGAAACCCGCATTACCGATGAATTCCTGGTGACCAACACCCGCATCGCCAATATTGATATTGGTTTGAGAGAAAAGCAAATTGAACTGGATGCTGTGGATGTGCGGGCCTCCCAGTTTGAGCGCCGGGATGAAAGCCCGGTATCATTGCGCCGTATCGGGGTGAAAGAGATTGAACGCTCACCAGGAAGTAACCGGGATATTTCAAGGGTCATACAGTCGCTTCCCGGCGTGGCCTTTACACCGGCTTTCCGCAATGATGTCATCATTCGCGGCGGTGGTCCAAGCGAAAACCGTTTTTTTCTCGACGGGATGGAAATTCCGAACCTGAATCATTTTGCCACCCAGGGAGCCAGCGGTGGTCCGGTAGGCATTATCAATGTGGATTTTATCCGGGAGGTGGAAATGTATTCCGGGGCCTTCCCTGCCAATCGGGGAAATGCCCTGAGTTCGGTTTTCGAGTTCAGGCAAATTACCGGTAGCCGGGATCGCTTTAACTTCAGAACCACCCTTGGAGCCAGTGACTTTGCCTTTACCATGGACGGGCCTGTAACCTCCAATACCTCCCTGATCTTTTCTGCCAGAAGGTCTTATCTGCAATTTATCTTCTCTGTCATCGGATTGCCGTTTTTGCCCATTTACAACGATTTTCAATTCAAAAGCAACACCAAAATCGGGGATAATTCCGAGTTGAATATCATTGGGATCGGGGCCATCGATCAATTTGACCTGAACCTTTCGGCTAATGAAACTGAAGAACAAAGATTTATTCTGGATTACCTCCCTGTTAACGAGCAATGGAACTATGCCATTGGAGGAGTTTACCGCCGCTTTCGCAGCAACGGTTCCGATTTGCTGGTACTGAGCCGGAATATGCTGCGAAACACAGCCTTTAAATATCCTGGCAATGATGAATCCCTGGATCGGTCATTGGATTATCTTTCTGACGAGATCGAAAACAAGTTCAGGGCCGAACGCAATACCCGCCTCGGAGACTACCGCATCAACTTCGGCTTTGGTGTAGAATATGCAAGATTCAACAGCAGCACTTACCAGGAAGTTTTTATCATGAACCAACCCGCATTTATTGACTATGAATCTTCTCTGGATCTTTTTAAATGGAGCACTTTTGGTCAGGTAACCCGAAGATTTTTCAACGAACGCCTGTCCTTGTCATTTGGTGCCAGGGCCGATGCAAACAGTTACTCATCGGAGATGTCGAATATGCTTGATCAGTTCTCCCCAAGGTTTTCAGCATCCTATCAGCTGCAAAGGGATCTTTACCTCAACTTTAACACAGGACGGTACTTCCAGCTGCCGGCGTATACTACCCTGGGATTTAGAAACAATGAGGGACAGTTGGTCAACAGGGTCAACGGCTTGAAATACATTTCCGTAAACCATTATGTCAGCGGCATAGAATGGATGCCTCGCCGAAGCAGCAAAATTTCCCTGGAAGGGTTTTTCAAGCAATATGGAAATTACCCATTCAGTGTTCAGGATTCGGTTGTCATAGGCAGCCGGTCTGCTGATTTTGGAGTTTTTGGAAGCGAGGAAGTGGTTCCCGTCGGAACAGGACGTGCCTTTGGGACAGAACTCTATTACCGGGAGGAAAACTTTCGCAAATTCAACATTACACTGTCCTACACTTTTGTTCGCAGCGAATTTGAGGATATTCAGGGGGAGTTTGCCCCTTCGGCATGGGATAATCGCCACATTGCCATCCTCACCGTATTAAGACCTTTGCCACGTAACTGGGAAGTGGGCTTTAAATGGCGGTTTTCAGGGGGTGCCCCCTACACCCCCTACGACCTTGAGTTGTCAAGCATAAGGCAGGCATGGGATGCCCAGAATATGGCCTATTTGGATTTCAACAGGTTCAACTCCATGAGGCTTTCCTCTTTTCATCAGCTTGACCTGCGCATCGACAGACAATTTTTCCTGGAGAGATGGTCGCTGATGGTTTACCTGGATGTGCAAAACGTTTACAACTTTAAATCAGATGCCCCGGATAATATTGTCCGTAAAGAGGATGAATCCGGCAACCCCATTACATTTGTCGATGATGACGGGATAGAGCGCTATGAGTTAAAAAGGCTAAGAAATCGTCTGGGATCCGTTTTGCCAACCATTGGCATCATGCTGGAATTTTGATTAATTTCGTTTTTATAACCTTCAATGATCATGAAAACATATTCCGGGCTATTAAGCGGGAAACACTTTGTTGCAGTAGTTATTACTGCATTGGTTTTGCTGGCAGGAACCGTTTTTGCCGCAGAGCCGCAGCGCAGCTTATTCGGCAGAAAGGCCATGGTTGAAGATCCGGTAACCGAAATCAAAACCCGCATCAACGGAACGCAAACAATTCTGGAGATCAACTTCACTAAAGGGAAAGAGCACAACCATCCATTGATGGCCGTTTGGCTGGAAGACCTGGACAGCAATTATATTCAGACGCTATATGTGGCCCAATCCATTGCCGAAGGGGTTTTTCGTCATGGTGATGCCAGCACCGGACGCTGGATGCCCGGGCCCATTCGCAGGCCGGCTGCCCTGCCCTACTGGGGCCACCAGCGTGGCATAAAAGCACCCGACGGGTATTACCTCCCCACACGGGAGGATCCCATGCCTGATGCAATCACCGGCCCAACCCCCAAAGGAAGTTTTCTCCTGCACACAGGAGCACCGGAGGAAACCCCGCCTCAATTCAGGGTCATGTTCGAAATCAACCAATCCTGGAACTGGAATGAATACTGGACAAACAACAAATTTCCGGGCGATGAGCACTACATGACCTCTTCACAGCCTGCCATCGTTTATGAAGCGGTTATTGACCTCGACCGTCCCAAAGAGGAATACACCATGAAACCAATCGGCCACAGTCACTGGTCAGGAAAAACCGGAGAATTATTCACCGACCTGAGTACCATCACCACCGCCCTGGAAATAGCCGAAACCATTAAGGTGGTTCTGAAGGAAAACCCATAAACTTTCTCATTGCGCGGAAAATCCCTTTTACAGCTAATTGCTTTCAGCGGGGTGTTCTATTTCCACGCACTCTTCACTTATGGCTTTTTCAATGGCAGCTTTAAGCTTGATAAGTTCCGTTTTGTTAAAACTAGTGCTTGTTTTCCATTCACCGTCTTTCTGGTAAAATTTTTCCACCTGAAAGTTTTTCCAGGTTGTACCGTCATCCCGGCGGTTCTCCCAAACCACCACTTTTGTATTGTCTACCCGGTAGACCGCTTTGGGCCTTTGGCGGGAAGAATCCTGCCTTTCCTGCGCATACCCCGTCAATGCAAATGAAAGGACCAGGAATACCACAAAAATCTGCTTTCTCATTGTCGTTGATTTAATGGTTATACCTCTAAAACTTGAAAAAAACTATCCATTTTTGGAGACCAAAGTTTTTAAGGTTATCTAAGGATCAGTTTGCCGCTTTTAACAAATGGACGGTGGTCACCTCTTACCTCAAAACGGTAAAAGTATATTCCGGTGTTGTGGCTTCCTTTCCTGATAGCAACCTCATGCATTCCGGCATCAAAAAACCTGTCGGTAATGACTTCAACCACCTGCCCGTGAGTATGGTAGAGGCTCAACCTTACCTGTGCCTCCCGGGAAAGCTCAAAAGGAATGATAGTCACCTCACTGAAAGGGTTGGGAGATGGGGTGCCGACAAAGATATTCCCGCCGGGGTCCCAGATATTTAAGGCCGTTTGATCTGAAACATTCAGAATATAAGGTTCATCAAGGGTTCCGGCTTGTTTGAGAGCGCTAAAGGTCATGGTTTCTTCCAGATCCAGGAGTTGTTGTTCATCCTGAGACCATAATCGGAAATGTATTGACTCCCCTTCTTTTTGGTCTGAGCCAATGGTCAGGAAAATTTTCCCGTCGTGATCGAGCATGGGTGCGGCCATTCCACGGCACTCATCCCCTGCAAATGCATAAACCACATCTTTAGGGTTCAGGGAAAAAATACCTTCAGGTAATTCCAGCTGTGCCAGCAGCATCATGCCATATTGTTTAAAACTTTCGGGATAAATCCCTGCCGGAGATGAAAAGGTTTGGAACAACGGTTCAGCACACAGGTTTTTATTTTCAGGAAATACGATCGTGGCGGAATTGCTGAAATTCAGAATGTAACCTTCACCAGGACAAAGCTGGGTAATGGATCCCACCCAAAGTCCCAGATCGGCATTGTATGCGGAAAACCCTGACTGGTTAAGGATTCTGTCATTATTCTGCGGCAGGGGCGAAATATTTTCAAGCGCCTGATTGATATCCATACACTCCTGCAGTGGATAACCCATCCAGGAAAAGCCGGCATTGACCTCAAGTGGCAAAACTTCCAAAGGTTGTCCTTGCAGGATCATGTTTTGGTCGCTGCAAAGGAAAAGTTTATACATCTGCATGGGGTCAAGGGTGGTTAAGCTGCCAAGCCAGAGGTCAAGGCTCTCATTGTAGGAAGCGAAAGCACCCTGTGCAATGAGCTGATCTCCCTCGCAAGGTTCAAGGTCTTGCAGAACGTTGTTTACGCTGAATCCACCAGGATCCAGATTGATTGAAAACCAATTGTAGCCCTGTCCGAAAGAAAGAAGCAGCTCCTGCAGTTGCTGGGCAAAACTTACCTGTATAGTATGGTCGCTTTCTACCTGTGAAAAGGTGTAGGAATAGGTTACCTGCCCATGGGCTTCCGGTACCGGATTGCCATCCACCAGCAAAAGCTCTATAAGAAATCCCGGATCTGCAGTTATGTCAAAGATCTGGTTTTCTCCGGGGTTTACTTCAATATTACCTTCCGGCACAATTTCTCCACCTTCACCACCTTCCGATACAATGATGAAGGGAGCCGCTGTGTATTCAATCTTAAAATTATCAATCACCCACCAGTTAATGTTGTAAGAATTTGCACCATGAGCCCTAAACCTCACATTAAAGACCTGGTTGGAAACCAGGGAGGTAATATCCATGGAATGGGTGGCCCATGAAATGCCTCCCCCGCTGTTGTTAAATTCCATTATTTCTGTCCAGGCACCCTGACTGAAAACTTCCACACTCATTTTTTCCAGGGTGTTGGAGGAAAAGTTGTTTAAAAAGAGATCATACTCAAGGGTAATGCTGGAGGTATTAACCATTCCGTTTATAGGAGGACTCTCCAGTGCAAAGGAATAATTGGTAACCGTGGGGTTCCAGGTAAACCTTACTGCAGGTGCCGGATTTCCATAATCGGTGGTAAACTGCCAGTTACCCTGGGAGGGATCAAAAGTCCAGCATTCCAGAAATCCGTCATCGCTAAAACCCTCAAATACCGGCATGGTCAGGATTCCACAGGCAGTTGTGGCATCTGTGCCGGTTCCCCATGAATAAACCCCTTCCCCGCTTAAAGACCAAATACGGTAATAATAAATTGTGGAGGCATTCAACGCGCTATGCACAAAGTCCTGATCATTGCCGGAATAAATCACGGTTCCTCCACCGGGAATCGTACTTCCCAAAGGGTAGGTATTCCCTTCTTCGGGAATGCCAAACTCTCCGTCGGCACTCCAGGCCAGCAACACATCATGCCCCTGGTCGTTTAAAAGCCATCCGAGCGCAATCTCAGTGTCGGAGATCGCAAAAGCCTCAAAGTTTTCAGGATTGGGTGGAAGGATCTGGTAAGCCTGTGTAAGCAGCAATGCCTGGTAAGCATTTAGCCTGCCACTTCCCAATAACCCCTGATAAGAGGGATTGGCCCCGTAATGATTGTCTGTGGTGGAAATAAGAATATCTTCCACCTCATCAGGAGAAAGGGTTCCATAAGCCAGCGAAAGCATAAGAGCTGCAACCCCCGACACATGGGGGCAGGCCATGGATGTGCCCTGGTAATAATTATAACTGTTTCCGGTGATGGTGCTTAAAACTCCCCGCTGGGCTACATTATTGGTTTCTCCTCCGGGAGCAGAAATATCTATCCATGTGCCGAAATTTGAATACCATGCTTTGGCATCCTGGTTGTTGGTGGCAGCCACGGCCATGGTACCGGAGTAATAGGCAGGATAATAGGCAGATGAAGAATTGCTGTTGCCGGCAGCAAAAATGGTAATACCCCCTGACATGGCATCTCCCCCACCATTCACATTAAAATAATCAATGGCATCCAGCACGCTCTGTTCATAATATCCTGGAGAGGTATAACTCCAGCTGTTTTGAGAGATGGAGGCATTATTATCGGCGGCATATATGGGTGCTAGATGAAAGCCTCCCTGGCTGGATGAAGTAAAAACCTGGCAGGACATAAGCCTTACCCCGTCTCCGGTCCCGGAACCTCCGGCAATGCCGGCCACGCCGGTATTGTTGTTGCTTACGGCCGCTACGGTACCGGCAACGTGCGTACCATGGTTACCGGGTTCTATGTTGGAAGTATTATTAACAAAGTTATAACCGATACCGCTCCACATGTTACCTGAAAGATCAGGATGGTTCTGATCGATTCCGCTGTCAATGATTGCAACTACCACATTGTTGTTTCCTTTTTCAATTTCCCATGCGGCAGGAAGGCTGATATCCGAACCCAGGGTGCCGCCCTGCTGTCCGGTATTGTGGTAATGCCATTGGTTCACAAACTGGGGGTCGTTGGGAAACCAGTCGTTTGATTGTTTATTGTCGGTTTCATTTTCATCGGTCAGATACTGCCGGTCTGAACCAAATACGGATTCTTTTTTTAAAATGGGTTCCGCAATTTCAATATCCTTAAGGCTGCCATACTGAATTACCGCCTCCCGGATATCGGTTTTTGTATTCACCCGGAGCAGGTACCAAAGGTGAAAACCCCATGCCCTGTGCCGTTCAGAAAATTCGTTATCCAGGGCAGGGCTCAAAAAATAGGGTGTTGCCTCAAAAACTCCAAAATGGTTATTCAGGCGGTCCACTTCCTCCAGCTGAAACTCAACAACTCCCTTATGGTTGACAACAAGCGGGTCCTGATCAAGGTGAGCAGTATGTCGCCCTGTAAACTTAACCAGAAATACTCCCTCTTCCAGAGCTTCAGCGGGCAACTCCCTGTAATTTATGGGCGGTCGTTCACCACGGTTTACTTCATACAAATGGTTTCCGTCTGCCTCTGTTATCAGGCTCCCAAAACAAATAAGCAATAAACACAAGGTAAAATGGAGTTTTTTCATAACGTTAAAGTTTTTTATTAACGATTAACAGGCTGAATTATTCAACTTCAAACAGGCTGATCAAGCTCTTATGCGCTACTTCTTCAATAACAGCTATAAAAAACACCTGCTTCAGGTCGAACATACAACCTGGCCTATTTGGCCGATTTGACATAATAACCACCTAAACTGAATAAACCAAAATCTGCTGATTGGAGGGGAGTTCAACAGGTTTGCAAAACGGAGTAGAAGATGCAGGGCCCGGGCAACCTCAACAATTGGATCTTTTTTAGTACGGGAAAGGTTTCAGGACCCCGAAAAAAGTTAAATGCTCAAAAAAAATAAAATCAATAATTATCTACAAATCTAAAAATTTATCGGCTCAATTTCAGTTTTCATGGAAAGTTTTTTAGCATTTGTTTATCTTCTTATGTTTTAAAACTACCGATTTGTTTATTTCTCAAAAACAGACAATGCACAATCATTGGTTTTCTTCGTCTCACCAATATTTTTTTGTTATTTTGTGACGGAATTATTCAAGCACACAAATCCGGGTCCATGCCAGAAATCATATCTGAAAAGTTATTGAACCAAATCATTAAGTTTCGTCAAACCCTGCACCGTTATCCTGAACTCTCCGGAGAGGAAAAAGATACGGCTGCCCGGATAAAAACCTTTTTGCAGCAACAAAAGCCTGATGAGATCATAGAGAATATCGCGGGCCATGGGATCGCAGCAGTTTTCGATTCGGGCAAGGACGGCCCTACTTTGCTGTTGCGCAGCGATCTGGATGCTTTGCCTATTGAAGAGGTAAACGATTTTGCCCACAAAAGCCGCAATGAAGGTGTTGGACATAAATGCGGTCACGACGGTCACATGGCCATTCTGGCTGGCGTAGCCACCCTGATCTGTAAAATCAAGCCAAAAAAAGGCAGGCTGGTGCTTTTGTTTCAACCCGAAGAAGAAACCGGTCAGGGCGCAGAAAAAGTAATCAATGATAAAGCCTTTAACCGGATCAAACCCGATTACGCCTTTGCCCTCCATAACCTGCCAGGCTATGAAAAAAAAGCCATTGTATATAAAGAAGGATCTTTTGCCGCGGCTTCAAAAGGGATGATCATCCGCCTGCAGGGAGCTTCCTCTCATGCCGCCCATCCCGAGCAGGGACATACCCCTGCTCCCATGATGACAAAGCTGATAGACGGGTTGATGGCCATTGCAAAAAACAAAAAAAATTTTAAGGACTTTACCCTCCTGACGGTAATCCATGCCAAATTAGGAGAAATTGCCTTTGGCACCACCCCCGGCAAGGCAGTGGTTATGGCAACACTTCGAACCTATCTTGATGAAGATATGGAGGTTTTAACGGAAAAGGCGGAAAAACTTGCCCATGAGCTTTCCAAAGAGTACGATATCAAAATAGAGATCAGCTATACGGAAGTATTTCCTGCTACGAATAACCATACAGAGGTAACTGAAATTATTGAAAAAGCCAGCAAATTAAGTGAAGCCAAACTTTTATCTATCAAAGAGCCGTTTCGCTGGTCGGAAGATTTTGGACATTTTACAGCAAATTATAAAGGCGCCCTTTTTGGTCTTGGCTCGGGTAAGGATCATCCAAGCCTGCACAACAATGACTATGACTTTCCGGATGAAATAATAAAAACCGGCATCCGGATGTTTTATCATATAACCCAGCAAATATTAAAATAACCCGCTGATGTTCAACACTTCCTATATAGAAATTAGCAGGACCGCTTATAAAAACAATATCCGTTACCTGAAAAGAATAATCGGTAAGGAAGTCAGGTTTTCTTCGGTAATAAAGGGTAATGCATATGGCCACGGGGTGCACAACATTGTTCCCCTGGCGGAAGAGGCCGGCATTGATCATTTTTCTGTTTTTTCGGCCAAAGAAGCCCTGGATGCCCAAAAGGTAAAATCACCCTATTCCCAGATCATGATCATGGGTTTGTTGGATGATGAAGAGATAGAGTGGGTTATAAAAAATGACATTGAGTTTTTTGTTTTTGATATGGGCCGCCTTGAAAAAACCCTGGAAATCGCCAGGAAATTGGGAAAAAAGGCCCGGATTCATATTGAAATGGAAACCGGCTTTAATCGTACCGGCTTTGATTACCATCAGCGTAAAGAACTGGTTGCCATCCTGAAAAAAAACCGGGAGCATTTTATTTTTGAGGGGTTGTGCACCCATTATGCCGGGGCCGAGAGCATAGCTAACTATTTAAGGATCAAAAACCAGATTGCCTTATACCGCAAGATCAGCAATTACTTTTCCCGCAATGAGCTGATCCCTAACTTAAAACATACCGCCTGCTCTGCTGCCGCTCTTACCTATCCCAATACCATTATGGATATGGTGCGTTTTGGAATTGCACAATACGGCTTCTGGCCCAGCCCCGAAACCCATATGTTCCGGTTTCGTAAAGACCCCAAAGAAAGCAATCCCCTGAGACGTCTTATATCCTGGAAATCAAAAGTAATGGTGGTAAAAGACGTGCAACCCGGACAATTCGTGGGTTACGGCTCTTCCTACCTTGCCAACAAAAAAATGAAAATTGCCATTATTCCTGTTGGTTATGCCAATGGCTTCAGCCGCTCGCTTTCCAACATGGGCAGGGTACTCATCCGCGGGAAAAGAGTGCCCGTTATCGGCACGGTAACCATGAATACTATGACGGTGAACGTTACGGATGTTCCCGGAGTGGAAAAAGGTGATGAAGTGGTGATCATCGGCAAGCAAAAGCGCATGAGCATCAGTATAGCCTCATTTTGTGAGCTGAGTGACCAGCTTAACTACCAGTTGCTTACACGCCTGCCGGTAGAAATCCCAAGGTATATTGTGAAATAAGCCGGTTTCAGGCCAAAAAAAATTGATCATGCCAGATTTAAAAAGTTTTGCCAGTGATAACAATGCCCCGGTGCATGAAGCCATTTTCAAAGCAATGCAGGATGCCAACATTGGTGACACCATTGCTTATGGCGACGACCTTTTTACCTTTGAAGCCGAACAAAAATTCAAAGATCTTTTTGGGCAGGATATCAAGGTATTTTTTGTTTTTAATGGAACAGGAGCAAACGTTTCAGGAATTGCACACCTCACGCATTCATACCATTCCATTGTATGTGCACAAACCGCCCACATTCATAACGATGAATGCGGAGCCCCGGAAAAATTTACCGGGTGCAAGGTGCTTACCATACCCTCTGAAGACGGCAAAATCCGCACATCCGAAATAAAGCCTTTTCTTCACTCTGTTGGTTTTCAGCATCATTCGCAACCAAAGGTTATTTCAATAACCCAGGCTACGGAACTGGGAACGGTTTACACCCCGCAGGAGATCAGTGAACTGGCCAGATTTGCTCACCAGCACGAACTTTTTCTGCATATGGACGGAGCCCGCATTGCCAATGCGGCCGCGCATCTTGGACTGTCCTTTTCCGAAATGGTTTCCGATACAGGGGTAGATCTGCTTTCGTTTGGAGGGACCAAAAACGGCATCATGCTGGGAGAAGCGGTCGTATTTTTAAATACTGAATTAGCCAAAGCCTACGAATATACCCGAAAACAATCCATGCAGCTGGCGTCCAAAATGCGTTACATCGGCGCACAATTCAATGCCCTGCTTACCAACGACCTTTGGCTGAAAAATGCCCGCCACGCCAATGAAATGGCTGCCATGCTGGCCGAAAAAGTTGCAGCCTTCCCGGGGGTAAAAATAACCCGCCCGGTTCAGACCAATGCCGTTTTTGCAGCAATGCCTCCTGAAGCCATTGAGAAATTAAAGCGCAGGTATTTCTTTTATGTCTGGAATGAGCAAAAACATGAGGTAAGATGGATGACCGCCTTTAATACCACAGAACAGGATATTGAAAATTTTGTAAAAGCTTTGATTGAATCCCTGGATTAATTAAGGCTTTGTACCGGCAGCCTGCAGGCCTAAGGGTCAAACCGGCCGGACCGGCTTCCTGGCCCTGATAAACCGGTCCTTACCGTTTATATCCTGCTTTAATTCTACTTTGATAAACCCATTACGCTCAATTAAATCAAAGGCTTTGGATCCCAGGCTCTCATTGATTTCAAAATAAATCCAGCCTCCCGGTTTTAGCCATTTCATCCCTTTCTCACATATTGCCCGGTAAAAAACCAGTGGATCCGTATCTTCAACAAAAAGGGCATGCTCGGGTTCATAATCCAGTACATTGGCCTGCATCTTTTTTTTTTCCTTTTTCATAACATATGGGGGGTTGCTTACCAGGAAATCAAGAAGAGGAATGGGTCGGAAATCACTTAAAACATCCATCAAGATAAAACTAACTTCTACATTGTTTATCAATGCATTATGTTTTGCTACTTCAAGTATGATTTTTTTATAATCGCAAGCCAGAACTTCAGCACCCGGGAGTTTGGCAGCAAGACTAACAGCAATGCATCCGCTACCAGTACCAACATCCAGAATGGTCATTTTCCTTTTCTCACGGGAAAGCTTTTTTCGAATGTGTTCCAATAACCATATTACCAATTCCTCGGTTTCCGGGCGGGGAATCAGTACCTGGGGACTTACTTTAAATTCAAAATCCAAAAAGGTAGTTTTGCCGGTAATGTATTGTACAGGCTCTCCCTTAACCAGGCGGTTAATCCCCCAGTGTAATTGCTGAATGCAGGATTCAGATAAAGGAGCTTCAGGGTACAACACCCTTTGGTCGGTTGCAATGCCACAGCAATGCTCAAACAATTCCCTTCCAAGGGCATAAGCCTCTTTTGCAGGGAAATGCCGGGCCAGGGCTTCGGTAAGCCAGCGCCAGACCGTGGCCGTTTTATTGTCAACAGGCAAAGTCATCAGGTAAAGTTTATAGCAATATTACAAAAGAAAGGAAGACAAAACACAGCAGGTTTTCCTGACAAAAGAATTTTTTCTAATAAAAACCTAAATTTTTCTCTAAAAAATTCCTTGATTTTTTTGATTTTTTGTATTTTTCGACAAAATTAAAAAAAACCACATATGTTTGCCTCCCGCCTCCTTTTTGCAATTTTTATTGCCTTCTTAATTTCTGCCCATACCGGTTTTTCCAGCCCTTTTGAATTTGGAAACATTTCCAATGAAGACCTTGATCTGGAAAAATACCGGGAGAAATACCCTGACGATCATGCCGTAATGATTGGAGATATTGGTGAATGTCGGTTTGTTTATAACAACAGTACCGATCGTTTCCAGTTTGAACTTCAACGCACTTTTCGATTGATGGTACTCAATGAGTCGGGAACGTATCTGGGTGATTTCACCATTCCCTATTACGCAACTGATGAAAACAGCGAGTCCATTTCCCGCTTCCGGGCTCATATTTATAATCCCGGAGAACGCAGGCCCGATCGCGAACGGGTAAGGCAACGTCACGGGTATACTGAACATGTCAGAGACAATTGGCATGAGCTTAGGTTTGCACTTCCCAATGTTAAACCCGGATCCCTAATTGAAGTAAGGTATACCATTACCTCAGATTTTCTTTCGCACCTGCGAAACTGGCAATTTCAATATGAATTTCCGGTGGAGCACAGTGAGTTTTCTTTGTCCCTTTTATCCATATTTAGCTATAGGATGAACTACCGGGGATTGATCGAATTGGATGAAGCGGAAACAAGGGAGGTGGTTGAAAATATCCGGGTAAACCGTTCTGCCAGTGCTTATGGTACTGCACTGGATGCCGGACATCTCAATGTAAATATTGATGCTAAGGAGTTCCGCTGGTTTGCAAAGAATATACCGGCTTTTCGCGAGGAACCTTTTACGGACAATATCAATAACTATTTGGCATCCATGAAATTTGAAATGGTGGGCGAACAATGGCCGGACAGACCTCCAAATAATTTTACCCGAACCTGGAATGATGTGCAGAAAGGCCTGTATGAACACGACCGTTTTGGTAGCTTTCTGAGCTCTGCCATGTTTGAAGTAAATAAACTCGCCCAATTTGAAAAAGAAAAAAGTGAAGAAGAGATCATGGAAAAAGCCCTTGAGGTCATTCGGGAAAAAGTCAGGTGGAACAATCGCTCTTCCTATCTCACGAATCAATTTCCTTATGCCGTTATTGAATCCGGAAGCGGTAATGCCGCTGAAATAAACCTGCTGCTCATTGCCTTTTTAAAGAATTATGGATTGGATGCCAGGCCGGTTTTGCTAAGTACGGTAAAAGGAGGCCATCTCAATTACAAAAGCCCTACCCTTAAGTTTGACTACCTTTTGGCGGCCGTTAAAAAACAGAACGACGATTATGTGCTGCTGGATGCCACAGACCCCGTTTTACCGCCAGGGTATATCCCACCCCGTGTTATCAATGGCAAAGGAAGAATCATTACCGAAAATTCATCGGAATGGATCCCCCTGATTAACCCGGACTTCCCAAAAACCGTGAAAACCTATAACCTGGTGCTGGAAGAAAATGGAAGGCTATCAGGGCGAATGGAGTATACATATCATGATTATGCTCGCCACCTTTTAAAAGGCCATATCGAAACCAGGGGTAAAGAATGGTTTTATGACAGAACTCAACAAGATCTGGAAGCAATCCTCGAGCAATTTGATCTAATAATCCCTGAAAACCCCAACAATCCTATCGTAGCGGAAGCTTCCTTTTCAGTTGAACCTTCTCAAAGCCAGATACCAAATGAATTTTATTTTTCACCCCTCCTGTTTGAAAGCCTGAAAGAAAACCAATTTCGCCAGGAAGAAAGACAATATCCTGTTTACTTTGGACAACCCAGCCAAACAGAAGTAATCATTAATCTTCAATTTCCTAAGCAATTTTCCCTGGATCATTTACCGGACGATTATCAGGTAAAATGGAAAAATGAATTGGTTTATGAGTTTTTTTCAGAAAAAAAGGGAGAAAATCGAATTCAGCTCAGAGCCAATACCATTATTGGCTCACCTGTCTTCGAAGCAGCTAATTATAAACAGGTTAAAGAGTTTTTTGACCATATAGTTAATAAAAACAGGGAACAAATTGTTTTTATCTCTAATTGATTAAACACCACTAGTTAAAAGTCTACCATAGTTTATCTTTAATTATTTTTATTTTTTATTCCTTCAAAACAACTGCTTTATGACCACACTCAACAAAACCAAACCATGGGGAATCCTATGCATTTTATTTTTATTTATGACCGTTTCCCTGATCAATGCCCAGGCCCAGCCTTTCCGTGTTGGTCGTGTATCGGCCGAAGATTTTATCCAGGGGGAATATGAAAAAGACCCTGATGCATCTGCTGTCATCCTGTATGATTACGGAAACACTTATATGGACCTAGATACAAGAAGCGGCAGTTTTTATTATGTATACGAAAAGCAGATCCGTGTGCAAATTCTTAATGAAGACGGTTATGACTGGGCTGATTTTTCCATTCCGCTATTGGATATCCGTGGAACCCGGGAAAACATGTCCCGCTTCAGAGGACATGTGCACAATCTGGATGGCAGCCGGGTAAGGTCTACCCGCATAAGATCAAGAGACGGGATGACCGAAAGAACTTCGGAAAACCTGAGGACCATTAAATTCAGCTTCCCTGATATACAGCCAGGGTCAATCGTTGAATACCGGTACACCATTCGCTCTCCTTTTTTATACAACCTGCCCTCCTGGCAATTTCAGCATACCGTTCCTGTTGAATACAGCGAATACAATCTTGAACTTCCGGAATTTTATAATTATCAGTTTTACATGCAGGGCTATGAGACCCTGGATATTGCAGAACAGGACGTTGCTTCTATGACCTATTTGCTTCCCATGGGCAATCGTCCAAGAGATGGTACCGGCCGGGTAACTGCCTCAACAACTACCTACAAATGGGTAATGAGCGATGTTCCTGCCATGCGCAGCGAGCCATATACCAGTAACATCCGCAATTTTTTATCCATGATCCGCTTCGAGTTGTCCAGTATTAATTTTCCGGGGCAAACACCCATACCTTATACCCTCAGCTGGCTGGATATTGACGAGCGCCTCAGGGAAGATGATCGTTTTGGAGGTTTTCTTTCCGGAAGCAGGCAGCTGCGCCGGGAAATGGAAGACCTTGATGAAACAGCCACCACTGAAACAGAAAAAATTGTCGCAGCATTGAATTATATTCATGACAATATCCGCTGGAACGAGCGAAGGGGAATTTATGCCAGTGGCTCTCCCCGCAACATATTGCGCGAAGGAACAGGCAATGCCGCAGATATTAATCTTATGCTTGTAGCTGCGTTAAGACAACTTGGAATAAATGCCGACCCGGTGGTCTCCAGTACACGCGATAATGGCATTGTCATCCCGTCTTTCCCGACCATGTCCAGGTTTAACTATGTGTTGGCTGCCCTAACCCTGGATGATGGAGAAGTAATGTTGCTGGATGCCACCGATACTTTTTGTCCTCCCGGAATGATCCCTGCCAGGGCACTTAACGGGGAAGGACGCAGGATAAAGGATAACAATGCTGAATGGGTGAAGCTGGAAACAGATTTTCCTTCTCTTGAAAAAAGGAATTACCATTTTTCTATAGACCAACAAGGTAACCTCAAAGGAAACTCAAGGGCCGAAAACAGCGACTACGCTGCATACTCCATTCGGCGTGATCTGGAAAGGGAATTAAACCAGGATGATTATATTAAAAGTTTGCAGGAAGAGGTACCCGGATTAGAGATCACTTCACTCACCATAGAGAATGCAGAGGATCTGGACCAACCCATTATTAAGGAAATGGACATGGAACTGGCCGAAGCCATAAGCCATGCCGGGGATATGATCCTTTTCACTCCTTTGCTTTTTGAGGCGCTGGAAGAAAACCCATTCCGAATTGATGAAAGAAACTATCCTGTGGACTTTACCGTGCCTTTCAAAGAGCAAATTTCCATGATTTTTGAAATACCCGAAGGTTTTGAAGTGGATTTTTTACCGGAATCCCTCAATATCACCTATGATGATCAGGCCAATTTTGATTTTGCAGTCCGCTTAAATGAAAAAAATCAAATTGAGGTACATTCTACGTTTGAAGTGCTCAAAACCATGTTTTTACCCTCAGATTATGATGGACTGAAAAGTTTTTTCGGGAAAATGGTTGAAAAGCAAACCGAACAAATCGTATTAACTGCTATATAATTCTTTTTATAACTTGCTGCACCGGCCTTCGGAATGGCGGCCGGTGCACTTTACCGCATTCTCACTATGAAAAAAAACCTCCATATATCCCGGCTTTTGGGTGCTTTACTGACGGTTTTCCTGTTGGCTTCTGGCTCAGCCTGGTCGGGAAATCCTTACGATGTGGCCAACATTCCGGATCATCTCAAAGAAGATGCCATTGCCGTGATCAGGGAAAGGCATGAAACCTTTGAAGTCAGATCCGAGAGGAGAGCAAGCTATACCGAGCGTCGCGTCATTACCATCCTGGAGCGCAGGGCCGAAGGACTGGCCGATCTTTATGTTCAATATGACGACTTTCGCAGGGTAAGTAACCTTTCCGGAACCATTTACGATGCCAAAGGAAACAAGATCCGCGATCTGAGAAGCCGGGAATTCATGGATCGCAGCGCAGCTTCTTCTTTCTCTCTCTATGAAGACAACCGGTTGATCTATACCGATATTTATCAAAGTCAATTGCCCTTTACCGTTGAATTTGAATATGAGGTAGATTACCGCAGGGGTTTCTTTTTCCCGGATTGGTTTCCCCAAATGGTAGCCGGGGTTTCGGTGCAACAAACCAGCTTTACCCTTATCACTCCCCGAGAAATGGAATACCGTTACCAGGTTTACAACCATGATGATCTCGAATCGGAAATTTCCATGCCGGCCAGGAGAATGGCCCGCAAATGGGAACTTAAAGAATTACCGGCTATAAAGTCCGAGAGTTACATGCCCCCTTTTCACCGCATTGCAATCCACTTGCTGGCAGGTTCCAACGATTTTCAATATGACCGTGTCCCCGGCGATATGAGCAACTGGGAAAATTATGGAAAATGGATAGCAGGGCTGAATGAAGGCCGTCAGTCCCTGCCGGAAAAAACCCGCCAGAAACTGCATGCCCTGACCGAAGGCATTGAAGATCAGATGGAAAAAACAAGAATAATTTATGAATATATGCAATCCCGCACCCGTTACGTTAGCATTCAGCTAGGGATTGGGGGTTTTCAACCCTTCGATGCAGAAACTGTTGACGAAACAGGATACGGGGATTGCAAGGCACTGGTAAATTATACCAAATCCATGCTGGATGAAGTAGGGGTCAGTTCATATTATACATTGATTCACCATGGAGAAGCAAGGATACCCGCGAAACCTGAATTTTCTACAAAAGCCTTTAACCACGTGATTCTTTGTGTTCCTGTTGGCCAGGATACCCTTTGGCTGGAATGTACCAACAACAGGATACCGATGGGGTACATCGGAAGCAACAACGCAAACCGCCATGTTTTGCTCATCACCCCTGAAGGGGGTAAACTTACACGCACCCCTGCATACGGACATGAGGAAAACCACCGTTTGCGAAAAATTGAAGCCCGTTTACATCCCAATGAGGATGTGGAATTCCAAAAAAACACCTTGTATAAAGGCCTGCGACTGGGTGACCGGCTTGGGGTTTCTTTCAGGGGAAGCGGCGATCAACTTCGATATTACCAGGAAAATCTCGGGATCAATAACCCTGAAATCCTGGATATTTCTTTTAACCTTTTGCAAGGACAACTCCCGGTGCTGGAAGAGCACATTCATGCAAAAACCAACCATTATGTGTCCAGGGCTGGAAACCGCATTTTACTGCAACCCAACATCCTTTCAAGGCGAGAGTCGGTACCCCCGGTTACCAGCAAACGGATCCATCCCATTTATTTAAATGCAAGCGCACTTTATACCGATACGGTAATCTGGGAAATACCCGAAGCCTATGAAATTAGCTTCATTCCGGAGGATTTGGAAATTGATAATGAATTTGGTTATTACAGGGCACATTACAGGGTTGAAGAAAACAGGTTGGTTTTTGAAAGGCAGTATTATACCCGTAGGGGCACACATCCTCAGGAAAAATATGATGAATTTGTTGAGTTTTTCCGGACCATAGGCAATACTGACAGGGCACAGGTGATAATCACCCGCCAGTGACAGGCAATAAGCTTTCGGGATTTTATTACTGCAAGGCCTGGCTTTTCTGCTGAAAGGTTATGGCTTCTTCCATTTTTCCTAACTGCCGGTATGCCATGGAAATATTATGCAGCAACTGTGCATTATCCGGCTTCAGTTCGTATGCCTGCAAAAAGTAGTCAAGGGAAGTTTCTACTTCT